>NZ_BRCZ01000004.1:0-553861 GCF_023708065.1 Pseudoalteromonas sp. NCCP-2140 | reverse complement strand
TCGAAAATAGCAGAAGCCACATATAAAATTGGAGCAACAACGCCAAGTACCAAGAAAAGCCACCCAAATATTTTAATCCATAGAGGAATGAGCTCTTTTCTTGATTTAGATTCAGTAACACTTCCCTCAATGCTTAATTCAGTTTCCAACGGACTACCTCTGAAAATATAACGCCCTGTTAAGGGATGAGCAACGCAATACCGAAGCCGCTGCATTCCACCTTAATCACTAAGACCAACGCATAGTAAAAATGCCAAGCGTTGCGAATCCCTCTTAAACAGTTTGTTATGTACGTAGTTTAAAATGAACACCTGAGCTTTCAAATTCTATGTTCCCAAAGCCACCTGCAACCTTGAAATATGATTGGTTCTTTTCAAAGTAGTCGATGTTTCCGTAGTCTCTTGAAACATCAAGGTCTATGGTCGGTTGTATATCATTTTGATTCAAGAGCCCATTAATACTCAAGACACCCTCAAAAAGAAGAGACCCCAAACGATAGCAAGTATGCTCACCTATTTTTGGAGCTTCATAATATTTAGACTCAGGCCAAATGCTAAACTCTAGTTCAATTTCAAGAGTTTGATCATTGTAGTGCCAACCCAAAACTAATGAATCCTGAAGGTCTACACCTACGAGAAAATCCATATTTTTCTCCAAGTACATAACGCCGTAATAAACGGCACAAAATAGCAGGCTAAACTTAGCGACGAAGGAGCACAAGCCTGCTGTTTTGTGTCCTTTGTTTAATTACTTTGTTATGTATTACATGGTGTTAGCTAAAATACCTTTTAAACAACAGCGGACAAAGAAACTTTGACTCTTTGTCAGACGGTAAGCTGTTATTTGGGTGAGAACAATAACTAAAAACTGTATTTACAAAGTAAGTTAATTCAACAAGGTATTCATTAGCCTTTTTAGCTTTCAAAGCTTTACTTACTCGCACCATCTTTAGGTCTGCAAGGTCATTTAAATCAACTCTTAACCCGCCAAAGTATGGGTCATTGGTATAAAAATCAATTCGAAAAGCCTCGCCTTCTAAAACATACTCAATATCATGAAACTTCTTCCATGATATGAACCCTGAATTATATTGCTTAGCTAACATAATACCTTTCTCAAGGTTGCCGCTCCTGCGATATTTCACCAACTTTTGACAGCAAGCTAACAAGTATTTTTTTATCTGCTTTTGCTTTTTAGGATCAGCATTTAATTGCTGTAGTTTTTCAGATACATCCATATTTCAAGTAATACCAACGCCCGCATAATGGGCGGATTAAGCTTGGCTAAAATTAGCGACGAAGGAGCGCCAGCTAAGCTTTAGACGTCCCACACATAATTGCCATGTTAGAAACCGCATTCTTCAAACCTGTTTATGAACTGCTCTAAGTCATTTTCGTAAATATTAACAGAGTAATTTTCATCTACAATTAGTGAGTTAAACAACTCAATATTTCTACTTGATTCAATAACAAGCGAAGTTTGCTTTTGGACAGTAATTGAATGCCTAAAAATTTTATGTTTTTGATGAATATTCCCTGTTTTTAAGCAACTTTTTAAATTGAGTTAAACGCTCTTTCGAAAAACATATACTTTCACCTAAACGCGGGCCAGTATGAAGCATTAGTTCATATTCACCATTTTTCCTTTTATTTAAATAGAAATGTGTGTCTTCTTCTCGAACTCTAAACTTCATAGGCTTCTACTCCCTTGCTCACCTGCACATATTAGAGAGAGCGGCTTTGTGTAAAAAAGAGCGCCACCGACAGACACAAACAAAACGAGCGTAGCAGTATGTGTCAGGTGCAGCAATTTATTAGCCGTTTAAGTTTGACAATATACTTTCTATATTCCCCTTACATGCAGGGTAATCTTCTTCATTTTCTAGCCACAACTCATTTAGTTCTGACTCTCCTGATAAAACTCTCCGCAGGCCTTCAGAAATAACAGACTTTAAATTTTCAATTCCTTCAATTCCTTCTTTTCCTTGCTTTGATAGCCATTCGTCATAGCCTTCGGTATTATGATTATATTTTGTACCGTTTAATATGTAGTCCATTATAGAAGCAGCAACAATAACTTCGTGGCATTCATCGTATTCCAGATACTCCGCATCTTTATGGTTTTGTGCTTTTTTGATAAAGCTGAGAGCGTCTGTTTCCATAGCTTCATAAAGTAAGTCACAAGAAGTATCATCATCAAACACTCCCATTCCCCATGCACCCATATTATTTCTCCTTTGTTGATTTGATTTCTGCCAAAGCCTTTATAACCGGCAGCCTGCCGCGAAGCTGCGTTTAGTCTGTCTAGCGACGCAGTGGCTGTTAAACTTGTTAGGTGACTGGCTACGCATTTTTTATTACACCAAATTCATACTCATATGCCGCCCCACCCTCATTAAACACCCGACCTTCTTCGATAGCCCCTTTAATAATATTACGAATGATATTTGGGGTTATTTGAGTTTGATGACTAGATAGCCAATTATCTGGCCGATCAATATTCAGAGTAACATATAAAACCTTGGGCATTTCACAGTCCAATTCTTGAATACCTATGGTCATTGGGCTTTGAAATGCCCCCTGAGTGTAAGTTGGCTTTGAACGAATTAACCAACCGTATGTATGCCCTTCATACTCAATTTTTCTAATTCCTTTTTTAGGTAGTGCCATTCAACTTTTTAACCTAACGCCGTAATAAACGGCACAAAATAGCAGGCTAAAATTGGCGACGAAGGAGCACAAGCCTGCTGTTTTGCGTCCATTGTTTTATGGCTTTGTTAGGTAGCGAAAACCTCTGCTTTACCAATCACTTTTACAATAGGGCTTTCTCGACAAACAACCTCTAAACATTCGTCAGAAGTAACTATTAAGTGAGACCATTCACCATCATTTCCTATAAAGAAGGTGAGCGGACTTTCTTTGTGCCAGCCGTGACCTCTTATTTTAAAAGTATTGAACTTTGGTCGTTTTTCGCTCCAAACTTCAGTCAACCCATGCTCATCAATACAACGAAAGCCATTTACAGATTCAAATAATAGCTCGTATATAGTTTGTGATTCTTCGTGAAATACACGAGCAACAAGTTCATGGTTTTCGTGTTTTGCGTCGCCTTTAATCAGGTACTTTACACCATTCGATTTCTCTAAAGTCCACTCTTTGGTACCCCATGACAAATCGACTAACCACAAACTGCCATTTTCAAAAGGTGTTGGCCAACTCTGAAATTCCATCTAGCTACCTAACAATTCAATAGTGCGCGCGTCACGAATCTTTCTGCCAATGTCACGCTCATGTATTTAATAAATCTATTAGTAACAAATAACTTAAGGCATCGGCAACTCGTATTTTTAATTAATCCTAAAGGGTTTCAGAAAAAGAAAATGCGCTCGTTGCTCATTTTCTTGAATATAAGAGCGAAATAACTATGCTGTGTATTTTTACAGCAACTGATATTGGTACCACACAAAACGTCTCATCTGCATTTTGATTCATCTAGTCATGTGGTGACTTACACAGTTCATGATGCCTGAGGCGGTTACCAAACATCGAAGTGAGTCTATCTGTACCACCTGTTTTTTCATAAAACTCTTGTACTGTTATTTCTTTTTGTTCGTAGCTCATTAGCTGCCAAAAACCGTAAAAGCCTCTAAACCAAAAATAATAGAACACAGCTCCTACGCCTAATAAAAGATATACCGCTTTACCTGCTTTTTGTTTGTATTTTATGGCGCAATAAAAAAACCAGATACAACTTAATACAGCGACAATTGAAAACCCTAAAAAAGGTGTCACTACAGAGTTGGCATTACCCCAAAGTGAGCTTAGACAGGTTGAATGCCAATTTAACTGCATAGAAAAAATTAACGTAATTTTAAAAAGGAAGTACAATAAAACGGTTGTAAATACAGCATATAAGATACCACTTTCCTTGCTTTGTTCTTTTTTCAATTCTTTTTCCTTTAAGTTATAAAAAGCCCTACATGATTATTTTATTGTTGAATGGTTAGGGTGCTGTTTAAACCAAGTATGATAATTTCAGGTGTACTATTTGTTTTACTAATCTCTATTAGTCTTTACACTCAAAACCTTTAGAGTCGACTTTAGCGATGTTGTCTTTATTGCCACACTCTTTAATTGCCATCTCTGTGTGATTGTGCTCATTGTATTGTTTAGCAATTGCGCCAAGGCTTAGCACAATTACTACAGCTATCACTATTTTTTTAATTTTAGACATAAACATCCCTTTGAAAATAAACTATTTAAATACAACCAGTTGCGCGCTATTTTTGATAAAACTTAATCAATAAGCGCCATCGAATTTAAATTGAAGTTATAAATAGAGAATGACTCACCTTCTTCTTTTAACGTGACGGTTATTTTTGCGTCTCCATTAGTGTATGAAGCTGGAATTAAATAAGTAACATAAGTACCAGAACCACCTCCGGTAACAGCTTTAGAGCTAACATTTATAAATTCAAATTCACCTAGTTCTTTTAATTCGCCCAACTTTGAGAATGCACGCATGATTTTAGAAATATCTTCATCTGTGGCATTTTCAATTGATGATGGTGTCATATAGTTTTTGAGAGTCTGAGGGTCCCATTGAGAGATATCTATAATTGCTGAATTTAGGTAAGGAATAGCAGTTTCTTTGTAAGCAGAGGATTTATCCGCAGTCCAAATTGCTAAAAGTACAAATAAGCTAATTAACACTAAAAATGTTATACTAATTCCTTTAAGTATCTTTTTAACCATGATTTTTATTATTTTTCCTTGATTGAATCACTTACGAATTTATCAGCTTTAAATGTCTTATGGTAGTACCCAATGTGACCCAATTTGTGTCAAAATTTTTTTAAACACTAATTTTAGTTGCTTGTATCATGGCCAATATGCCCGTTCTTTCGCGCTTAACCTCAAGTAGCCCATACTTTAAGCAAATCCACTCGATCAGTTTTCAACTTATTTTTGCTTACTATGTATTAATGCTACTAAGCAAAAATATCCACCGCAAACTAACTCAGAGCAAAGATTTATTTGGTACAATCTGTCTTTGATATGGCTAACAGATAGGTTTTCCTCAATGCATCCGCGAAATCGCCACTTAAATGGCTACGACTTTACTTTGCTATGCAAAGATACTCCTGCCCTAACACCTTATATAACGCAAACGCCAGCGGGTACTGATACCATTGATTTCACCAACGCATTAGCGGTTAAAACCCTCAACCAAGCGTTATTAAAAAGCCATTATAAAATCGATTTTTGGGATTTGCCCGACAACTACCTTTGCCCACCGGTTCCTGGAAGAGTGGATTACATTCATCACTTGGCCGATTTATTAGCAAACGATAACCAAGGTCATATTCCGACGGGTAAGCAAGTAAAAGTGCTTGATGTAGGCACGGGTGCAAATGTGATTTACCCGCTTACTGGTAATCACGAGTATGGCTGGCACTTCACGGGTTCAGATATTGATGCCTTGTCTGTTAAAATTGCTAAACAAATTGTGCAATTCAACCGCCTGAAAATTAATATTAGGCAGCAAAACAACGCCAATAAAATGTTTACGGGCGTGATATCGAATAAAGATGTTTTTCACCTAACTTTATGCAACCCACCGTTCCATGCCAGCGAGCAACATGCCAAAGCAGGTACTGAGCGTAAATGGAAAAACCTGAACAAAGCGCCACAAAAAGCGCTTAATTTTGGTGGCCGCCAAAACGAGCTTTGGTGTGAAGGCGGTGAGCGCGAGTTTATCAGCAAAATGTGCATTGAGAGCCAAGAGTTTGCAGAGCAATGTATCTGGTTTACATCGCTTGTTTCTAAGTCTGACACTTTACCGCATGTAAAAAAGTTGCTTAGCACACTTGATGTGAAAGAAGTAAAAGTTATAAAAATGGCACAAGGCCAAAAAATTAGTCGCTTTATTGCTTGGAGCTATTTTGACCAAGCTGACCGCGAAGCCATTCTTAACGAACTAGTATAAGGATAATAAGATGATCGACTTTCGTTCAGACACAGTTACAAAACCAACAGCAGCTATGCGCGCGGTCATGAATGACGCCCCTGTAGGCGACGATGTTTATGGTGACGACCCAAGCGTTAATCAGCTTGAACAATATGCTATTGAGCGTCATGGCTTCGAAAGTGCTCTTTATTGTAGCTCAGGCACGCAAGCCAATTTACTTGCATTGATGGCACATTGTGAGCGTGGCGACGAATATATTTGTGGTCAACAAGCGCATAACTACAAATTTGAGGGTGGCGGTGCTGCTGTATTAGGTTCTATTCAACCACAACCAATTGAAAATAATGCCGATGGCAGCCTAGATTTAAACAAAGTTGTGGCTGCAATTAAAGCTGATGACTTTCACTTTGCTAAAACCAAACTACTTAGCTTAGAAAACACCATTGGCGGCAAAGTTCTCCCGCTAAGCTATCTTAAACAAGCTAGAGAGTGTGTTGATAAACATAACCTTGCTCTGCACTTAGACGGTGCCCGCGTGTATAACGCTGCGGTTAAGTTAGGTGTTGATATCACTGAGATCACCCAGTATTTTGATTCAGTATCTATTTGCTTATCAAAAGGACTCGGCGCGCCGGTTGGCTCACTATTATTAGGTAGCAAAGCACTGATTGATAAAGCGCGCCGCTGGCGTAAAGTACTTGGTGGTGGTATGCGCCAAGCGGGTATGCTTGCAGCCGCTGGCCAGTATGCACTTGAGCATCACGTAGCAAGGCTTGCTGAGGATCACGATAACGCGGCGTATTTAGCTGAACAGTTAAACACGTTAGCTGGTTTTGATACGTCAACTTTTCAAATCGATACCAACATTGTTTACGCAAATGTTGCCGAACATATCGACTTAAAAGCAGTGGCACATGCGTTAAAAGAGCAAAACATGCTGTTTTCACCGGGTAAACCACTGCGATTAGTGACCCATTTAGGCGTCACTAAGCAAGATATTGATAGCTTTATCTCAGCATTAGCGGCCGAGATTTAACGCTTCTTTATAATGTTTGCGGCACACCGATACATATCGGTCGTTGCCGCCAATTTCTACCTGATTACCGTCTGCAATCGCATTGCCATGCTCATCAGTACGCAGTACATGGTTAGCTTTACGACCGCAATGACACACTGTTTTTAACTCAATTAGTTTGTCTGCCCAGGCAAGTAGGTATTGTGAACCACTAAATAGCTCACCTCTAAAATCATTACGTAAGCCATAACACAGCACCGGAATACCAAGCTCATCAACCACATCTGTTAATTGCATTACTTGGTCTTTTGATAAAAACTGACACTCATCAACTAAAATACAATGGCGCTTTTGCTCTGCATTTAATGATTTGATTAGCTCAAATACATCTTTATCTGCGTCAAAAATATGCGCATCAGCCTGTAAACCAATACGTGAAGACACCTTGCCAACACCTGCTCTATCATCAATAGCCGCTGTTAAAATAACAGGTTCCATACCACGTTCGCGGTAGTTAAATGCAGATTGTAAAAGTGTGGTAGATTTGCCTGCATTCATTGCAGAATAATAAAAGTACAGCTGTGCCATGATGTTGCCCAAATTTTAAAGTCGCAATATGCTACCCTAATCGCGCGACAACATCATCTATTACCTTACTCTTATTACCTCAATCGTTGTCCCAGTAAAATTGCTGTTTTATAACAAGCCTTCGTGTTTCAGTAACCACTCTTTTCTTTCAAGGCCACCCGCATAGCCTGTGAGTTTACCGTTTGCGCCAATAATTCGATGGCACGGCACAATAATGCTAATCGGGTTTTTTCCATTTGCAGCGCCTACTGCACGCACCGCTTTTGGGTTATTAATCGCAAGTGCAATATCTTGGTAGCTTTTGCTTTGACCAAACTCAACATCCATCAGCGCACGCCACACTTGCCTTTGAAAGTGAGTACCTTGGGTATCAAGGGGAACAGTAAAACGTGTACGCTCACCGTTAAAATATTCATTAAGCTCACTTATACAAATTAAAATAGGTGTAAGAGTGTGTTCATCAACAACCTCTGTTTGCATCGCAACCTCCGGGTAAAAGCCAACGTAACTGACGCCTTTTGATGTACTTTGAATAGTAATATCACCAATGGGACTTGGCATAATAACTTGTTGCATACTCATAATTGTTGCCATAGTTGAAAAGTTAAATAAGAGCGAAATGGCGCGCAGTGCTCACTATTAAATTCGCTTATTCCAGCGAGGGCTTTTTTAACCCCTAAGTCGCCCGCCAGTAAAATATCGGGGTGGCTTTGACCGCGTAGCTTGGCGTAATTAACTGTCCACGGGCCAATACCTTTGAGCTCAAGCCAATTATCAAGCTCTTGATTATCTGGGTTTTGCTGACAATAAGCACTTAAACGCCTTAGCGCATCTTTGCGTGATTGTGGCATTTTAAAAAAATCGAGTTCAGAATTGGCAACCCATTCAGGGCTTGGAAAATAGTGGTTATTACTTTGCTGATTAAACTCACTTACAAGCTGTTTAACGAGATTGTGAGCCGCTGTAACACTCACTTGCTGACCAAGTACCGCACGTATGCCCGCTTCATAGTCTGACCAAATTCCCGGCAAACGCAGCCCAACACACAGTGGCATCGCGCCTTTAAGCTCTGCATGTAAATGTTGTTCAATAGTGTGCGTGTCAGCGTCTAAATCAAGCACACGGCGAATGTTATGGATCACTTGCTGTAAATAGCGGGTGTTATCAATATCAATTGCTACTTTAAAATGGTTTTTATGCTCAACAAAATGCGCTGTGAATTGCCCTTGGCAATATTTGTCTTTAAAAGTGCGACCATAGCTCGTTGCGCTCAACCATTCTAGGCCACTAATTAAACGGCGCTGCAAAAAGTCATGGAGTGCTTGCCAGTTATAAGGCGGCCTAAATGCCAGTGTTAGAGTTAATGTTGAGGCTGGTTTTTTATCAGACTTACGCAACTTTGAAGGGGCAATATTTAACTGCTTTAAAAAAGCATCGTTAAAACGGCGAATACTATTAAAACCAGAAGCAAATGCGATATCTGCCACAGACAAATCTGTTTCTTGTAGTAGCTGCTTGGCAAAATTGCATTGGTTAAATAATCGATATTGAGTGATCGAGAGTCCAAAATGTTGGTTAAACAAACGGCGTAAATAGCGACTCGACACCCCTAGCCTGTCTGCTAAAACCTCACAGTCGTAGGCCTCTCCTTTATCAATCAGTTGTTTGGCACGTAATGCGGTTGTTTTAGTACCTAGCCAAGCTGGGCTATTCGGTGCACTATCTGGGCGGCAGCGAATGCAGGGTCGAAAACCATCTTGCGCAGCCAAGTGCGCGTATTGGTAGTATTCAACGTTCTTTTCTTGTGCCGTTGGTGCAGGGCAAATGGGTCGGCAATAAATGCCAGTGCTTTTTACCGCCACAAAAAACACCCCATCAAAGCGTGGGTCGCGGCTTTGCCTTGCTGTTTGCCATTGTTGGCTAGTCATAATTGTTCTCGTTACACGCTAATACCGTTAGCTTAACTGAATATTATTTTTTGACTAGCCAGTTTCGGACCTTAACTATTTAAACAGCTATTTAATTGCGGCTAAATATCGGCGCTCAACTTCCGGCCAATTGATCACTTCGTAAAATGCCGCAATATATTCAGGACGACGATTTTGATACTTCAAGTAATACGCATGCTCCCACACATCAAGCCCTAAAATAGGCGTTTGATTATTCATTAGTGGGCTATCTTGATTGAGGCTACTTTCAACGACCAACTGGTTATTTTCATCAACACATAACCACGCCCAGCCACTGCCAAAGCGGCTTACCGCTGCATTCGTAAATTGCTCTTTAAATGCGTCAAAGCTACCAAACGTATCAACAATGGCGGTGTTTAACTCTTCACTTGGCGTACCGCCGCCATTAGGAGACATAACTTGCCAAAATAATGAGTGATTATGATGGCCACCCACATGCTCTTGTACTGCTTTTTGTAAAGACTCAGGCATTGAAGAAATAGTGCGTAGTAATGTTTCAGCATCTTGCTCAGAGTAATGGCTGCCCTCTAGTGCAGCATTCGCTTTATTGATATAGGTTTGATGATGCAAAGTGTGATGAATTTCCATGGTTTTCGCATCAATGTGCGGTTCAAGTGCATCATAGTCATACGCTAAATCGGGTAATGTAAAAGGCATACTGATTCCTTATCGTTAATGTAATAACTGCGTTTTGTGGGGATGGTCAGCTAATAGCTGATTGATTCGGTTAATGAGTGTCGGAAATGCCGATGCCATGCTGGCAAACTTTACCAGCTCATAATAGGTTTTGTGATGATGGTGCAGCACCAAGGTGCGAACCTGCTGCTCAGGGTGATTTAATAGCACGCTTAATCGTTGATGAGCATGACAAAGCCAGGTGCAGGCTTTATCGGGTTTTTGCATGACTTTAAAGGTGTCGGCAAGATTCAAAGTGGCAACAACAAATGCTGCAATACAATGCTCTAACGAGCGAGTTACCGACTGGTTGATTGGAATATTAGAAAATTGCGCGAGTAGTGTTTCAGCGCAGCTGCTGGCAACAGTGTAATGATCACGCGCAGTAATAAGCTCGCCAGATTCAAATGCTAAGTTGCCTTGATAAATTGCACTTTGCCAAGGGGCAAGCGCGTCATCAATGGCGTGCGAAGTTAACGGTGTGTGGCGTGTTGTTTGAGTCATAAAAATCACCTGCACTTATACCAATCATTCTATGTGTATTTAAACTACACACAGAAAAGACCAAATGCAAATGATTTTTATTTATATTGCTATTTGTTAGTTTTAAGCTATAACAACATTACTTATTGATGTGCAAAGTCGATAAGCTCTTGGCCTGTTAGGCGGTAAATAATCCATTCGTTTTGCGGTTTAGCACCAATGCTGTCGTAAAAATCAATGGCTGGTTTATTCCAATCAAGTACCACCCACTCAAAACGACCACAGTCTTTTTCGAGTGCTTGCTTAGCGAGATATTTCATAATTTGCTTACCAGCACCTTTACCACGGCTATCTGCACTGACGTAAAGATCTTCTAAATACAAACCATTTTTACCAAGCCAGGTTGAGTAATTATAAAAATACACAGCAAAACCAATTGGTGTGTCGCCCTCTAAACAAATAACACTATGCGCCGTTGCGCCTTCACTGAATAACGTTTTTAAAATAGCTTGCTCGTCTGTTTTAACTGCGTCGGGTTCTTTTTCGTAAATAGCAAGTTCGGTAATAAAATGTAGGATTGTTGCAGCATCACTTGCGACTGCCGGACGAATTGTAATTGCGTTACTCACTCTGTATTCCTTTTTTACATCATTATTGTAACGCCCAGTTTATAAGGGCTTTAGCATGGTGTAAACGCCCTTTACAGAAATACACGTCATTAAAAAGGGGCTACTAAAAGTTAGCCCCATTATGCTTTATTTACTCATCGACTTATAAAGTACCGGAAGTACAAATAAAGTTAAGAAGGTTGCACTGACCAAGCCGCCAACAATAACCGTAGCAAGTGGCTTTTGTATTTCGGCCCCTATTCCTGTGCTAAGGAGCATTGGAATTAGCCCAAGCATTGAAGTAAGCGCGGTCATGAGTACGGGTCTTAGCCTTGAAACAGCGCCTTCAAATACTGCTTTATCTTTGCTATCTCCTGCACTAATCCTTTGATTAATACTTTCGACCATCACTACACCATTCAATACAGCAACACCAAATAGTGTGATAAACCCTACTGAACTGGGTACAGATAAGTATTGCCCAGAGACATACAATGCAATCACCCCACCAATCACAGCCAAGGGAACATTGACAAGAATAAGCACCACTTGCGATAGGTTACTAAAAGCAAAATAAAGCAATAACGCAATGAGTAACAAGGCTACAGGCACAACTATCATCAGCCGCTGCTGTGCCCGCTGTTGGTTTTCGAACTGCCCGCCAATCGCCACACTGTAACCACTTGGTAGCTGCATTTTATCGGCAATGGTAGCGCGTATATCGGCAACTACAGATCCCATATCTCGCCCCTGCACATTCGCTTGAATAACCACCCGCCTTTGAACATCATCGCGACGAACTTGCGCAGCGCCAGACTCAATTTGTACATCAGCTACATCCCCCACCCTTACAATGGCACCCGTGGGGGTTTGCAATCTAAGATCAGCAATCACATTTGGGTTTTGGCGAAAGCTTTTTGCTATACGCACATAAATATCATAGCGCTCATTGGCATTAATGATTTGCCCTGCAGATTGCCCACCAATACCGTGCTGAACTACATCCATTAAATCAGCCACCGATAAGCCAAAGCGCGACAATGCCAAACGGTTAGGTTTAACTATCAGCTGCGCTTCGCCGCCTATTTGCTCCATAGCAACATCTTTAGCGCCCGGTATTTGCTGAACTAGCTGCTCAATTTGTTGGCCTTTTTCAGTTAAAACGCCTAGGTCACTACCAAATAATTTTATTGCCAATTGCGCTTTAACACCGGATAAAAGCTCATCTACTCGGGTTGCTATAGGCTGTGAAAAGTTAAACAAAAGCCCCGGAAATTGCTCAAGCTTGGCTTCCATTAGTTGCTGTAATTCGACACGCGTTTTCGCGTTTACCCATTGCTCATGAGGTTTTAAGCCTAAATAGATTTCAATGTTGTTAACCGGTTCAGGATCGCCCCCTACTTCTGCTCGACCGATTCGGCTAAGCGCATATTCTACTTCACTAAATTCAAGCAACATGGCTTCAAGCTTTGGTGCAACTAAGATTGCCATATCGAGACTTGCTGATGGAGCAAGTGTCACACGTAGGTTAATAGTGCCTTCTTCAAGCTCTGGCACAAATTCAGTACCCAGCCTAGGTAGTATAACGGCCGCTACAATTAACAATAACCCTGCTATAGATAAAACGCTACGTTTAGCCTGCAACGCTTTTTGTAAAGCCCGTTGATAAAGCATATCGATAGGTTTTAACAAAATACTTTGCTTTACTGTCACGCCTTTAGCAAATAAGTACACGCACAGAGCTGGCACCACAACCAAGGCAACGATAACAGCGCTAATAATCGCCAACATAATGCTTACAGCCATTGGCTGAAATAACTTCGCCTCAACGCCTTCAAAGCTAAACAGCGGTAAAAATACCGTTAGAATAATCAAAGAGGCAAAGAAGATAGGCCGTGCGACTTCTTTTGCAGCAATAGCCACCAGCTGCGAAGAAGGCTTATGTTGATTATGCTTAAGCCCTAAGTGCCTAAATACATTCTCAACCATCACAACTGAGCCATCTACCAGCATACCAATGGCAACAGCAATCCCACCCAACGACATTAAGTTTGCTGATAACCCAAGCCATGCCATTACACTCAGTGCTAAGCCAATCGAGATAGGGATTGACAGTAACACCAAAAATGTTGCTCTTAAATCTAACAAAAATAGCGCTAATACAATGATAATAAACACAAAAGCTAAAAGCAGTGCATCAATAACCGTTTGTACCGCTTTGCTTATAAGCTCTGCTTGGTCGTAAATGGCTGTAAATTCAACCCCTTTTGGCAGTGCTTGATTTATCATCTCGATACGCGCGTTAATGCCATCAATCGTTTGCTTGGTATTTGCCCCCATTCTTTTCAGCACGATACCAGTCACCACTTCACCACGATTGACTATTTCGCCTTGTTCATCGCGTTTAGACAAAGTGACAGCGCCTTGGCGAATTTCACTGCCAAGCTCAACATTCGCAACATCGGCCACTTTAACGACCGTACCATCAATGGTTTTGATAGGCGTTTGCGCAATCTCGGCAAGCCCTTTTTCGCCTGGGGTAAACCAACCTGTACCACGAATAACAAGCTGCTCTTGGCCACGATTCATATACCAGCCACCCACATTACTGTTGTTAGCATCTAGAGCGTCACTAACATCTTGCTGTGTTAGGTCATAAGCAAGTAACTTATTGGGGTTTATGTTCACTTGATACTGCTTAACCTCACCGCCAAATGACAGAATATCGGTCACACCATCAATGGGTAATATAAGTAATTTAACCACCCAATCATTTAAGCTACGCAGTGCCATGCTATCTATGTTGGCATCTGGCTTTGCTTCAAGTAAATACTGATAGACTTGTCCAAGCCCTGATGTATTCGGGCCCATGGTTGGCATACCCACACCAGCTGGGATCAACTCTTTAGCAGACTGCAAACGCTCAAAAACCAGCTGCCTAGCAAAGTAAATATCAACACCTTCTTTAAACACCACAGTGACACCAGATAACCCTGTTTTAGAAACAGAGCGTACCTGCTCTACATCGGGCAGCGCATACATAACCGCTTCTATCGGGTAGGTGATCAGTTGCTCTACTTCTTCAGCCGCAAGCCCTGGTGCTTCGGTATTCACCGCCACTTGCACATTTGTCACATCAGGAAAGGCATCTAAATTAAGTTTTGGGATCATAAATGCACTCACTGCAATCGCTGCAAGTAAGGCCAATACCACCAGTAAACAGTTCTTTATCACCGCCTCAATTAATAAATTAAACATGCGTCACCTCTAGTGGTTATGCGGATCAAATCCGCCTTTAGCTAGCTGTGATGCAATAAAAAAAGCACCTTGGGTGACAACTTCAAGCCCGGCTTTAATACCTAACACTTCGCGATAATCACCAAAACTTCTGCCAAGGGTTACTTCTTGGGCAGCAAAGCCGCCATCATCATCAACGACAAATAATTGCCAGTCACCATCTGCACTGCGTGTTAATGCATTTTCTGGTACGGCAAGTAACTCGTGGTCTGTTTCAAAATGAAAATACACATCCGCAAACATGCCTGGGTGCAAACTATGCTGGGTGTTTTTTACTTCGAGCCTAACGGTTCGTGAGCGTGTTTGTTTATCAATGGTATGTGCTTCTTGAATAACCCTTGCTTGATAACGATTGCCGTTAACTTCCAACAGCGCCGTAGAGCCATTACTGATAGTACGGTCTTGATTAGCTGAAAGCTGAGCAGCAACCCAAAGTGCAGATTCATCGGCTATTAGCATTAGCTCAATCCCCGAATCAACTCGCTGACCTTGAGCAAAGTTATCGGTTAAAACAGCTCCCGATGTTTGTGCAAACAATGTATATTCACCGAGTTTTTCTGGGCTTATGGTGAGTGTTTGTGCAATAGCTTGTTTTGATAAACCAAAGGCAACTAACCGGCTATAAGCCACTTCATACTCAGCTTTGGCAGTTAAGATTTGCTTTTCGCTGACTGTGCCCGGGGTCATTTTAGTAACGCGTTGCCACTCGGCTTCTGCTAATCTAAATTCAGTTTGCTGGCTGGCTACTTCGCCACTAAATAAAGTGACTAAAGAGTCTCCCTTATTTACATGCTGCCCTAATAAGGCATGGCGCTTTACAACGATAGAATCTACACGCGGTGACACCACATAACTGGCATAGCCATTGGCTTTAATTTCGCCCGGTGCATACAAGGTTTGCTTGTGTTTTTTCAGTACAAGGCGCTCAACCTTAATATTAGCGAGTTGCTGTTGCTGCTCAGTTAAACTGACTTCATTAGCATGTTCAGCTTGGTCATTTTCTTGATGGTTATGCGCTTGTTCTGTCGCATAAATATTTGTCACAGTCATATAGCATCCGCACAGCAATGCGTAACGCATAAAATTTCTTAAATACATAGAGTGTCTCTTACTTAAAATGGGCTAAGCCCAAATAAAATCTAAAAAGGGTTTTGGATTAAGTAAGAGCTAAAATAGGTGGGCGATGAAGCGGTACTAAGTCAGCCGATTTGAAGTTGAAATCAAGAGATTCAATTTTAGTAAAATAGGCATCAGTAGGTTCAGACAATTGCAGCGAATCGACAAACGCTGGGCTGTGACAAACATGACAATGGCCTTTTTCGGCTGAGTCAGACAACTGTTTGCTAAGCTCGGCATGCTCTGATTGATGTAACAGGTGATCGCCATTGGCTGCACAATGGGCTTCTAGGTCAATTTCTTCTGATAACAGTACCGAGGTGTGATTAAACGCAGCATTATGATCGGCCACATCAAAGCTATCCAGCAAGGGCTGGAGCAATAATACGCTAATCAAAATAATAAATGCAGCTTTCACATTGAGCCTAAAAATTAGAACTAAAAATTGGTACAACGGCGCTAAACTAACAAATCCACCCGCATTTGAACAGTAAATTGTAATCCGCACACGAACAAATCATTACAAACATTTCAATAACACGGAACGCATGGTATAAAAATAAAGCAAATCAATAACTCGGTAATTTTATGGGACACGGACACCACCACCATCATCACGATACAAATAACCAAAGCACCCGCCAACTCATGCTGGCAGTTGCAATCAATGTGTTATTAACTGTCGCTCAGGTGATTGGCGGCCTTGTTTCTGGCAGTTTATCGTTAATTGCTGATGCACTGCATAATTTAAGTGATGCCTCGTCGTTATTCATTGCCCTAATTGCCCGAAAAATTGGTGCCAAACCTGCCAACGATCGTTATCAATACGGCTACAAACGCGCTGAAATTTTAGCAACCTTATTTAACAGCTTAAGTTTAATTGTGATTGGTGGTTACCTAATTGTTGAAGCCATCTCCAACTATTTAAACCCTGAGCCTATTGATGGTTGGATCATCATTTGGGTTGCAGGGTTTGCACTGGTTGTTGACCTTGTCACCGCCCTTTTAACTTACAAAGCAGGCGCAAAAGACAGTATGAATATTCGTGCTGCGTTTATACATAATGTGTCTGATGCATTAGCTTCTGTGGTGGTGATTATAGCAGGTACCTTAATTATTCTTTATCAATGGTATATTGTTGATTTAATTGCCACTATGCTGATTTCTGTGTATGTCATTTACCATGGTGTTTTGTTGTTAATAGCGAGCAGTAAAATTTTGATGCAGGCAGCCCCTGATAATTTTGCTTTAACAGAAGCTATTAATGAGCTTAAAGCCCAATTTGCCATTACTAATATTGATTACCTCAAAACATGGCAGGTAGATGATCATCACGTTCATTGCGAGCTCAAGTTTAGTGCCAAGCACAACATCAATAACGATGAAATACGTCACTTTTTACATGATAACTTTGCAATTGAAAGCTGCACCATAGAACAAGTTTTAGTGTAAATGTTACGCGTTATCATTTACTATTCAGTTTTGTTTTAACAGCAAACTGAAGGAACAAACCTTGTTGAAGTTGTGGTTACGTCGTACGCATTTATTGCTTGCCTTAGTAAGCGGTTTATTTTTGATTTGTTTAAGTTTGACCGGTGCGTTGCTTATTTACGCAAAAGATATTCAATACCTTACTCAAAGCGATAAATGGACTGTAACGCCAGCGGCTTCAGCACTTGATTTTGATAGCCTCATAAAACATGTTTCAGCTTCAACTAGACAACCCGTTACCCTGTTAATGCCTGAACAGCGAGGTGATCTTGCGTGGCAATTACAGTTGGCAAACAACCGCTATGTAAGTGTTAATCCATACAATGGTCAAGTGTTACATGAGTACGAATACTACACTACTATTTATGGCTTTACCATGGCTTTGCACCGCTGGCTGCTTTATGAAGATGGCGATAAAAACCGCCCGCTAAGAAACTGGGTATCGGTGTGTGCGCTTATTCTTATTATTGAAATTCTGCTCGGCTTTTATATTTGGGTTAAACCAAAAAATCGTATTAAACGTTTGGCTATTAAACGTAAAGCAAAATTTAGAGTGCTGATGTATCAGCTGCATACCGTTCTGGGTGTGTACTTTTTAATTCCACTCATTTTAATTGCTTACACAGGTATGGCGTTTAACTGGAAGCCACAAACCAAAGCCGTATTAGAATTTGTGATGCAAGGCACAGTTGAAGATAGACCAAAACCGCCAGCCGTTATTCCCCCTTTAGCGGATACGCCTTTTCAAGTTCAAAAAGCGTTTGATAACGCACAAACTGTATTTCCTAAGGGTAAGTTATTTAGAATTTATTTACCGAAAAAGCCAACTGATAACATTGGTTTTAGATTAGAGAACCCGGGTGAAAGCCATGCCTATAGTTGGGTATGGGCAAACCCATATTCAGCAGATATTGTTGCAAGCTATGATGCCAGCCAAAGCTCTTGGACCACCCAAACATGGAACTTTAAATATAAGTTTCATATTGGTGATTTTGCAGGCCCTATTGTGCAATTACTGTGGTTGCTATTTGCTTTGTCACCGTTATTTTTCACGATTTCAGGTGTTTACTTTTGGTACAAACGGCACTACAAATAAACGACTTTACTAAACATACCATTCGCCATGAATATTGAGCTCAAAAATGCCTTTAACACCGAAATGATATTGGCTGAAACGAGTTATAAGAAAGCAGATTACAAAACCGCTTTTTATCACTTAGAGCGGGCTCATATTCTGGGTCAAAGCTATATCATTGCGCATACTTACTCTCATTGGTGGATGTGTAAAATTGCTTTTAAAACCCATAATGCCAAGGAAATAATTGGTCAGTTTGCTCGCATGGCAGCTTCAATTGTATTTTCGCGTATTTGGCTCCCTCTCGGTAACACCGGCGGCACTAATGTTAGCCCTTTCAAACCAATGCCTATTCCAGACGACTTAAAACGTTTTTTAAGCTAAAGCCGCTTTAATCTGCAGTTACTTGGTAGCTATTAAACACGACAATCCCCTATTTATCATGACTCTCCATTTAAGCCCTTTGACTTAAGCAAGCAGATACAAATGACTAAAACAACCCAATAATTTATTGCAAATAATTATCATTAGCCTTGCCTTTACACTTCTTTACATTTAGACTGCCGCACAATCACATAATAAATACCGATTTAACAAGGATAAACATGTTAAAAACTTCACTGACTCTGGTCGCTATTGCAATTAGCAGCCAAGCATTTGCTGATGATGCCATCAATAAAAAACTTACCGCAGAAGAAATGGAACACGTTGTTGTATCAGGCAGCCGTGTATTTGAAAGCATTGATGAAGTACCCGCTTCTGTAACGATTATTAGCCAAAAGCAAATTGAAGAGCATTTAAAAGTTAATCCAGAGCTACAAAGCTTACTTGCGCAAATGGTACCAGGCCTTGCACCAGATACGGGTAGCTCGAGTAATACTGGTCAGAGTTTACGTGGCCGTGCACCACTTGTGATGATTGATGGTGTGCCACAATCTACACCACTCAGAAACGGCTCTTTGGGAGTTAAAACACTCGACCCAAGTGCCATTGCGCGTATCGAAGTGATCAAAGGTGCTACCTCCGTTTATGGTAATGGTGCATCGGGCGGTATTATTAACTACATCACAAAACAGGCTACAAGTGATGGTCAGCCAGAAGGTGAGATCAGCCTATCGTCACGTTTTAGTGCAGTAAAACTAGAAGAAAGCGCTGGTGCGCGAGTCTCTGCTGCGGTTAATGGCCGAGCAGATAAACTTAGCTATTTATTTACCGCAAGTTACGAAGAAAATGGTGTTCAACGTGACGCCGAAGGCGATATTCTTGGCTTACAGTATGGTTTATCTGATGCAGTAACAGAAAACTACTTCACCAAACTTGGTTATGATTTTGACGATGAGAAGCAACTGCAATTTAGCTATAACTACTTTAGCTCTCAACAAAAAACCGATTTAGGTGATGTTGTTGGTAACCTAAACGATGGCGAAAAAACTTATGCTATTCATGTACCTAAAGAGCTACAAAAGCAAGGTAAACCACAAGGCCCAGATGGTAACGAAAACATTACCTTAAAATACACAGACTACGCCCTGTTTACTAATACACAAATGACACTCGACCTTTACATGCAGGATATCGAGAATGTGTTTTTCTTTTCTACCAACCTAGCTAACCCAGACGAAGGCTACGAAGGCGGCCAATCAATTATTCGCTCTGAAAAGAAAGGTGCACGCGCTACCTTTAATACCCTTGTTGATTTTGACAATGTTGAAGCCACCTTCATTTATGGCCTTGATGCACTGAATGATGTGACGTCTCAGCCACTTGTAGATGGCCGTGTTTGGGTACCAGAAATGGATATGGAAAGCCTTGCTGGCTTTTTACAAACAAAATGGGTTATCAATAATGATTTAGTCATTAAAGCGGGTGTGCGCCAAGAGAGCATTGATTTAACCGTTGATGATTACAATACCTTAAAGCTTTGCCGTTCAGAAACACAGTGCTCTGTGCCACTTAGCGTAAAAGGCGACACCATTGATTACGATGCAACCACTTATAATGTAGGTGTTAAATACAATTTACTTGAGGCTTTCAGCCCATTTGCCAATTATTCACAAGGGTCTGATATCTCAGATATTGGCCGCCTACTACGTTCAGCAACGGTGAATGATATTGGTCTAATTCAAACAGAAGCATCAATCATCGATAACTATGAAATTGGTTTTACCTCACAGTTTGATAACTTACGTTTTGAATTTGCAGCTTACCGCAGTACATCAGAGTTTGGCACCACGAATAGCTTTAATGAAGTAACCGGTGTTTATGAGCCGGTACGTGCACCGCAAGAGATTTGGGGTTACGAAACATTAGTTGATTATAAAATTAACCCAACTCTAAAACTGGTTGCAACTTACAGCTATGTTGAAGGTAAAAACACCGAAGACGACATTTACTTAGGTTCGCGCCAAATAAGCCCACCAAAAGGCACTGCTAATTTAAACTGGCAGCCTAATGATGAGTTATCACTTACGGTGAGTTATTTATATGTGGGTTCACGCAAACGCTTTGAACCAAATGCAGACGGCGACTATGTTGGCGACCAAGGGCCAATTAGCAGTTACAACCTATTTAACCTAAGCGGTCGTTATAACTTTAGCGAGAACTGGCAAGCGTTTATGGGTGTAGAAAACCTATTTAACAATGATTACTACCCTGCCCGTGCCCAGTCATACACCTATGGTGGCTATAACATTAAAGGTTTAGGTACCACTGTTACACTTGGTGCAACCTATAGCTTCTAAATTAAATTTTGTTTAGAACAACAAGCCCTTCTTAGTAAGGGCTTTTTTTATTTAAGAATAGAAACGATAAATTGTTCATTTATCAACCATTAACGCAAACTTAAACGAGAATCACACTCAATAGTAAACAACTGATTTACAAAGGAAAAAGTTTGCAATCTTGTTTTTATATACTACAATTACCGCAACTTGGAATTCGAGGACAGCATTATGAAAGGTAACCAAAAAGTCATCGATAGTTTTAACAAACTACTCGCAAACGAATTAGCCGCTATAGATCAATACTTTATTCATTCTCGTATGTACGATGATTGGGGCCTAAATAAGCTGTATGAGCGTCTTAACCACGAAATGGAAGAAGAAAAAGATCACGCTGATTGGTTGATCAAACGTATTCTGTTTTTAGAAGGCGTACCAAACATGACTAAACGTCGTGATCTATTAATTGGCTCAGACGTTAAAAGCATGATGCAAAATGATTTAACACTTGAACTAGAAGTGGTTGACTGTGTTAAAGAAGCAATTGCCATCTGTGAGCAAGAAAAAGACTATCAATCACGCGAAGTGCTTGAAAAGTTATTATTTGATACAGAAGAAGATCATGTTTACTGGTTAGAACAACAGCTTGGTCTAATCGACAAAATTGGTAGCCAAAACTACCACCAATCTCAAATGGGCGAATAGAGGCTAATAGTATGAAAGGCGATAAAAGCGTCATTGCTGCACTTAATAAAGTATTAGCGAATGAATTAGTAGGTATTAACCAATACTTTTTACACGCTCGTATGTTTAAAGATTTTGGCTTTTCAAAATTAGACAAAGCTGATTACAAAGTATCTATTCAAAAAATGAAAAACGCCGACCGTTTAATTGAGCGTATTTTGTTTTTAGAAGGTTTACCAAACCTACAAGATTTAGGTCGCCTACGTATTGGTGAAAACTCTGAAGAAATGATCGAAGCTAACATGAGCTTTGAACTTGATTCATTACCTGATCTTAAAGCGGCAATTAAACTTGCTGAAGAGAAAAAAGATTACATCAGCCGTGAAGCGCTAGATAACATCTTAAATGAGCAAGAAGAACAGATTGATTGGCTTGAAACACAGCAGCAGTTAATCAAAACCGCAGGGCTTGAGAATTACCTGCAATCTCAAATGTAATTTGCTAAAACTTAAAAAAGCAGCCTAGGCTGCTTTTTTTATAGCTAAAATTTGTGATTAATCGTCTTCGCGATCAATGATTGACACTTTATTACTTAAAATTAAAGAATTAGGAATTAAATGCACCGCTCCCTCGCCTTTAATTGTGATATAACGCAAATTAAGGTCAATCACAGTGCCCTTTGAATTACTCACTTCAATGTAATTACCAAGTTTAATGGGTTTATAAAGCACAATCATGACACCTGCTACTAGGTTTGAAATAGCATCCTTCAGCGCAAAACCCAAAGCAAAGCCTGTTAGTCCTAAACCGGCAACTAACGCGGCTACGTCAAAACCCAGTTTCGATAACGCCAGCACAATACCAATAAATAATAAAATAGCGCGCTGCGAGTTAGAAATAAGCCGAAAAGTTTCAAGAGCGGTTGAATCAAAGCGACGTTGAAACTGTTTAATAGCGCGGTCAATAATAAGGCTTGCTATATAAAAAGCAGCAAGCACTAAAAATGCTTGAATAAATTGGCTAGTCATAAGATTTTCAATTAAAAATAAAGCCCATCATAGGCTTAAAATTGCGCGAGGCATACAATTATTGCTTTTCAAACACACAAGAAACGTCAGGTTTACTCAGTGTATAAGTAATATTGCCATTATCTTTAAAACGCAGATCTTCAGTTGTTGAACCGTTGTCGTCTTCATTATCACAGCGAAAGTAGCGCTTAGTTCTAACAATGCCATTTACAAAGTATTTTAACTTCGAACTGACAACACAAAAGTTAGGTATCTTCTTTACCTGCGTGCCGTTATGTAAGTCACTAAAATCGATTAACGTCCCTAAGCTAAAGCCTTGCGTTGGGTCTTTTATCAATGAAAAAGATGCGTTTTGACAAACCGCATCACTGCCCTCTTTTGTTTTGTAATCACCTTGCTTGTCTTTTATCAGTGCCAAAAACTGCGTTTTATTGCTCGGCTTTACATCCAGCAGAGCGCTGGCAATTGATGAGGTTGATAGTAAAAAAGCCACTAAACAAAAGTAATATCTCATTGAAAATCCATAAACTTATAGACACTTTACTAGCATAGCATGCTGATTAAGGTTGGTGAATTTATAACGTATTAGTTAATACGATTAAAAAATGTTTTTGGTTCTATTTTATGAACTTTGCATAGGCAACCAATCTGTTTATATGCTATAAATTTTAATGATGATAATTTTTGGAGGGAATCAAATGAAAATAGTCAAACTCATCGCTTTAACCACATTTTTGGCCTTAACCAGTACTCAAAGCCTAGCGGGTGATGACGACTGGAAAACAATTGCAGAGAAAAAGGTCAGCTACAAAAGCGAAACCGATACCGTTAACCCTATCACCAGCAGCCACTACAGCCATATTAAAGTTAAGTGCACCCACGGCACTGTGAATCTTAAGAAAATTAAAGTCGTTATGAACAACGGTGAAGAAAAAGTATTTGATAACCTAGGTGTTTTAACTAAAGGAATGTCATCACGTAGCTTAAATTTGCCAGACAAAAACGACGCTAAACTCGATAAAATCAAACTTGAATATGAATCAGTAGGCAGCACAGCCCTAAGTATGGCAGGTGTAACTGAAAAAGCCGAAGTTGAAATTCTCGCGAAAAAAGCAAAGAAAGAAGATTAAAGTTGCGAGATGCGAGTCAGGATGTTAGAGCCTATACAGTTTCACAAGCAGCGGCGCCTTTGCGCCGCGACTATTTAGAAACAAACTAGAGAAACACGTTATACGCCTACTTTAGAAAACATTAGGCACTAGGATTTAGGGTCTAGGACGCGATATAAAATCGCTGCTAATTGTTCGGCGTTAAAACGCCTCCTACAAGCATTGCTCTCGTATCTCGCTAACTTTCACCTAGCAACTTGCTATACTCAACGCTTATAAAGCGCTTCAATTGTTGCTGAATCAAGTGAATAGGCATTAATCATATAGCCTGCTAACGCACCTGATGCGTTTTCTGGTAATTCAAGTTTTTGTGATAACGCATGTAGTGTGAATTGATACCTGTGAGCGCCATGTCCCTCCGGTGGGCAAGCGCCGCCAAAGCCTTTGAAACCATAATCATTTGTGATCTGCACACTGCCTTTTGGCATTGCATTCTTCTTTGTACTGCCCGCACCGCTTGCTAAACTTGATACCGACTTAGGGATATTCACAACTTGCCAATGCCACCAGCCACTCCCTGTAGGCGCATCTGGATCATAAACGGTCAATGCAAATGCTTCAGTTCCTTTAGGTGCATTTTGCCAAGCAAGTTGTGGAGAAAGGTTATCGCCATTACAACCAAACCCTTTAAACTCTTGCTCACTCCCCATAAAGTCACCATGGGCAATGTCTTTGCTTGTTAGCGTAAATGTCTCAGCGAATGTGGTGCCAGATAAACATAGCAAAAATAACGGTGTAGCAATTTTCAATGTTGATGATTTCATAATATTCTCCGATTAATAAGAATAATCATAATACCTAGCAAAGACAGATCAAATTAGTACCAAAACTGTCAATTATTAGCCTGCTTCGCTCATTATTGTTTTACGAAGGGCTGTTGGAGTCGTATTAAACAAAAGTTTAAACTTATCGGTGAATCTAGATTGCGACGAAAAACCACATTGCTGGGCAATAGTGCCAATAGATTGTGAGCTACTTTGAATCAAATGTAGTCCGTGGCTTAAACGTGCGTTATCTTTAATTAACTGAAAACTACTGTCTTCTGCGGTTAACTTTCTTCTGAGTGTCGATTCGCTCATCGCTAATGTCGCTGCAATACTGTTTGCATCCCAATCACGCGTTAAATCACTCGCGATGATAGTATGTACTTTGTGGGTCAGTGTTGGTGGCTCAATAATTGAACCTAAGTCTTTGAAGCCCTGCGAAAATAGTACTTGCAGCAGTTCTTGTCTTCTAATTGGCCATAATTGTGGTGGTGTTACTGCAGCCCATTCAATGAATTGTTTTAAGGTCATTTGAAACAGTGGATCTACTTTCCCAGTGATGAAATTTTTCTTTGTGCTGGCTTGATATTCCAAGCACTCAAAGTCGGTGTAATCAAATTCAATCAATAGCGCAATATAGCCAAAGTTTCGCGGAATGTTACGCATCGCAACCTGTGGTGTATTTGCCATAAAGACAAAATCACCTGCATTGCAGTTAACTTCTTCTGTATCTATTAGCTTTTTGCTGCCAGATAACACAACGACAAGTAATGGGTTTGCGATAGGCACATTAACAATGTGCTGTTCATCATTAGCGCAGTAAATCGAAAAAGGTAAAGACTGATGCTGCTTTGTAGTGCTTAAACCTATCTCTATCAATTCATTCATAATTTACAGTGTTTATTATTGCTCTGAGCGGAACGGCATCATCCGTGAATTTTAGTTATTCGGCGTTGAAACGCCTCCGACAAACTTTACCCTTGTACCTCGCTAACTTTTCTCTTTAACCGAGCTTAATCGCGACCAAAACCAATCAACTTTTTGCCATTTAACCCTTTTTTATGCCATTCGGTTTGCTCTTCGCAGAATATTTGCGCGTCTAATTCCTTACTTGGCTCTTCATTTAAACTGCCTGCAGGCACAAGTAGGTATTTACTGTCTTGTGATTCAAATGGCAGCGCTGAGCCACAGGTTTTGCAAAACGCTCTAGATAATGCACGGCCAGGGTAATTAAACCGCGTGATATGCTGTTGGCCTTTTACCCATTCGATAGCATCAGGTGAAGTAAACAAGTTTGCAGCATGGGCTGTGCCGGTTAGTTTGCGGCATTGTTCGCAATGGCAGAAGAAAAAACGCCTAAAGTTATCAGCGACTTTACAGCTGACTTCGCCGCAGCAGCATCCACCAGTAAGTAGTCTAGTCATATCTATCTCCTTATTCGCCAAGCTAAAAATTTATTCCCTAAACGATGCGCTATTTAATAATTTTTGGCAATAAAAAAGGCCATGTTGCACTTACAACATGGCCTTTTTGCATTGACACAACTTAGAAATCTAAGTTTGATAAAACTTCATCATCAACGTTATTAGACAAGGTCACTTTAAGTTTAGGGGTACGAGCCATTTCACGTTTAATCGCAAAATTAGCTTCTTCGTTACGCGCCCAACTACGACGAGCAATACCGTTGTTTACATCAAATAATAGCATAGATTTCAAACGACGCTCGGCAGCTTCACTACCATCTAGTAGCATACCAAAACCACCGTTGATCACTTCGCCCCAGCCTACACCGCCACCATTGTGAATAGATACCCAAGTAGCACCACGGAAACCATCACCAATTACATTGTGAATCGCCATGTCTGCTGTGAAGCGGCTACCATCATAGATGTTTGATGTTTCACGGAAAGGTGAATCAGTGCCACTTACATCATGGTGGTCACGGCCAAGTACAACCGGACCAATTTCGCCACGATTAATGGCATCATTAAAGGCTTTAGCGATTTCAGCGCGGCCTTGTGCGTCTGCATAAAGAATACGAGCTTGCGAACCAACAACCAGTTTGTTTTGCTTCGCATCTTTGATCCACGTGATGTTGTCTTGCATTTGCTGTTGGATCTCTTCAGGCGAGTCCGCCATGATTTTATTTAAAACGTCTGCAGCAATCGCATCTGTTTTATCAAGATCTTCTGGTTTACCTGACGTACATACCCAGCGGAACGGGCCAAAGCCGTAGTCAAAACACATTGGGCCAAGAATATCTTGTACGTACGATGGGTATTTAAAATCAATTCCGTTTTCAGCCATTACATCGCCACCAGCGCGTGATGCTTCTAGCAAGAACGCATTACCATAATCAAAGAAGTAAGTACCTTTTGCCGTGTGCTTGTTAACAGCATCGGCGTGGCGCTTAAGCGTCGCTTGTACTTTTTCTTTAAATACTTCTGGCTCTTCACGAATTAAACGATTTGACTCTTCATAGCTGATATCAACCGGGTAGTAACCGCCTGACCATGGGTTATGAAGTGAAGTTTGGTCTGAACCTAAGTGAATGAAAATATCTTCTGCTAAGAAGCTTTCCCAAACATCAACCACGTTACCGATAAAGGCAATTGAAACCACTTCTTCATTTTGCTGAGCCGTACGTACACGCTCAACAAGCTCTGGCATGTTATCGATTAGCTCATCAACCCAACCTTGTTGATGACGCTTAATAGCCGCCTTAGGGTTAACCTCAGCACACACGGTAATACAGTTAGCAATGTTACCCGCTTTAGGCTGCGCACCACTCATACCGCCTAAACCAGCAGTTAAGAAGATCTTACCTTTTGGTGATTCGCCTTTTTCGAGCACTTTACGGAATGCATTCATGACCGTAATAGTTGTACCGTGAACAATACCTTGTGGGCCAATGTACATAAATGAACCAGCAGTCATTTGACCGTATTGAGTTACACCTAGTGCATTGAATTTTTCCCAGTCATCCGGCTTTGAATAGTTCGGGATCATCATACCGTTTGTTACAACCACGCGCGGTGCTTCAACTGATGATGGGAATAATCCCATAGGGTGACCCGAGTACATGTGTAGCGTTTGGTCTTCTTCCATTTCGCTTAAGTACTTCATGGTTAATAAGTACTGCGCCCAGTTTTGGAATACCGCACCGTTACCACCGTAAGTGATTAGCTCTTCAGGGTGCTGTGCTACTGCTGGATCAAGGTTATTGTCGATCATTAACATGATAGCGGCAGCTTGTTCGCATTTAGCCGGGTAATCGCTAATTGAGCGCGCTTTAAGTTCATAGTTAGGCTTAAAGCGATACATGTAAATACGGCCAAATTGCTTAAGCTCAGCGGCAAATTCAGCGGCTAATTCTTTGTGCCATTCTTTAGG
The DNA here is from genome assembly GCF_023708065.1 of Pseudoalteromonas sp. NCCP-2140. Classification (NCBI taxonomy): domain Bacteria; kingdom Pseudomonadati; phylum Pseudomonadota; class Gammaproteobacteria; order Alteromonadales; family Pseudoalteromonadaceae; genus Pseudoalteromonas; species Pseudoalteromonas sp. NCCP-2140. The sequence goes on along the minus strand of NZ_BRCZ01000004.1, from coordinate 525,815 downwards.
GAAATAACGCAATGCGTTACGAATAGCTAATTGCTTTTCGTCAGCCGATAAAATGTCTTTACGTTTTGGAGCACGGTTTGCATCACTTGGATACGGTTTTGGCTCTGGTAATACGCTTGGGATACCTTGCTTAATTTGTTCTTGAAAAGTCATTATTTGCTCCCTTAGTTAACTTTAAACGCTTGCGATTTAACAAGTTCTACCATGGCGTCGATATCTGGCTTAAGTAAGCGGTCTTCTTCTAGTTTGGTAACTTTGCTACGAATTAGCGCAAAGTTTTCTTCAATGATGTCTGAACACTTGTTAGGACGTCTAAATTCGATTGCTTGCGCTGCATACATCAGCTCAATTGCAAAGATTTTATCAAGGTTACCTAAAATCTGGTTTAACTTACGACCAGAGATACTACCCATAGATACGTGATCTTCTTGGCCCATTGATGTTGGTACGCTGTCTGCTGATGGCGGGAAACACAATGATTTATTTTCTGTTACCAGTGCAGCAGTCACATATTGCGGGATCATCATGCCAGAGTTTAAGCCACCCGATGTCGTTAACAAGCGTGGTAAACCGTGTAAGCCCTCAAGCAATAAGTAACAACGACGATCAGCAATGTTACCAAGCTCTGCCGCTGCGATTGATGCGTAATCTAATACCATCGCAAGTGGTTGGCCGTGGAAGCCACCACCCGAAATTGCTTCTTCTTCGCTGATCACAATTGGGTTATCTGTTACAGAGTTCATTTCTGTTTCAGCAAGCTCTTTTAAGTGGTAATACGCGTTACGTGATGCACCATGAACTTGTGGAATACAACGCAGTGAATAAGGGTCTTGAACACGGCCACAATCAGTGTGTGAAGCCATGTTTTCAGAGCCTGCAAAAAAGCTACGCATACGTGCTGCAACTTCTACGTTACCTTTAAAAGCACGAATTGCGTGTAACTCTTCACGGAACGGCGATTCGCTACCTTGCATACCTTCAATACTCATAGCACCTGCGATATCAGCAAGGTCTAATAAGTAACGCATTTTAGTAAGCGCAGTAATGGCATGCGATAAAATAAACTGAGTACCGTTAATTAATGCTAGGCCTTCTTTAGCGTGTAAATCTAAAGGCGCTAAACCGTGCTCTTTTAATACCTCTGCTGCTGGCTTGATTGTGTCGTTTACCCAAAACTCACCTTCACCTAAAAGAGGTAAGAATAAGTGTGATAACGGTGCTAAGTCGCCCGATGCGCCAACTGAGCCTTGCTCTGGTACAACAGGGATAATATCAAGTTCAATAAACTTAAGCATACGCTCAACAACGGTTAAACGAATACCCGAAAAACCTTGGCTTAATGCGTGTACTTTGGTGATCAGCATTAGCTTTGAAATAGGTTTAGCGATTGGCTCACCCACACCAACAGCGTGTGTGATCAATAAGTTCTTTTGTAATAAGTTGGTTTCTTCTGGAGAAATTTGTGTATCACACAATGGGCCAAAGCCCGTATTGATACCATAAATGGCTTTATCTGAGGCAGCCATTTTGTCTACGTTTTGGCGGCTTTTATTAATTTTATCAATTGCTTCTTGGCAAAGCTCTGCCTGTAACGTACCGGCTGCAATAGCATTAACGCTGTCTAACGTTAATTGGTCAACACCATACTTAAATGTCATTTATAACTCCTAAAGAACAGGATTAAGTTTTATTTAGATGGAGTCTAGCTTGCTCTAGTTGTTTTACAAATGCATAATTATCGTTATTCATTCCAGATTTATCGAACTAAAAGAAGAGCTATGCAAGTTCATGACGTAGACCTGCGCTTATTGCGCGTTTTTGTAGCAATTGTTGAATGTGGCGGGCTTTCAGCAGCTGAGTCACGTTTGAATATTGGCCGCTCCACCATCAGTGCGCATTTATCAGATTTAGAAGTAAGGCTTGGTATTAAATTATGTAAACGTGGCCGCAGTGGTTTTGAAATTACAGACGCTGGCGCCATCACTTATCAGGCATCGATTGAACTGCTTCAGCAATGCGAAGCCTTTGCTAATACCGTAGCCAGCTCTAAAAACGAGTTATCGGGACGTTTAAGTATTGCCATGATAGATACCATGGTTAGCGACCCACGCTGTGCCATTCCCCGCGCGATAGCAAGATTAAAAGGTAAAGGTAAAAACATTCAGTTTGATATTAATGTGTGCGAGGCACGAGAGGTAGAAACCGCAGTAGCCAATGGCCGCTCGTTAGTGGGGATTGGTGTTAGCCGCCATCATATTCGCGGATTAAATTACACCGCCTTACACAACGAAACTAACTTTTTGTATTGCGCAGTCGGTCACCCATTATTTGAGTGTGATGACAAACAAATAAATGAGCTCATTAAAGAAGCCGAAGTCATTACCAGTAACTACATGCGCGATAAAGAAAGCCGAAACGACGGTTTAAACTATCAAAATAGTGCTGTTGCTTATCACGATGAAGGTATTGCACATTTAATTTTATCGGGTGAGTTTATTGGTTATTTACCCGATCACTACGCACAGTTCTGGGTCGAAAAAGGTATTTTTAAAGCTATCCAGCCAAACAAATATCACTACGATATTCCTGTGGTATTGATCACCTCAAAAACAAATGCCAGCTCGCCTTTAGCAAATGCCATGATTGATGAAATTAAGCGTTGTTATTCGGTTTAGTGTTTTTGTTTGAAGCTTTTTGCTCATTTATAAGCACGAGACTAAACGCGATCATGGCAATGTTTGTAGTTACAGGGTTAAACGCTTCGATTAAAAGTGCAGGTTGTAAAACGGCAACAAACAGCATTAGTCCAACTAAAGCGACTATATTGAGAATATTGATTAACATTGAACGATAGAAAATAAAAAACAGCACGGCAAATATAATTTCACCTATGCCAGCTGCTCGGGTAATGAGCGTTGAGATTTCAGCATTAAAACCAAAACTTGCCGTCATTTGTTGTTCTAAGGGGGCAACATGAATAAGTTTTGGCATCAGCCCATGATAAAACCAACTAAAGCTGATAATAAATCGAGCGATTTGAATCGTAGTAAAATGCTTCATCGGGTAAGTTTAGTCTGTGTGCTCTGTTATTCAGAGCACACAGTATAGCTTATAAGCTAGTAGGTTGACCGAAACGGTTCTCAGCTTCATCACCTGCTAAAAAGCCATTTTCGATTAACGCCCAGATAGGACCAATTAATGGCACAAAACCAATTAATACCCACCAACCTGATTTATTACGGTCGTGCCAGCGTTTCACTTGAATCGCAAGCGAAATCCATATTAGCGGAATATAAAGAATAAGCATGATTACAGAAATAGCTGACTCATTACCACCTGTTAATAATGCTACTAAAAACATAAGAACAAATGAGGCTAAGATCATACCTAATACTGAATACCAATAAGTCTTACGAGGAATACGTCCCTTAAAAGAAAACAAAATTTCTTTGATGCTTAAAGTGGTTGTTTCAGTTGATGCTGAAGCAAGGTTTGATTCTGGGGCTTGATATACGTTTTCTGACACTGTCATTTCCTTTGATATGTGTTGTAGCAAACCGAATTAATCTAGTCTGCTGATTTATGTTGTTAATAGTGCTGAATTAAGCATGAATAAGATAACACAAAATGATTGGATTTGGGTACTAAGAAATTGCTGAAAAACTACGAACAAGTAACCTAAAGACATAAAAAAAGCACCCTTGGGTGCTTTTAATTAACTCGGTTGTTGCCAATATTTAGCATATAAATTTGGGTAGGTTTGTTTTAAAAACTTAGCTTTATCTTTAAAGCGTTTACCTTTTGGTTGCTCAAGGCCTGATGGCACAAAGGGTAATTCATCATCATTACGTTCTTCGTAAAGCATACCGGCAATTAAATCGTACTCATCTAAATACGGGTAAGGCTGTTCGTTTAAATGATAAACTGGCGTACACTCGGCAATTGAGTCCGGGTTTTCAAGCGCCTTTAAAAAAGCCTGTTCACCACGTGAAATAAGCCAACATAAAAACTCAGAAAAACCATAATCATCGTTACAACCGGCCATTACATAAGCGGCACCAAATAAGTCCCAGGTATAGGCTTTGCGCATACGTAGGTTAAACTGCTTATCAAATTCCATCAGCTGCTGGTCAGATAAATCCGTCAGCTTTGCTTTTAATGCATTACAAACAGACTCAGGCTCGGCAGTTTTATCTTCGGCGGTCACGAGTTGCCAAAATTCACTTTCACTTAAAACACTCATGATAAAATCTCTTTCACGCGCCCTACTTGACCATCATCAAGCTGAACTTTAATACCATGCGGGTGGTTTGGTGATTTAGTTAAAATACGTGAAACCACACCTTGAGTTAACTGACCTGTTCGTTGATCTTGTTTTAATACAATGTTGACTTCGCAGCCAATTGAAATTTGTGAACGCGTAGGCACTGCCATTGCTATATCTCTTTCAATAATTTTTGCCGATTATAGCCATTTGCAGCTGGCTTACCAAATTAAACCTGTTTGATTGGGCTGTTTTTAAGCAGCACCTTTGGCAATATCTCATTTAAACGGTTAGTGATTGCTTCAGCTTTGCCTTTTATTTGAAAGTCATAACCTTGACCGTTGCCATCTAATATGACGGCTAAATAGTTATCAGCAACTTTCAGTTGCGTAATACGGCTTAATTCAAGAGTTTCTTCTTTATCGCCATAATAAACCTGCTTAACCGTTAAGCTCGTGCCTGTTGCCGTGAGTGTTTTACTAAGCGCTGTTTTGGCTGCAAACTTTTCTTTTGAGCGATAGGCCTGCACCATAAAACCGATAGCAAATATAAAACCGGTAAAACTTGATATAGGTAATGAGTCTGATTGCAAGCTGTACACACCTATACAAATAAATAACATTGCAAGGGCTAGATTTAACCTAACCATCTGTTTAGGGGTTAAATTTACGTACATTATTATTCCTTTAAAAACGCAATTGCTTTTGCATTGATAGCGAAATCTATAGCGCTCAATTCTTTGATAATTAAACTGGAAATTAACTGGGTTTGCTCAGCGGTTATCGGCAGCTCTTTACAATAACAACTTACTTTTAGTGATTGCGGTAGCTTTTTTAGGTCAGCAGTATGCGTTAACCATGAAAATTCGTGTACGTGCTCTTTTGCTTGTTCGCACGCTTGCGTTAATGCAACTCGAATAGCCTTATCTAGACGTTTTTCAGTTTTAGTCATATTCTGCTTGTTGTTTTTTAAATTCTTCGTAGCTGTCTTGCTGGCGCTTTACGCACTCATGGTACTCTTTATCTGCCATATGATTGCATTCACTTAAACGCGCCGATTGAATTTCATGATAACGGGCATCTGAGCTACAAGCTGATAAAAGTATTGCAAGGGTCACAATCACGGCCAATTTTAAGGCATTTAAAAACATTAAATTTCCTTTATGTAGTTATACATTGGTGCTGCGTTTTCCTGTATATTGCGTGGGTTTAAATATTATTACCAAAGGGTTCTATATGATGTTGTCGCAGTTACAACAGCTGTTTCAGCGTATCGATAAAAGTAAAATTTTTCAATCATTTGTTATTGCTGTCATTGTTATTTCAGCGCTAACAGTGGGTGCACACACCTACTCTTTACACCCAACTGCTGAGCTTGCCTTACATTGGATGGACTTAGGTATCACGGTATTCTTTTTAGTTGAGCTCGTGATACGGTTTATCGCAAGCCGTGGTTTTAAAGACTTTTTCACCAAAGGCTGGAATATCTTCGATTTTATAATCGTGGTGGGAAGCCTTTACCCTGCAGCTGGCTCTACGATTTTTATCGCTCGATTACTGCGTATTTTCCGCGTGTTGCGACTTGTATCTATGATCCCAGAGCTCAGACTGCTGGTTAACTCACTTTTAAAAGCCATTCCACAAATGGGCTATATTGCCCTGCTCATGTTCGTGATCTTCTATATTTATGCCGCCATGGGTAGCATGCTGTTTGCTGATATAAATCCAGTACTGTGGGGTGATGTGTCTATTTCTATGCTCACCCTGTTCAGAATCGCCACGTTCGAAGATTGGACCGATGTTATGTATGAAACTATGGCTGTGTATGAACTCAGCTGGATTTTCTACCTAACGTTTATCTTCTTAACGGCCTTTGTATTTTTAAACATGATGGTTGGTGCAATTTTAGAAGTCATGTCTGAGGAGCATCGTAACGCCCGTGAAGAGCAAACATCTGATGCCGACATGCCTGCAACCAAAGGGCAAATTGCTCAGCTGCAAGCTGAAATGGCCGAACTAAAACAACTACTGAAAGAAAAGCAGTGACGTTTTTGGAGCTAAACTTTTTAGATAATAGTTTGTAGCTATTAGGCGCTAGGACCTAGACCCTAGCGCCTTTTTTACCCTCGCTTTTCTACCTTCCATGGTGGGTTTAAGCGGTTTTCTCCCGCCCAATACAATTTAATCTTATTCCCTGATGGGTCTTTTAGAATGGCTTCTGTCCATAAATAACGCTGGGCTGTTGGCGGCTGTTCAAAGCTAATGCCTTTTTCAACAAGGCTTGCATAGAGCTCATCGAGCTGCTCATGTTCAAAATAAATGACCGCACTATTACTAAACTCTTCAGTTTCTAATGACAGCGAAAATGTGGCATCACCATCTGGGCATTGAAAGCGTGCGTAATGCGGGGTATCCACAATCTGAATCATTCCCAGTGTTAAGTAAAAAGCCACTGCTTCATTCATATCCTTTACAGCTAACGTCACCTGATTGAGATTCATTTGCTACTCCCATGTAATGCTTTATTCGTTGCTTCAGCATATCGCGTTCATTAAATCAAGCAAAAGATAAGTGACGAAAATAAAGTTAGCGAGTTACAAGTTTCAAGGGGAAAGGTAGAAAGCTACAAGGTTAAAGTTTGTAGGAGGCGTTTCAACGCCGAACAAGTAGCAGCGAGTTTACATCGCGTCCTAGAGCCTGAATCCTAGCGCCTAATGTTTTAAATCGTAGGCGTGAAACTTGTTTCGCGCGTTTGTAGGTCGTGCTTTAGCGCGTTAAAAGAGAAGTTAGCGAGATTGAGGGGAAAGTTACAAGTTACAAGAGTAAAGTTTCTAGGAGTCGTTTCAACGGCGAACATCTAAATTCACGGCTTATACCGTTCCTACGCGAATTCCATGTGCAATACTGGAAATGGTTTACCCATATCATCAAAAGGTGAGCGTGAGGCAACTTTAAAGCCCATATGCTGATAAAACCCCACTGCAAGTGGGTTTTGCTCATTAACATCCACTGTGTTGGCAGCTAATTGCTCAACCGCAAAGTTAAGTAGGGCTTTACCTATGCCCTTACCTCTTGCGGCATCTAAAATGAACAGCATTTCTATTTTGCACTCATGTACGCCAACGAATCCTAAAATTGTTTTATTTTCATCCTTAATGCACTTTAAAGTCACATTAGGAAACGCCTGCTCAATAATGATTGGCTTAAAAAAAGCGATGTCGTCTTCTGTTATAAAATCATGAGTTGCTCTAACTGAGTTTTCCCATACAGCAAGTAGCTCTGGGTAATCTTGAGCGTTAACATTGTCTACTTTCATTGTTTTCCATTTTGTTCTACAGCGATTGCCGGTTACATACTAATGTGTAGCAGCAAAATAAGTCTAGAGCGTTTGAGCATTGTCATTACCAACCAAAGCATTTTGTAACTCTTGCAAAGACAATGATTTATAAAAATACCAACCTTGTATTTGGTAATCCTCGTTATGACTCTCGATAAAATTGTACTCGTCCTCAGTTTCAACCCCTTCAAAGATAACAGTTCGGTTCAGCTCTGAGACTAATGACATTATCGCCAAAATCATTTTTTGCTTAACACCATCTGTAATTGATTGGGTAAATACCTTATCTATCTTGATTACATCAAAGTTGATTTCTGTAAGCCACACAAGGTTAGATACCCCGGTTCCAAAATCATCGAGCGCTATTTTAAAGCCATATTTTTTAGCCTTTAAAGCGAAGCAAGCTAATAACGTTAAAGGCAGGCCTATGCGCTCTGTTATTTCTATCTTTACTTGCTCATTCCTTAGCTCATACTTACTACAAAGCTGATGTAAGTAATCTAAAAACTCGGGGTTTTCAATTTCATATGCATTAACATTAATTGCGACAGAAAAACCATGATCGGTTTTCATAATTGGTGCTAATTCTTGAAGGGCTTTCGTCGCGCATTCATAGGCTAACATAGGATACAAAGATAACTGCTCAGCAACACCTAAAAATAGTTCCGGTGAAACCTGGCCATGTATTTCGTCTTTCCAGCGGACTAAACTCTCAACACCAATTATTTTGTTAGTTTTAACATCTATGATGGGTTGATACTCAAGATACAACTGCGCACTCTTGATTGCACTTCGAAGTCTGAATTCCATGGAGTTTTGCATATCAAAATATGAGCTAACAGAATAGGCTATTAAAAAGCTAATTAAACCAAGCATACATATGGTCAATACAGATATGTACAAAGGGAAATACAAAATGCCTGGGCGATTATTCTCAGTGACAACACAATAAGAAAATTGTGTACTACACGTTTCTACCTGTTGCGTTGGCAAAAATGTTTTGCTGTTAAATTGATATTGGGTTTCATAGTGATGGAAAACATACTCTTTATTTTTAGAAATAATTTTAAATGCAAAGTGCTTGTTTAATTCATCAATATGTTTAAAAGGCTTGTTTACAGTGAATGCGATGATATCGTCACGTTTAGTGACGTCATACTTTGTTTCTACCGGAAAAACACCTGCAACCTCTGCTGCAAAATCATACCCTGAAGATGAATTATATAATTGCTGAGTAAGTAAAGTTGTATTATCTAACTTACCCCAATTTGCAGTGCACTTAACCTTACCTTTTCTAATTAAACCTAGATCATGGACGTATTCATAATTGGCCAAGATCACCCGTAATTTATTAATGGTTTGAGTGTTACATTGACGAGATGAGATCTGTGAAGCGGCATTTATTGCTGATGAGATATCTGCAGAGATATGCTCAGCCTTATTTAATAAAACGTTCGAAAATTGCTTTTGGTGTCTTACCTGAAAATAACTTACAGACACATGAAAAACGCAGGTTAGAAAGAACATTAATAAACAAACAATAAGTGGCAATTTGTTAAAGTTTGGTGTTCTTCCCTGCATAGCTCATTACTGTGTTGTTGGTTGCTGTTAAAACTTAATCATATTGTATTATCAAATCAAGTCCTAGAACCTAAAATGGGTAATTATTTTTTGATAAATTGATCCAGCTCGTAAGTCTACTTAAAAAAAATAACAACAAAGTTTCAATAACGCCTCACTTACACCTTAAACTTACCCACTAAATCAGTCAGGGTATTCGATAACAGGTTTAGTTTCTCTCCATTACCTCTTGCACTATCGGCAATTTCGCTTACATCATCAGCCGCATTTTTAATTTCAACAACATTGCGGTTAATGTCTTCGGCTACATGCTGTTGCTCTTCGGCTGCAGTGGCAATTTGTGTATTTAAATCGCTAATATTGACGATAGACGCGGTTATTTCACTAAATTGTTGCTGTGCTGAATGAGCTAGATCAACCGCTTTATTTGTACGGTTTAAGCTGGTTGTCATCTCTTTTGACACTTGATCAGACATCTTACGTAACGTATCTAACTGACTTGCTATTTCTTCTGTCGATTCTGAGGTCCTTTGTGATAACGCACGTACCTCATCTGCAACTACCGCAAAACCTCGACCATGGTCGCCTGCCCTCGCCGCTTCAATTGCTGCATTTAAGGCTAACAAATTGGTTTGCTCTGCAATGCCTCTTATCACGCTTAATATCGACATGATGTTTTCGCTTTCAGCGTCGAGTTGGTTTATATCTTGAGTTGCTTTAGTTATCACCTCAGACAAAGACACAACACTATCAACCGTTTCAGATATAACACTTTGCCCAAGCTCAGAGGCCTGCTGTGTTTGCGATGCAAGTTCGGCTGCATTGGCACAACTAGCAGATACTTCATTAGCAGTCGCTGCCATTTCATTAATCGCTGTGGCCGCCATTTCAAGGGCTTGTTGTTGCTGTGATGTTGAGCCAGATAATTGCGCTGCCTGTGATGATGTTTGCGCTGAGGTATCACTTACATTTTGCGCACAATCATTAATTTGCGTGACTAAATCCGAAATTAGGTTCAAAAATAAGTTAAAGCTGTTAGCCAGTTTGGCCGTTTCATCACGTGTTTTAATCACTAAACGTTTAGTTAAATCACCACCACCTTGCGATATCTCGGTAAGACCATCACTTACTTCAACAATAGGTGCAGAAATTAATTTAGAAATATAGCTAGCAACTAAAATGAACACAGCAATCAAGATTGCACTGATAACTAAAATAGTAATCGTCATTGCGTTTGCAGCACTCATCACTTCAGATTTTTCAACTAAACCTATAAATTTCCAGCCTAGTTTTTGCGAGGTGTAAATATTCGCTAAGTAATCTTTGCCATTAATGTCAATTTCAAATTGCCCCTGATTATTATCAGCGAGCTGTTTGTATTTTCCGTTATTGACTTGTGCTAGCTGCTTAAACCTGTAATCAGCATTTTTAACGTCAACCAGTACGTTGCCACTATCTTCAATCAACATTAAATAGCCAGTTTCACCAAGTTTAATGTTCGCAATAATATCGGTAAGGCCCTGCAAGGATACATCCATGCCCTGCACACCAATAAACTCTCCTGCTTGTTTAATCGCTTTAACAGTAGAAACAATGACCATGTCATCGGCTGCCCAATAATAGGCATTGGTTCTTACCGTTTTACCACCTGCTGCTTTGCCTGTTTCGTACCAAGGCCTTACTCTTGGATCATAATTCGCTGTAACTTCACCCTCTGGCCATTGAATATAACCGCCTTGCTCATTACCCATATAAATATATGCAAGTCCCGGGTGGGTGGCGCCAAAGTGATCAAACAAACTAAAGGCGTTTTGTTCGGTGTTACTACCACTTAAATGATCAAGCATCTCTGCATTAGGTGACTGCAAATGGGCTTTAACGCCTTGCTTGGCATCTAAGATAGCGGCATGGGAAGCAAGGTAATCGACGTTTTTCTCGATTTCGGCAAAAAACATACTGATACCATTATCGACTTGTCTTGCTTCTCTTTCACTAAGTTCGGCAAAACTATCGAGGGCTTGCTGTCTTGTTTGTGTAATTACAAGCACAGCAATGATGATGAGCGGCAGCGCAATGGCTGACGCAAAGGCGAGTTTTAATTTTTTTGAAATGTTCATAGCCAACTTCCAACTAAGCAGTTAAGAAAATATAGTGAGGGCTTGGAAGTTCGGCAAATAATTAAGTGTTTATTTTTTCGGTGCAAAGTAGATTAGGGTAAATAAAATCAATGAGTTTTAAATATCTTCTAAGATTGCTTTAACTCGAAACTTACCTTCTCTAAATATGACATTTAGTTGACAGATACACGGAATGTACTAACTTTAGTTTTAGTAGTTAACATGCTTTTAACAAAGCAGTGCTTGATACTTTCCAACCAATTGGCAGCATTTGCGGGATGCAAATTAGCTGCCTATTCCTACTTCATGTTTAAGCATATAGCTAAGTAAGGCTTGGGCATCCGGGTGTTTATCTGATTTTAACCCTGTTACAACACCTTGTTGATCCGCTGCCGATTTATGCTGGCCTAACTTCTCTTTTGCTTGAATTGAATCAAGTTCGATTTTAATACCAACAATGCCACGAAGTAACTTGGCTTGATAATCAGCTGGCAACAAACAGGTGTCGTTTAAAATACTCGGCTCGTATTGGCTAATTAGCTCATCCAGGCAGGCTAAGGTGTTGTCATCATTGAGGTATTCTACTTTGCCCTTGGCATGCACCGCAGCGTAGTTCCATGTCGATACAGCTGGCTTCTCGCTATACCAAGTCGGTGAAATATAACTATGAGGGCCGTTAAAAACCACTAATACACGGGTACCTTGCAAGCTTTTGCCGTGACTATTAGCCCGTGACACATGACCATATAAGGTACCAAACTCGCCCTCATCGGGCTTATAAACTAAAGGTAAATGAGTTGCCTCAAACTCACTATCAACCATCAGTGCAAAGCTGTAGGTTTTAATGAACTGCGACACTCGCTCTGGTGTCATTTTCCATTTATTAGGAGTGTGCATTACTTTCCTTTAGTGCTAAAAAAGGCCAGCATACTGCTAGCCTTAATATTGAGTTGTGTTATTAATGTTGACCATCAACAATAATGCGTAACATGCGACGAAGTGGCTCAGCTGCACCCCATAACAGTTGGTCACCAACCGTAAACGCACTGATATACTCTGGGCCCATCGCTAATTTACGAATACGACCTACCGGAATAGACAACGTGCCAGTTACTTTTACAGGTGTTAAGTCTGTAGCGGTAATATCGCGATCATTCGGGATCACTTTTACCCACTCATTGTGAGAAGCAAGAATTTCTTCAATTTTCTCAACGCTAATGTCTTTGCGCAGCTTAATTGTCATCGCTTGTGAGTGACAACGCATTGCGCCAATGCGAACACATAAGCCATCAACGGGTACTGGTTGCTCGCTGCTACCTAAAATTTTGTTTGCTTCAACTTGCGCTTTCCACTCTTCTTTACTTTGACCGCTTGGCATTGGTACATCAATCCAAGGGATAAGGCTACCAGCTAGAGGCACACCAAACTGGTCTTGTGGTAAATCGCTTGAGGCAATTTTTTCGGTGACTAACTTATCAATCTCAAGAATCGCAGCATTTGGATCTGCAAGCTTGTCTGCCACTGTTTCGTGAATTGCACCCATTTGCGCAATTAACTCTTTCATGTTGCGTGCGCCTGCACCAGAAGCCGCTTGATATGTCATAGGGCTTACCCATTCAATCAAGTCTTGTTCAAATAAACCGCCTAGGGCTAATAGCATCAGTGATACGGTACAGTTACCGCCCACATAGGTTTTAACACCTTGCTCTAAGCCTGCATTGATAACGTCTTTGTTTACTGGGTCTAGCACAATAATACTGTCGTCACTCATACGCAGTGCCGATGCCGCATCAATCCAGTAACCTTGCCAACCTGATTCACGTAATTGCGGGTAAACGGCTTTGGTGTAGTCACCGCCTTGGCAAGTAACAATAATATCCATCTTAGCAAGCTCAGCGATATCATTGGCATCTAAAAGCGGTTTAGCAGGACCCGCAAGATCAGGACCTAATTGACCGGTTTGTGAGGTGGTGAAAAAAGTCGTGTCGATATTAGAAAAATCATTTTCTTGCTGCATACGTTCTAATAACACAGAGCCAACCATGCCCCGCCAACCGACTAATCCTACTTTTTTCATTGTTTGTTCCACTGTTTGATTCATTCAAATTACCTAAACTGTTAAAAATTAAAGTCCATTGCGTGAGAATTTAATTTTTACAGAGGTAATCTAGCATTGCGGCCTTAGCAAAACCAGCGCTAACCGAGTAACATCAAAATTTTTCATCATCGTTTATTTAAGTAATGTACAAGCGTCTGGTAGCACCATGTTTAGCGCGCCAGCATGCACTTCAAAACGCTGTTGTTTTGAGGTGATTGGCTCGCCATCTAAATTTATTGGCATTTCTGTTTGTGTTTGCCATTCAAGCCAAGGCACTTGAAAGCGTTTTACCCACTGTTGTGATGAATTAGGATAGTTACTTAGCTCTTCGATAACCGCTGGGACATCTGAAATTGCAAATGATGTAAACGCCACTAAATCAACCAAGCCATCATTTATGTACGCATGTGGCGCAAGGGACTGGCCACCGCCCGCTTGGCGGCCATTACATACGGCAGCGGCAATAATATCGCCCGAAGTACGTTCACCATCAGGCAGCGTTAACTCGCCACTGTAAGGCACAAAACTTAGCGCTTGTACAAGCCCAGCCAAGGTATACGCGCCACCACCGAGTAAGTTTTTCAGTGCAGGCGGTGTGGTTGCGGTAATTTTTGCCCCAAAGCCAGCACTGGCTACATTCACAAAATAGCGCTTATCAACCTCTACGGTATCAATTGCATGCGGCTGACCATCTGCGGCAAGTTTCAGTGCTGGCAAGTACCCATGAGGAATATTAGCGGCTGTAGCAAAATCATTCGCTGTGCCCATAGGTAAAATAGCAAGCTCTAAACGTTGTGACTTTTCCAGTTTCATTAATGCATTAACGGCTTCATTAACAGTGCCATCACCACCAGCTACGACAACACGTTTTACACCCTCTGCCACGGCTTCATTAATAAAGCGCTCAATGTCACCGCCTTCATAAGTAACACGCACCGCAAGTGGCTGACGAGTTCGAAATTGACCGATGGCATCACGAAGCTGTTCATCAGCCGCTTTTTTACCATTTATAATTAACCGTAAGTCCATTTTTAATCCCTGTTTAAACACTTAGAACTACCATAACACGCAATGGTTTAATATACCCAAACTACCTCAAGATGCGAGTTTCAGTTGGAATTAAAAGCGATTTAGGCAAGGCATTGATTGCAAGTAATAGTGGTTCTATTGTTAAAATCAATAACGCAGTATAAATCGCTTTTAAACCAACCCTTTGGGCGCTTCACAGGCACTTACTCTCATCGTTGTTACTTCTTAAAAGGGGATGCCATTCTTGCAAAGTAACGCCTTGATATTAAGCACCTGTGAAACGCTGAATTCTGCATCTTGAGGTGGTTTGGGTATAGAAACAAAAAAGCCCTGCTAGTGCAGGGCTAAATCAACGTTAGGATTTATTATTGTATCCTTCCTTGGGGAGTTTAATTAAAACTCGTAGCTAAAGCCTAAGCTAAACTTAGTGCCTTCTTCTTTCTTCCAAAGCGATAAACCTTCTTGTTCAATTTCTTTATCTTGACCAAGGATGTTTTCAATTTTGAACTTAACTTTTGTGTTGAAGTTCGGGAAGTAAGAATAAACTAAATCAAGCGAATGGAATGGCTTCTCTTCAGCATCTTCATTACCGCGAGTACCCGGTACAATAATACGTGGGCCAAACACGTTATATACAAGTGATGTCGAATGGAAACCATCAGCAGAGTCATAACCCATCTGTAAGTTTGCTACCCACTCAGAGTGACCCACTAAACGGCGCTCATCGTTAGTAACAATGTTAGACACTGTATCTGCATCAAGTGCATCTTTTAATTGCTGCTCAAACAACGAATCAACGCCGTCAGAATCATCGATACCTAGTTTCACAGTTGAATCAGATAGCGTAACGTTACCCGACAAGAACACACTCGACCAATCAGCACTGATAAAGCTAAAGTCAGTCAAGAAATCAACTTCAATACCCGTTAACTCACCAGATTCAGCGTTTGCAGTTAATAACTGTGGCGCAGCACCACCTACTCCTGCAAGCTCTACCATTTCAATAGGGTTTGTAATGTCTTTGTAGAACAATGCAACTGATAGGTTATTACCCGATGCCATATACCATTCAAAACGGAAGTCAGCATTTTTCAGTTTTGAACTTTGTAGTGTCGGTGAACCACGAACTAGGAACTCTGTTAATGGGTCAACGAAGAACGTAGAACTTACATCACGCATATCAGGGCGAATCGTTGTTTCGCTTAAATTTAAACGAAATTGCATTTCTTCATCCATGATATAAGTCACAGCTAAAGAAGGATAAAAATCATCTTCTTTAATAGCTACTTCAGCGAGTTCATCCGTTGTTGCATCAAATAAGTTACTATGCGCCTTAAATGGTACTGATACTTGGGCAAAATCTTCCCAACGAACACCACCGGTAATACGCCAAGTGTTGTCTAGGAAATAATCAGCCATAAAGTAATATGCATCTAACTTATGGGCTGCACTGTATTTATCGCCGTCTGTTGTTCTGTCATCAAAAATGCCTGAACCCGTTGAGCTTGCATAGAAAGCATCATTATTGATGTTATCGTAAGCAAAAATCTCATCTAAACGTGAACCAAATGAATAATCATCTGAGATACCGCGGTGTGTAATACCAAATGTAGTATTGTTTGCTGTACGGGTTTTCTCTGAGAAGTCGCCACCCACTTTTAGCTCAAGCTCATAGCCTTCACCATAAAATGGCATACCCATGTTCCAACCCCAGGTATCAACTTCGTCATGAAGCACTTGGAATTCACGTGTTACGTTAGTTGCAGAAACGTCTTGTAATTGCTCAGAAACAAACACACCATCGTCGTAGTTACGTTGGAAAACAGCGTCTACACCACCTGGTGCATCACGGTTTGCACGGCTTGTACCGGCGTACCAATCAACAAACAAGTTGTTAAAGTCGATAAAGTTGTGTGTGCCTTTTAATTGGCTAGAGAACATTTCACGCTCTTCATACACAACATCAACACGGCGAAGATCACGTACACCTTCTTCCGTTTCGTTAGCATCATAGAAATTACGATTACGAACACGGTCACGCATGTCATGCAGGGCAATATTAGTCAGTTCAATTTTATGGTTTGAATTAAACTCATAACCAATATTAAATGTACCGCTCCAACGCACATTTTGTTCAGTCGATGTACCATCGTAATACTGAGCAAAACACTTGTCTTCACACCCTAAGCTACCGAGGTTTGTGCCACTTTTTTCTTGTGCTACTTCCCACTCATTTTCGTAAGAAACCGCAGCTAACACACCAAATGTGCCCATTTCACTTTCAAAGCGATCGCCTAATGAAACTGAAAAGCTCATTTCAGGATCAACGTCTTTTTCAGTTGCTGAAATGTTCCAATCAAGAGCCGACATCAATGCTTGGCGTTCAGCCAGTGTTGTGTTGATATCGCCTTCAAGGCCCGCACCATAAAAGGCATCGATGAACTCACTTGGTAACGCACGAGTACCATCATCACGCCCCATCCAGTCATCATCACCACCTTCATAGAAGTAGCCTGTATCACTGTTATTGGTGTTATAAGAAGTACCAATATCGACTTTAAATAAAAAATCAGTCGGAATTGATTTGGTTCTAATATTTACGTTACCACCACCAAAATGCGCAGGCATATCGGGTGAAAACGATTTTTGAACACTTAAACTTTCAATAATATCTGATGGAAATAAGTCAAGCGGTACAACTGAGCGAGTTGGATCTGGACTTGGTACATACATGCTATTAAGCTGAGTACTCGAATATCGCTCACCTAAACCACGAACATAAATGAACTTGCCATCAACAAGTGTCAAACCTGTTACACGACGAAGTGCCGATGCAGCATCGCCATCACCAGTACGAGAGATTTGCTCTGCACCCATGATATCGGCAACGAAAGCTTGATTTTGACGCTCTTGAAGAACCGCGCCGGCACTCCCTTTTAAACGCTGTCCTACAGCAACCACTTCTTCAATTTCTTGTGCTTCATCCGCTGCATAGGCAGTATTCACTGATAAGCCAACTAATGCTGCAAGCACTGCGTGGTTTATCTTTGAACGCACAAGTTTAGAGGGGGTAAAAGATTTCATTATTATACTCCGAAAACAAAACTAGAAGCTGGCCGGGGTTGCCCCCGACCATGGATTAGAAGGGCTTAGTTAAGACCTACTTTTACCCAACCTGCTGTCCAGTCTGTTTGCGCATCCATTGCACCGATGTAATCTACTTGGTCGAAGAAGCTATTTAGGCTTGAAGCATCGAAACCGCTACCAAGTAGTGCTGATTCAGCACTTGGTTGATAACCGTTGTCGCTTAGACCTAACATTGCTGCGTCCATGATAGAGTTACCTTCTTGGCCTTCGAACCAAGATTGAACATTACCCGTTCCAATTGCTTGGCTTGAGAAGTTGTTATCTGTTGCACATGCAACTACTGAGTGGCTGATAGTAAGTGAACCATCTTCAGCGCGAGGTGCTGAATCTGCGCCAACTCGTAAGCAGTTTTTATAACCTTCGCCACCTGTTACTACTACGTTTTTCAGCATACCTGCAGTACCTGCACGTAAACGGATACCGTTTACACCATCTGCACCGATGATAGTTACGTTAGAGATAGTAGGAGTTGTTAAAGGTGATGCATCTGAATCAAACTCTGAGTTATCAGCTTCAATTGCATTGTCACCTTCAGATGAAGACTGCTTGATTAATACGTATTGTGCATTACCAGTCCAACCGAATGACCAATCTAGCGAGTCATCACCAATGTTTGTTAGTACTAAGTGGCTGATGCTTGCAGTACCACCGAAGAACTCAACACCGTCATCAAGGTTTTCGTGAACGTGGATATAATCAAGTTCAGTTTGGCTACCAACACCTGCAAGTGAAATACCGTTAAGCTCATCACCGTTACCAAGTGTTTTACCAGCTTGTTTTACAACAACATACTTAAGTGTACCTGAGTTATCTTCTGGTTGATTACCACCGAATTGACCAGCATCACCTTCTGCAGCAACACCACAGTTTGCTAGTTCATCAGCCGTTGTTTCACCCACTTGGTCACCACAAGAGTTAGCTGGTGCGTTACCAAGAAGCACTACACCACCCCATTGACCAATGCCTGTTTCAGCACCTGTCATATCTTGGATAGATGTCATAACGATTGGTTGAGTTGCAGTACCTACCGCTTCAATCTTCGAGTCACGACGAACAACTAAGAAGTCATCACCGCTTTCACCGATTAGCGTTGTACCAAATTGAACATAAAGCGTTGCACTATCAGTACGGTCACCACCCACTGCCGTGCGGCCTTTAAGGATCCAGTGAGCATCGTTAGTTAATGTCACGTCAGATGTGAAAACAACATCTTGTGCTAACTGATAAACTGGCTTATCGGTAATTTGTGGGAAGCTTGCAGAAACATCAGTTGCTAAACCTTGCTCCATTGCGTTTGTGATATCAGCAGGGAAGCTAGGGTTAACAGCAACTGTCCAACCTTCCATCCAGTTGTTGTCACCGTCAAATGCACCAATGTAGCTTGTTTTTGTGAAGAATGGGTCAAGGTCTGACGCATCAACACCTGCACCTAATAGCGGCGAGCTTGATTTAGGCGTGAAACCATCTGTAGCAAGGTTTAATGTCGCTGCAGTAAGTGTTTGGTTACCAGTTTGACCTTCGAACCAAGACTGAACATTACCAGAACCGATTGCTTCAGAACCGAAGTTATTGTCTGCACTACATGCTACCACTGAATTCTCGATAGAAAGCTCACCAGATTCAGCATTTGCTACAGAGTCAGAACCTACACGTAAACAGTTTTTGTAACCTTCTGGGCCTGTCACAACCATGTTACGGATAACACCCGCAGTACCTGCACGAAGACGAACACCGTTTTTACCGTCAGCACCAACAATCGTTACGTTTGAAAGTAGTGGCTTAGTTAATGGTGTAGCGTTTGAATCGAATTCTGAGTTATCAGCTTCGATTGCATTGTCACCTTCAACAGATGATTGTTGGATATAAACGTTCTGGGCGCGACCTGTCCAACCAAATGACCAGTCAAACGCGTCATCACCAATATCAGTTAGTACAACGTTACGAACGTTGACAGTACCACCGAAGAACTCGATACCATCGTCAAGGTTTTGGTGAACCTGGATGTATTCCACTTTTGTTTGAGAACCAACACCCGCGAATGAAATACCATTTAGCTCATCGCCATTACCCAGTGTTTTACCTGCGTGTTTAACAACAACATAACGAACAACACCGGAGTTGTCTTCTGCATCATCACCACCGAATTGACCTGCATCACCTTCAGCTGCAACACCACAGTTTGCTAGCTCTTCAGGTGTTGTTTCACCTTGTTGGTCACCACATGAGTTAGCCGGTGCATTACCAAGTAATACTAAACCACCCCATTGACCGATGCCTGTCTCTGCACCTGTCATATCTTGGATAGATGTCATAGTGATTGGTGCTGTTGCATTACCATTTGCGTTAATTTGTGAGCCACGACGAACAACTAAGAAGTCATCACCTGTTTCACCAATTAATGTAGTACCCGCTTGAACATATAATGTTGCGCTATCAGTACGGTCACCACCTACTGCTGTACGACCATTTAAGATCCAGTGAGCGTCATTTGTTAATGTTACATCTGCAGTGAAGGTTGTATCTTCAGCTAAGCGATACACTGGCTTGTCAGTAATTTGTGGGAATTCAGATGAAACGTCTGTCGCAAGACCTTGCGCCATCGCATTTTCGATATCAGTTGGGAAACCGCCATTGATAGCAACAGTCCAACCTTCCATCCAGTTATTTGTTGCGCTAAATGCACCGATTTGACCATTCGCTAATAATGGTGAACCTGCTAAAGGCATATAACCATTATCATCTAGCATTAGATCTGCTGGAGTAAGAGTTTGGTTACCGTCTTGGCCTTCAAACCATGCTTGTACAGTACCACCATTAATTGTTTCGCTACCGAAGTTATTAGCAGCTGTTTGACAAGCAACAATTGAGTTAGTGATAGTTAGAGAGCCATCTTCTGCACGAGGCACTGAATCAGAACCAACACGTAAACAGTTTTCATACGTTGCAGGACCTGTAACGAAAACGTTTTTCAGCATACCTGCAGTACCTGCACGTAGTCGAATACCATTGTTACCTTCTGCACCTACGATTGTTACGTTTTCAATGGTAGGGTTAGTCAGTGGTGTAGCGTCTGAATCAAACTCTGAGTTATCCGCTTCAATCGCGTTGTCACCTAAGTTCGCAGCTTGTTGAATGTATACGTTTTTCGCCGTACCAGTCCAACCAAATGACCAATCTAGTGAGTCATCACCAATGCTTGTAAGTACCACGTTACTTACATTAACTGTACCACCAAAGAACTCGATACCATCATCTAAGTTTTCGTGTACTTGAATGTAATCAACAGTCGTTGCAGAACCAACACCAGCAAATGAAATACCGTTTAGTTCGTCACCATTACCCAGTGTTTTACCTGCATGTTTAACAACTAAGTATTTCAATGTACCAGAGTTATCATCTGCAACGTTACCACCGAATTGACCTGCATCACCTTCTGCAGCAACACCACAGTTTGCAAGTTCGTCTGCAGTTGCTTCGCCTTCTTGGTCACCACATGAGTTTGCAGGTGCATTACCAAGAAGTACTAAACCGCCCCACTGACCGATAGACGTCTCAACATTAGTCACATCTTGAATCGAAGTCATTGTGATTGGCTGGCTTACAGTACCTACTGATTCGATTTGTGAACCACGACGAACAACCAAGAAGTCATCACCCGATTCACCGATTAATGTAGTACCTTGTTGGATATATAAAACAGCGTTATCAGCGCGGTCATTACCTACAGCTGTACGACCATTTAAAATCCAGTGAGCATCGTTTGTTAGTGTTACATCAGCTGTGAATGTAGTGTCTGCTGATAAACGGTAAACTGGTCTATCTGTAATCGTTGGGAATTCTGAAGAAACATCTGTTGCTAAACCTTGTGTTAAAGCATTTTCGATGTCAGTTGGGAAACCAGTCGTTACGTTTTGAGAATCATCACGACCTGATTGGTCGCCGCCGTTATCACCATTGTCACCACCATTATCGATGATGTTAGTGACGTTATCGCCTTCGTTGACAGTGGTGTCGCCTTCTTTAACGACTAAATCACCACCACAACCAGCTAAAGAAACTGCTGCAGCTACCAAACTAACTTTGAATAAGTCAGATAATTTCATTGTTCACTCCGTTAAGATAGATATTTAATTATTGTGTTAGCGCATAAACTCAAGTCACCAAAAAGCACTGGCACTTAATGCTTTTGGGTCACTTGAGTTTTAAACTGCGACTACCTTACGGGAGCTGTATGACAAACTAGTTACACTTTAATAAACATAAAATGACAATATTAATTATATAAAAAAGAGTAAGTTAGTTAATTTTAGGAACGGAAAAAAGCCGCCCGAAGGCAGCTTTGGTGTTGCGATTATAAATTAGTTCTTTTGTACGCTTACCTGTTGAATACGATTTAGAGTAAAGCGGTACGTAATGTTTCGGCGTGCACTTTTTCACGCTTCACATACTTGATCCATTGCTCAGCTAAACGCTGCGACTTTTTGTGTTTTTCCGCTTGTTCAAACGCTAAAATCGAGGCATCAAAGTTTTGTAAATTGTATTGCGCCATACCTAAGGCAACATATACATTTGATTCAAACTCTAAGCCGCCTTTATCTAGGGCTTTACGTGCTGCATCCGCTGCTTCTTCGTATTTTTCAAGGTTAATGCTTACCTCTGCAATACGTTGTTCGTACTGACCATGCGTTACTAAATCAGCGGCTTTTGCAAAGTAAGCAAGTGACTTTTCAGCTTCTTTTGCTTGTACCATTGCTTCTGCAACAAAGGCATAGTTTTTCGCTGATTTTTCAGCGACACCGTCTTGCATAGCTTTACTCATCACGTTCGCCGCTTTAAAAGCCAGGCCGTTGTATAAATACACTTGTGATAATTGACGTAAATCTGATTTAGATTTCATGAAACCTTGTTGGTATGCCGCTTCTAAAATCGCTAATTGCTTTTTCTCTGCGCCCGTTTCACCGTACATTCCGCCTAACTGAACCCAGTACTCTGGCTTGTTGTAAAGCTTAACTAAACGCTCAAGTACCTCGACCACTTTGTCAGACTGATTAAGTGAGTAGTACATTGCACGTTGTAAGATTAACCAGTTTTCTTTCGGCATCTCACCTTTGCTGTCGGCTTGTGCGATAGCTAAGTTAATGTTCTCAATGCCTTTTTGGTAATCTTTAAGCTGATAATACGCTTGAGATTTCAATACATAATAAGCATCTGTTTTAGGCTTGTCGTTAATCACATCCCACTGTGCTAAATATTTGATTACCTTTTCGTAATCGCTATTAGCCATGGCAAGTTGCGCTAAGCTAAAGGTGGTGCTTACACGTAATGTTTCTGGAATCGCGTCTTCGTTTACTACTTTTTCAAACGACGCAATTGCTTTATCAAGGTCGTTTTCGTTGTAGTAAATAAAACCATAGAAATTATGCATCATGGCAATTTCATACGAGTTCATGCTCGAAGAGCGCTCTTGAATACTATCAAGAGCTTCTAGCCCTGCTTTTGCATCACCATCATCAGCCAGCTTTTGTGCTCGTGCTAATTGGCTATACACTTTTTCGCGCAGTGCAGGTACGCGTTTAGTTTTTTGTTCTTGTGCGTAAGCCGTTGCCAGTGTGACACCTGGTAACATGCTAACAACGCTTGGGACTACAAGGCTGCTTGTGAAAGCAGCCGCGCAAATCACGGCAACTTTTAAAGGTTTCATAATCGCATTCCTCTTTTCTAACCGTTAATTTGGAAAGAAATTTTGTTCTGTACGCCCGCTACTTCAACAGCTTCACCGTTAACAACGCGCGGTTTATATTTAAATTTAAGTGCTGCATCCATCGCAGCGCGGTCAAACAATGACTCTGGTTCAGCTTTAATAACTTTCGGGTCACGTACTGTGCCTTGCTTGGTTACTGTAAACTCAACAATCACATAGCCTTCGATCCCACGCGATAAAGCTCGGCGCGGATAAACAGGCGCTACTTTTACAATCGGTAAGTATTCACCGTCGCTTGATTCAAGGGCTAAGCCGCCAGCTAAGTTAACGTCGGCTTCAACACTGGCACCAAAGTCAAAATTGGCATTGCTCGCGTTAGGATCACTGTTTTGCATTTGCGGTGATTCCATTGGCGGAGGTGGCTCTTTTGGCGTTGGTGGCTTTTGCGGTTTACGTTCTTTCTTTTGCACTGTCTCTTCTTTTTTCAGACGAACAAAATCAAGTACGTTTCCTTTTACGGGCTCAGACATGGCCCCTTCACCACCGGTGATCAGTGCCTGCATGCCTAAAAACAGCATAACAGTCACGATACCAGCGATGATTAATGCAACTATATAACGCATCGCTCACATTCCTTATGATGCTTCTTGCGCAGCAATCGACACATCAAATGCGCCTGCAGCACGCGATGCATCCATTACTTTAATAAGTACATCGGTTGTGGCTTTTTTATCAGCTTGAATAACCACGCTACCTTGTGGATTTTCAGCTTTTAAGCGCTCGATATTTGCTTGTACTGCACGAACATCTACTTGGCGTTTGTTGATCCAAATCTCACCTTTGTCAGAAATAGCAACTAAGATGTTGGCACGCTCTTTTTTCACTGCCGTTGCTGCTTCTGGGCGGTTTACATCAATACCGGCTTCTTTTACGAATGATGCTGTTACGATAAAGAAGATAAGCATGATGAAAACAACGTCTAGCATTGGCGTCATGTTGATTTCTTCAGCGTCGTCTTCTTGAAATAAGTTACCTAGTGGCGCTCTCATTGTTAGTCTCCTAGTGGGTGATGCTCACATCACCCTAAAATTCGTTTAGTGGTCTAAGACCATGTTGTCTTCAAGTAATTGCACTTCGCGTTTTGCACGACGTTGTAAGAACGTTGATGCGAAAACCCCTGAAAGTGCACCCACCATACCGGCCATTGTTGGGATAGTGGCTTTAGACACCCCTGATGCCATCGAACGTGCACTGCCTGTGCCTGTAATTGCCATTACATCAAATACTTCGATCATGCCGGTTACGGTACCTAACAGACCTAAAAGTGGACATAACGCAACCATTACGTTGATTAGCGCAAGGTTATTATTTAGTTGCATGCCAGCGCGTGAAATCATCGCTTGGCGAATTTGCTCTGCGTTCCAGCTGTTACGCTCTGCTCTATTGCTCCAAGTGCTTTTTACGTCTTTCTTGTAGCGTTTAAAGCCACCAAAGAAATACATAAAACGCTCAAGTATCAATAACCACATCGCGAAGATGAGGACCCCGATGACCAAGAGAACTTGGCCACCTGTGTCGAGGAAATCACGTAGAGCATTGATTGCATCAATCAATAGCACCATGATTTATGCTCCTTTCTCGCTTCGCTCTGCGATGATACCTGCGCTTTGCTCTTGTAAAATCAACAGCATATTTTTAGAACGCGTGTTAAGAAGTGTGTATAAGAATACTGTTGGAATAGCCACAACCAGACCAAGTACCGTTGTTACAAGTGCCTGAGAAATACCACCCGCCATTAGTTTAGGGTCACCTGTACCGAACAAGGTAATTGCTTGGAAGGTGTTAATCATACCGGTTACCGTACCTAGTAGACCAAGTAGTGGTGCTACCACAGAGATAATCTTAATTAGTGTCAGGTTACGAGTAATTTTTGGCATTTCACGAATGATTGCTTCGCTTAATTTAAGCTCAAGTGTGTCGTACGCTACATCTGGGTACTGGTCTTTCACTTTCATTACGCGACCAAGTGGGTTGTCATCACGTGCCACTGTGTCTTTAAGCTGACGACGGATTTTGCTACCCATAATCATCAGAGATACAAAACGCTCAAGTGCGATTAGTAAAGCGATTAAGCCAACACCTAAGATGATGTAACCAACCGTACCACCTTGGTGAACTTGCTCTTCAGTGTCTGGTGCTTGTACTAAAAGACCTAAGATTGAACCACCTGTTGGGTCAAGTGCAAACGGTACAACACCTGAATTTGCTTGCTGTAAATCAGCTGCAGTTGCTGTGTAACGGCTGCTTGGCTGACGCGTAAGCTGGCTGATTGTATTTGTAGCCGGTGTGTACTCAAGGTATTTACCATCTGCGATTAAGTTAAATGCACCAACACGCACCACTTCTTTTTGTGCTTTGCTGCCACCTTCAACGATTACATCTGTTGTAAAGCGAGATACTTTACCTTGCTCAGTCATTTCGCGTTGTAATTCAAACCATACTTTTTCGATATCATCGATAGAAGCAAGCTTTGACGTTGAACCCATTTTTTGTGCTAGCTCATCCATGAAGTTACTACGACCAGGAAGCTCTGCAGAAACAACTGACGTCATGAATTTATTGCTTGAATCGCCCGCTACTTGTTGTAACACACCGAATAGCTCTTTAAGTGAACCCATGCGGTTTGAAAGTGTGTCTGTTAAGTTAGCAAGCTTTACTTCATTTTCTTCAAACTGAGTTTCTAAACGCTCTGATTCGTTTAGCATTGCTGTACGTTTTGCTTGTGTATCTTTAAGCATTTGTACTTGTTCGTTTTGACGCGCCATGAACTCTTGTTCACGTTGTTTATTTTCAGCGCTTTGTTGTGCTTTACCTTGCTCTAATGTTTTTAGTAATGAGTCTAAATCCATTGGCTCAGCCGCTAGGCTGCTACCAGCAAAACCAAGGCCAGCTGCAAACACGGCCATTTTTGTCATTTTCGTTAATAATTTCATCTCAAACCTCTTATTCAGCAGCGTGGACTGGCAGTGTTAACATATCTGGGGCAAGTTGCTTACGTGCAATGCGTAAACCTTTGTTGATTTGGCTGATTGCAGAATCTGGTAATTCAACAAACGATTTTGTTTCTTTATCCCAGCTACCTGCTTTTTTGCCGTCGCGTGTTAAATAAATAAGTTCTAAACGACCGATGCGTAAGAAATCCACTTCGCGCTCTTGGCCATCTACATTCAGTAATGATGTATACGCTTCGATAGTGCGACCGTAATCAACTTCTACTTGGTAAGCTTCAAGTAAGCGGCGGAATTTTTCACTAGAAGTGATGTCTGCGCGGTCCATCATTTCTTTTAATGATGCAATACGCTTGCTACGTTCTTCAGTTAAGAAAGGCACGTCTAGTGCAACGAATTGCTCAAGACCTGTGATCATACGCATCATTAACGGCGTAATTTGACGCTCGATAACCGATACCTGATCCATTGACTCGTTTAACGCGTCCATTTCAGCAATTTGGTTGTTTAATTGCTTAGTAAGTTGCGCGTTATAAACAGTTAAGCCGTCAATTTCTTTATTAAGGGCTTTGAATTGTTGTAAACGACCTTGCATTGAATCTGCAATCTTGTCGATTTTAGTTTGTGATTGCGCTGCAGATTTGTTTATCTCGCTGCTTTTATCAATTACTTTATCTAGATCGTTTGCATGTACTGCTGCAGATGCCGCTACAATACCTGCTAAAATCAGTGGTTTAACGCCTTTCATCGCATACACCTTTACTCGTTAAGTTAGCTTAATTTGCTAGTTGGGTTGTTTTATTGTGCGAAAGGATAACGATGAAAAATGACAAGCATGTTGCGCAAAAAATACAAAAATATGACAGCTGTAACAATTAGTTTATATTGCGCAAAGATAAGGCAAAAGTTGCAGGCTTTCGGGGACTAAATATGGGATAGGATTTGCTGATAAGTGCTTTGCCAGTCTAGGTAATTAACAGGGACAGCAGCGTAGAGGCCTTTATTTTCAAGGACTAAAGATGGAAATCCTTGAATAGGTAAGCTTCTCGCCTGGTTTATTTCGGCCAAAAGTAATGAATTTACTTTTTCACTTTCAATTTCGTTAATAAATGCATTTTTTTCTAACCCTATTTGCTCAGCAAGGCTTGCAAGGGTGCTGATGTCAGATGGATTTTGTGCATCTAAGTAGTAGGCTTTTTGAATGGCGAGTAGCATCTCGTGCTCTTTATTGCGCTGCCTTGCAACAAGCACTGCACGGCATGCAGGGTAAGTAGAGCGGCGTGGTTGCGCGGTATGCCAAAACTCATGATTGAATGGCGTGCCAAGTTGCTGTTCAATACGTTGCCATGTTTGCTGTAAAAACTGCTGCATCTCTTTTGGCATTGGCTCATCTGAATCAGGCGCAAGGCCACCCACTTTATATTCAATAGCAAGTTTATCACCAAGGGCAGTTTTTAGTTTTAACCAGGTTTCTCTGTAGCCCCAGCACCAACTACACATTGGGTCGTATACATAAATTAGCTTTGCCATTTAGCTTATCTCAGTTAAATCAGAGACCACTACATTACGCCCTTTAGCTTTGGCTTTATAGAGGTTGTCGTCAGCTTGTTTAATCGCTTTACTAAATTGGCTGCCTCGTTCAAGGCTAGCAATGCCAATACTACAGGTAATAGTCACAGACTGCCCCACATCATAAGGGATCTGTTTTTCGGCGACATAACTACGCAGTTTTTCAGCCACAGCATGGGCAATGTTAAGCCCAGCTTTTGGCAGCAAAATAATAAACTCTTCACCGCCATAACGGGCTTTTATATCTGTGCCACGTAATTTATCGTGCAGCATAGAGGTAAAGGCTATTAATGCCTGATCGCCAAAGTCATGGCCATAAGTATCGTTAAGTGATTTAAAGTTATCTAAATCAATTAATAATACCGACATAGGTAAATAATTAGCCGCTTCAGCTTCAAGGCGCGGCTGAATATGCTCATAAATGTAACGACGATTGGCAAGGCCTGTTAGTGGGTCTGTTAATGCATCGCGTTTTTCTATTAAGGTAATATCAGCAATTTTTTGATGGCTTTTTTGCCTAAAGTATTCACTGATCCCAGAAAACAAAATCACCATAGTGAAAGAGGCTAAAAAGCGTGAAGTTTCAACTTGCCCGTAATGCGCTTGGCCAAAGTTGGGGCTAAACAGCAGTGCAACTGCACTAGCATACATAATCCCAACCAACACACTGCCCACTTTTAACCCTAAGGTGACATAAGCCACAATAGGGTAAAACATAAGCCAATATAAAGCGGTGTTTTCTTTGCCGCCGGTGTATACCAAGGCTACACAGAGCAGCAAGATGATCGATAAAATAATGCAGCTTACAGAGACTAAAGCACCAGTGCGAAAGTAATACACCATGCACAGCACAATAGTTATATCGCTCACCACTAACATAATAGTGAGCGGTAAGGCGTAAATTTGATAGTTAGATAACACTAACGAAGTGATTAATACGATGGCAAAAAAAGCCATGGCAAATAACGTGAAGGCACGACGCTGTTTATCCGCCGTGTCGACACTGTTTAAAGTAATGGCATTAAGCCAATTTTGATCCAAAATTGTAGTCTCTTAACAACTAAACTTTAAATTTAAGTACCAATTGTTCTAGCTCATAGAACTGGGCTTTCAATTTAGTGCACTCATTCAAGGTGTTATTAAGATTACTTTGACCTTGATTTGAAAGCTCACTAATTGAGTGTATGTCACTGTCTAAACTTTGAATCACTTGATTTTGCTCAGTCGTGGCATTGGCAACACTGTGGTTCACCTCATCAATTGACTCAATGGCACGGGTTACCTCTGCCATTTTATCGCCAGCTACATGAGCTTGCTCAACACTCTTTTCACTGTCGCGAATACTGGCCGTCATAACTTCAACGGCAGACGCAGAACCTTGTTGTAACTGAGAAATAGTGTCTTCGATTTCTTGTGTTGATTGTTGTGTACGGTGCGCAAGTTGGCGTACTTCGTCAGCTACAACCGCAAAACCACGACCTGCTTCACCTGCACGGGCTGCCTCTATCGCTGCATTAAGTGCTAGCAAGTTAGTTTGCTCACTCACACCTTTGATCACTTCAAGCACTTGGCCGATGCTTACAGTGTGCGCATCTAAACTGTTTATGGTTTTTTGCGCCTGCTCCATATTACGAGATAAAGCATTAATAGCTGATAAGTTGTCAGCTAATGCAGATTGGCTTTGTAATGATTGGCTGTTAGCACTGGTTGCTAATGTTGACGCATTACTTGCACTATTTGAGATTTCTACCGCACTCGATGTCAGCTCATTGATTGCAGTTGCCACGTTATCAGTACGTTTTGTTTGGTCAGCATACATGTCGAGCGTGCCTTGAGTTTGATTAACTAAACTCTCAACTAAGCGCTCAAGCTCAACGGTGGTATTTTTAACTTGCTCGATTGATGTATGAATTTTCTCGATGAACGCATTAAAGTAATGGCTTAGCTCGCCAAACTCGTCATTGTTTTCAACCTCAAGACGGCGGGTTAAATCCCCCTCACCTTGCGCAATATCTTTAATTGCATCGTTTAAGCGTTGCATTGGGCGCATTAAATAGCGAAGTAAAAACTGCATCATTAATACAATCGCAACTATACCCAATAGCATGTAAATAGCCGCCATATTTCTAAATGAGGCAACTGATGAGTAAGCAATTTCTTCGTTGATCACCACACCTAAATACCAATCAACGTTTTGAATTCCTTTGATTTTGGTAAACGATACTAATTTGTCTAAGCCACCTACCTGTACTTCAACAAACTCAGATTGTAACGACAAGCTTTTACCGAATAAGTCACTCATGTTTTTGTCGTTAAATTTAGTTTCTGGGTGGCTTAAAATGCGGCCTTCACTATCTAGTAAAAAGCCATAACCGAACCCTAAAAAGTCAATTTCGTTGACGATTTTAGTAATGGTTTTCATGTCGATGTCGGCACCTGCAACCCCACTAAACACACCGTTAGCTTGCATAGGCGCTACAGCTGAAATAGTCAGTTCATTGGTGGTTACGTCAATATAAGGGGCAGTAAAGGCAGTGTTTGTTTTGTTTTCAACAAGCTTGTACCACGGACGTGTTGTTGCATCGTAGTCTGGCGGTAAGACAACAGATTGGTCGTTTAATACAAAGGTGCCATCCGTGATACCGATGTAGGTATTTTTAAAACTCCCCGCTTTGTCGGCTGTGTTCAGCTGCGTAAGCGTAAGCTCTTTGCTATCACCAAGTTGATAGGTATCAGCAACTGACGAAACAATGGCTAATTTAGCATTTAACCAGTTAGCTATGTTTTGCGACACTGACTGAGAAATCTCTTGAAGAACAAGCGAAAGCTGCTCCTGCGTTTGGCTGCGCATTGAGATGAAGTTATTAATGGTGAATAAACCGAGCACTATCACTAAAACCAGTGATGCAGCCACAGTTACCTTGGTGGTAAATTTAAGAGTGCTTTGCATGACAAACCTGTTTGTTATTTTTTTCGTTGTTAGCCTCTTTATATTTAACAAATTTAAAGCTCTTTGTCTTATAAAATTAAGCTAAAACTAGAAAAACGTTCCTTTTATTAAAGTACGCTTTCTTTGAAAATCAATTACTTTGTTAACGGCAGCCAATTTCACTTCTTAAGTCGTATTAATAAAAAAGCAGCAAAAAACCCCTTGGAACGTTCCTACAAATTGTTACTTAAACCGTCCCTGAATACGTATTCATTAAATCATTTTGTCATCTAGTTTTTTTCGGTATAGCAAAAAAATGGCACAAAAAAACCCCGCAACTCAGTGCGGGGTTTTTATTGATAGTAATTTTAGCTGATGCGTTTTTTCCAGCTATCAGCTAAACGTACAACATTTAAGCCATACCAAGCGATAAATGCATAACAAATCACTGGTACAAAGAAGCTTTGTTGGATGTTTACTGTATCAGCAACTACACCTTGTACTAATGGTACTAAGGCACCACCAACGATTGCTAAACATAACCAACCCGAACCTTTACTGGTTAGTGAGCCTAAACCTTCAATAGCAACAGAGAAAATAGTCGGGAACATAATTGAGTTGAATAAACCAATTGCAAGTACTGAGTAAAGCGCCACATCACCTTCAGTGAATATAGTCACTAACAGCAATACAATAACCATCATGGCATTAAAGAATAACGCTTTTGAAGGCGCAATTTTTTGTAGTGCTGCAGAGCCAATGAAACGACCCACCATTGCACCACCCCAATAATAAGCAATTAAGCTTGCAGCCGCATGCTCTTCAAGGCCAGCAATGTGTTCTTCACCAAAATAGTTTACTAAGAAGCTACCAATTGAAACCTCAGCACCTACGTAACAGAAGATACCTATAACACCCATCATTAAATGAGGTGCTTCGGCAAGGCTGTGGCCTTTCGCTTTACAGTCTTGCTCTTCTGTATGCTCTGCAATCACCGGTAATTTAAAGAAGGCAAATACTACAGCAATGGTCAGTAGTGCTGCTGCAAGCATAAGGTAAGGCACTTTTACAGATTCTGCAGTTGCTGCGTTTGCAGCTAATGTGCCTGCTGTACCAAAGAATAAAATACCACCCACATATGGACCAACTGTGGTACCTAGTGAGTTAAGTGCTTGTGCTAAATTCAAACGTGACGACGCCGTTTTTTCAGGACCTAACGCCACAACATACGGGTTAGCAGATACCTGTAATACGGTAATACCTGCTGCTAGAACAAATAACGCACCTAAGAATAACCAGTACTCATGTACTACAACCGCTGGGTAAAATAACATACAGCCAATTGATGCCACGACTAAGCCGGTTAGTACGCCATTTTTGTAGCCCATTTTTTTAACCAACATACCCGCAGGTAGCGAAACAATAAAGTAAGCACCAAAGAAACAAAACTGAACAAGCATTGCCTCTGTGTAGGTTAAATCGAATACCCCTTTTAAGCGCGGGATCAACACGTCATTTAAAACTGTAATGAAACCCCATAAAAAGAACAGGGTTGTCATTGCTGTCAGTGGTAGCAGGTAGTTTTTATTTTGCTGCGAACCATCGGCGACAAACGATTGGTTTGTATTTATTTCACTCACGTGGTTTTCACTCCGTTAACAAGTTACCTTTGATTCTACACATTGAAGTAAAAATAGCACAAAGATTTACTAGGAACGTTCCAATATTTTTATTTCCTGCTATAGTTGCAAGATGTACACAGATTTATTAATAACCCATGGCCAAAGTTGACTTTAAAAGCCCTGATTTTCTTAAGCAGCATATCCAAGATACCCTTGCTTTTTATCACCCCCATTGTGTTGATCATTCAGCCCATGGCTTAGCGGGCTTTTATCAGTTCTTTAAAAATAATGGCGCGATTTACGATAAACACACTCGCCATTTAGTCTCGAGCACCCGCTTTGTTTTTAACTATGCAATGGCGTACATAGAGTTTAAAGACCCAGAATATTTAAGCCTCACTAAACATGGTTTAGCTCACCTTGAACATGCGCATAAACAAGCATCTGGTGGTTATGCTTGGCTTATTGAGCAAGATGATAACGGCAAAGTCACTGTGTTAGACGACACCAACCATTGCTACGGGCTTGCCTTTGTAATGCTTGCAAACGCGGTTGCTTTAAAAGCAGGGGTGAACGACTGCAAAAAAACTATTTCACAGGTATGGAATTTATTAGAGCAGCACTACTTTGAACCACAGCATAATGCCTATTTAGATGAGCAAAATGCTGATTTTAGCTGTGCAGATGACTATCGCGGCCAAAATGCCAATATGCATTTATGCGAAGCCTTACTCATGTGTTTTGAAGCAACTAACGAGACCCGTTATTTAAAACGCGCTAAACAGCTTGCCGAAACTTTTACCGTAAAACTGGCAGCCCACAGCCAACAGTTGGTGTGGGAGCACTATTCTAAAAATTGGCAAATCGATTTAGATTACAACAAAGATGACCCGCAGCATTTATTTAGACCTTGGGGATTTCAACCAGGTCATCAAACTGAGTGGGCAAAACTGTTACTTATTTTAAACCGCCATATTGATGAACCTTGGCTGGTAACGCGCGCTAAAAGCCTGTTTGATGAAACTCTGAGCATCGCGTGGGATCAACAACATGGGGGCATTTTCTATGGCTTTGCACCAGATAAACAAATTTGTGATAGCGATAAATACTTTTGGGTGCAGGCCGAGTCATTAGCCGCAGCAGCCCTACTCGCTGATGCCACACATGACGAAAGCTATTGGCAATGGTACGAAAAAATATGGCAATACAGTTGGCAACATATGGTAGATCACCAATATGGTGCGTGGTATCGCATTTTATCAGCACAAAACCAACCATACAGTGACGAAAAATCGCCAGCAGGCAAAACCGACTACCATACTATGGGTGCCTGCTACGAAGTATTAAGAACCTTAACCTTGAGGAATGCATAATGAGTTTAGTGTGTTTTGGCGAAGCATTAATCGACTTTTTATCAGATGGTAAACAACCAGAGTCATTTACCAAATACGCAGGTGGCGCACCAGCTAATGTGGCTGTTGCAGCAGCAAAACTAGGCCTAAACACCAGCTTTTGCGGTATGTTAGGCGATGATATGTTCGGTCACTATATTAAACAAGAGCTTGACCAGTATGCGGTAAACACCCAGTACTGTACATTCACCGATGCGGCAAAAACAGCATTGGCGTTTGTATCACTTGATGACAGTGGCGAACGCTCGTTTAGCTTTTATCGCCCACCAGCCGCCGATTTACTGTATCGCGTAGACGATTTTGACCATGCAATGTTTGCAAATCACTCCATCATGCATGTATGCAGCAACAGTCTGACTGAGCACAACATTTATCAAACCACTATTTATGGTCTAACTCAGGCGAAGAAAGCCGGTGCAATTTGTAGCTTTGATATGAATCTACGCGAAAACCTATGGCCAAGTATGCGCCATACTCTAGATAGAATGTGGCATGTTATTTCTCTGGCAGATATCGTTAAACTGTCATTTGAAGAGCTTGAGTTTTTAAATCAGAAAAGCCATCAAGAAATGCCACTTGAGCATACTATTGATGCCATTTTAAAGGCCGGTGTAACCTGTTTGCTAGTTACTAATGGCGGCGAAGCAATCAGCTTTTACCACGCAGACTTTAAAGGCCAAGTTAGCCCACCAGCTACAAAAGTGGTTGATACCACAGCCGCAGGCGATGCATTTATTGGCGGTATGCTGTCAAAGATTGGTCAGCACTGTGAAAACAAACAAAGCTTTAAAGCGTTTTGCCAAACCCCAGAGAATATCGAACAAACTATTGCTTATGCAGCTAAAGCCGGCGCTTTTGCTGTAAGCCGTTATGGTGCATTTGCGTCTTTACCAAGCGCAGCCGATTTAGCCTAGAACTTAGTTTAGGTTGAGTAAAAAGCCCGGCATTAGTAATTAATGCCGGGCTCATTCGCTATTGCTCAGCTTTACATTTATCGATAATTGGTAAATACCTAAACACCTTCATGTTTGGATCGACCACCACATGATCCCCCGCTTTTAAAGCAATGCTAATCTCGCCATTTTCAACAGAATAAGTTTGCAACGAGCCGTTTATTTGCACCGGAACTGGCATAGGGAATGGCTTACCTTGCAAAGAGTTTTTGTTCCATTTCAGCGTCAAGCTGTTAGCTGATTGAATAACATCAAGTTCAGGTAATTGAGCTTGCTTTAAATACACATCAAACAGCCAGCTATAATCTTTCGCCGTTAAGCGGTTAACAATAGCAATAAACTCATCAGTATTTCGATATCGCGGTGAAATTGGATAAGCCAATTGCTTGGTGTCGTTCACCCCATACAGCAGCTCACGGGTGGCTTGCCAAAATAACTCATCACCAATTAACCAGCGTAAGGTATGTAAAGTCCAACTGCCTTTGCCATAAATATCGGGATTGAATGCTTGATCTGAAGTTATATCGCCATCAAGAACAATGGCTTTACAGTTTTTCAGCCCTAAATACGACTTATACATGCTGTGGTTATAGGCCGCTTCACCGAATTTATACAAGCTATAACTTGGCTGCATGTAACTGCCAAAGCCTTCGTGTAGCCATGCATCGTTGAGTTTTTCATGGGTCATTAAATTACCAAACCACTCATGAGCTAACTCATGCTGTAATAACCAATCATAACCGCCTGCATCACGCTTATATTTTTTACCATAGGCATTTATCGTTTGATGTTCCATACCTAAATGCGGTGTTTCAACAAAGCCCAGTTTGTCATTCCCCCATGGGTAAGGCCCTAAAAAGCGCTCAAAAAACGCGACTTGAGAACGTAAATCCTGCTCTATTAGCATCGACGCTTGCTGTGTGTGTTTAGCAAGAGCCCAAAATTCAATCGGAACTTCAGTGCCATTAATACTGGTATAACTGCGCTCAATACGTTGATACGGGCCTATGTTCAGGGCAATGTTATAGTCGCTTGCAGGCACAGATAGCAGCCAATCAAATTGTTGTTTGCTTGCTCCGACTGGTTGTACGCTTTGCAATACCCCGTTGGTTACCGCACTTAAACCATTTGGTACTGTGAGCCTTATGCGCATGCTACCGGCTTTGTCAGCAAAGTGATCTTTACATGGCCAGAATAAATCACAGCCTTCGCCCTGCACTGCGGTAGCTATCCACGGCTCGCCGCTTTCTGTTTCAGCAAATACAAACCCGCCATCCCAAGGCGCGTTTTTAGCAATATGGGGGTTGCCCTCATACGCCACAGCAACACTCACTGTGTTGCCCGCAGGGTATTGCTTACCTAAATCAACGTTTAGCACACCTGCATTGCGGGTATAGTTAAGTGTTTTATCGTCTGAGGTTATGGCACTGATCAAAAATCGGCTATCAAGTTTTAGTTCAACAAATTGGCTTGCAGATAGCATTTTAAACTGCGTTTTCGACACGCCTTTAATGCGTTTATCATCAGGAAACACTTCTAGTGATAAGTCGTAAAATTGCACATCGCTTTTTAGTGCAACTGCCGATAATGGTTGACCTGTATCACCAACGCTTGGATCAAGTGGCAAAGGTTTAACACTACAGCCAGCTAAAATGGCGGTCATAGCAATCGCTGTAGCGCTTTTAAAAAAATGAGTTACCTGCAAAACATCTACTCCATGTCGTTATTATTGTTATTAAAATATGACATAGCTGAAAGATTAAAACTGTGCTTTGCGTTGAATAACAAAACGAAAATATTTCATCATCAAATCAATGCAAAAAAGCCCAGCGTTTCTATAATTAATACTGTGATTTACTTAAAAGGATTTGATTATGCTCACTTTAAAACAACCTCGTGTGTTAACGCTTTTATCTTTCGGTTTAGTATTCGCCTCACCAACCGTTTATGCCGACCAATGGCAATTTTCTGTAGAGCCTTATTTAATGGCCACTGCGATTGATGGCAGTTCGGCAATAGGCACTATAGAAGCCCCCCTTGAAGTCGAATTTGATACCATTTTAAACAACCTCGACAGCGCATTTATGCTCCATTTTGAGGGGTATCATCAATCAAACTGGGGCTTTATTGCTGACTGGGGCTATATGGATTTAAGTAAATCTCATAACGCCCCAAAACTTGGCGTGCTCAGTGCCCGGGTGCGCCAAGCCGTGCTCGAATTAAGTGTTGCGTACCGTTTTTCTAGTCCTTCGATGGGTGATTGGGTTAACTATGTGGGTATTCGTCGCTGGGATAACACCTACGAATTCGATCTTGATCCTAACTTTATGTCACAAGTGTCAGTGGTCGACAGAGATGAAGATTGGATTGATCTCATTTTTGGCTTTCACTTTAACAAACAATTAAGCGAACATTGGCAATTAACAACTGCTGGAGATCTCGGTGGCTTTAACTTAAATGCTAAATTGACTGGCAGCTTTAAATTAGGTGCGGTGTATCAAATAAACCCGCATTGGGATCTGGGTATGAGCTATAAAACCACGTATGTAGATTACCAAACCGGCCAACGCGGAAATAAAAACTTCTTTAGTTATGATACGTTTACCCATGGTCCGCAAATAAGCGTGAGCTATCAGTTTTAGTCGTTAGCCCGCTAGTAATTTGTTTCTATTTCATGGTATGTTTTTTAACTAATTAAAGAAAAAGGAATTCATCCTATGAATAATAAGCTTCTTGCTGGTGGCGCGATTGCTATTGTTGCAGGTGCGTTGTTGTACTCACAAAATAAAGCCAGTGTTGATGTAGATTTACCTGAGCTTGCATACGTACCTGCCGACACGGCGGTTTTTTATGGTCAACTTAAACCGTTTCCGTACAGCAAATACTTTGCGCTTATGCCAGATGCAATGAAAGGCACGAGCGATTTAACACCCATCATTGCTGAGCTTAAAACAGTTGATGATAAGAATGCCCTATTCCTTGCATCACTGATGGAAAAATACCAACAATCACTGAGCTCTTACGATGCCTTCAAATCGATTTGGGGCTTTGGTGATGACTACAAAGGCATGATGTATGCGCAAGGTTTAATGCCGATTGTGCGTTTTCAGGTCGCTGATCAAAGCAGCATTATCAATAGCATTAAACAATCTGCTGATGAAGCAGGTATTGCTTATACAACCGAAAGCCTTGAAGGCGTAAGCTACACACGCTTTGCCATTGAGCTTGAAGGCTTAGATAACTTCAACCTAATTGCATCAACTCACAACAATTGGGCTACCATCACGCTAACCACTGCGCTTTCTAATGATCAAGATTTACGTATTGCCCTTGGCGTAGAAAAACCGGCTCAATCACTGGCTGAAACTAAAAAACTACCTGAGCTTATTAAAACTTTTTCGCTTGATGGCAACTCGGTTGGCTTTGTTGATCATCAACGTATCGCTAATGCTGTAACAGGCAAAGAAGACTCTCGCTTACACCAAATGCTCAAAGAGCTACTTGATAAAGCCCAGCAATCAAATGCATTAGCAATGATTTCAACACCTGAGTGTCAAGATGATATTGCAGCCATTGCCGCTAAATGGCCTGCAACAGTATCAGGCACAACAAAAACCCGTATCACCGCCGACTACGCTGATTTTGACGTAAAAGCAGTACTGCAAAGCACAGATCAAGACTTACTAAATACGCTACAAGCCGTGCGTGGTTTTGTACCAAAACATACCACTGAGCTTGACGGGCAAATGATGAGTGTTGCCTATGGTATTGATGTTGCAAAAGTACTGCCGCTTGCCAACACACTAACCGGTGCAATTAAGTCAGCTGAGTTTAACTGTGGCCCAATTGTCGCACTACAAAATGAAATGCAAGAGGTAAGCACAGCTGGCCTTGCAATGATGTCGGGTTTTGCAAATGGCGTACAAGGCATGAGTGTCAGCGTTCAAGATGCTGCATTGACCATTGATGACTACAATGGCCCACAAATAGACAAGCTTGATGCCATCGTTACCCTATCTGCGACTGATGCCCATGGCTTGTATTCAATTGCGCAAGGCTTTGTACCGCCGCTTGCTAATATAAAGCTACCAGCTAATGGTGATGCGGTGTTGATCAATGAATACATTCCATCGCCTGTGCCACTTAACTTTGATATTAAGATGGCCCTTAAAGGCAATCATATTGTGATTTTCACGGGTGATAAGTCAGCACAAATCGCCGAAACCTTAGAGTCGCAAAGTGTCACTAAAAATGGCTTTGTAAACATGGCATTCGACGTACAAAAAATCTTATTACCTTTGCTTGATACGATTGCTGCAACGGGGCAATTAACTAATGAAGAAATGGCTGAGCTTGATTCGCTACGCGACCAACCTGTCGGTGTTTATTTTGCCACAGACATTACCGACAACGGTATTGGCCTTGAAAGTAACGTACAAATTACTAAAAAGTAGTTTTGAATTTGAATCTAAAAAGAGCGCTATTTAGCGCTCTTTTTTTGTTGCCATTTAAGTGAGTTGTTGGTGTCTCGACTATTGCAAATGGTGTCGTTTGAACTCTCAATACCACCGAGTTTGGCTAGTCGGTCGTACAGCACAACATTGCAGGTTGCGGCTAGGTTCATACAACCTATGGTTGGCACATACACTACTTCATCACACCATTTCAGCACGTCTTTACTAACCGAGCCATCTTCAGGGCCAAACACATAAAATGCGTTTTCAGGGTGCTTAAATTCAGGCAGTGGCGTTGCACCTTCAACAAGCTCAATCACCACCGTTGTGGCACCTTCAGGCTTTGCTTGCTCTAGCCTTTCAACCTGCGTTAGCGGAATATGCTCAAGCACATTTTTGGTATCGGTGTGATACTTATTAGCGCGTAAATAGCGGCTACCAGTAAAAAACACTTGCTTGGCATTGTAACAACCCGCGGCACGTAACACGCCACCCACATTGGTTGGGCTTTTGGGGTTTAACAAGCCAATGCTTGCTTTAAGGGCGCTCATTAATCAATGTCTCTGGTTGGCCACTCGGCCACGTAAAGGTCAAAGTCATCTAGGTCTACATCACAGTCTTTCACTGTTTTGTCACGCACAGAAATACCTAACTCATGCATCATATCTTTACTGCCACCGTTCAGTAGCGGGTGCCAAGACGCAAGGCCACGGCCTTCGTAAAGGCGGCGGTAGCTACAGCTTTGTGGCATAAAAAAGATATCTTTGAGGTTTTCTTTAGTGAGCTTTACACATGAAGGCACCAAGGTTTGGCGGTTCGCATATTCGCTACACCCACAGGTGTCGTTGTCTAGGTATTGGCAAACGATATTAGTGAAGATCAGTTCTTCACCCTCGCGAAGTTGATCCGTTGCGGTAAATTCATCTTCGTCTTCACTGTCGATAAATGTGTTTAAACAACATTTACCACAGCCGTCACAAATGGCTTCCCATTCGGGTTGTGACATTTGCTCAAGCGAGCGCTTAAGCCAAAATTGATCTTCTAACATGGTATTACTCAAAGCCCCTAAACAGCGCGCATTCTAGCGTAAAGCCAGCATGCGCGCAAAGGCGGTTATTTTTGCTCGTTAACCCAACGCTTAATTTTCTCTTCAAGAATTGGCATAGGTAATGCGCCATCAATCAGAACTTGCGTATGGAAAGCTTTAATGTCGAACTTATCGCCTAGCTCTTTGCTCGCGTAGTCACGTAGTTCTTGAATTTTGAACTGACCTAACTTGTACGACAGCGCTTGGCCCGGCCATGCGATATAACGCTCAACTTCGGCAATAATGTCACTTTCGGCCATTGATGAGTTAGCCAACATGTAATCAATACCTTGTTGACGTGTCCAACCTTTTGCGTGGAAACCAGTATCAAGCACTAAGCGCATTGCACGTAATTGCTCATCTGATAAACGGCCGTACCACATGTAAGGGTCGGTAAATAAGCCAAGCTCTTTACCTAAGCTTTCTGCATACAATGCCCAACCTTCTGCAAATACCGTGTAGCCACCAAATTTACGAAACAGCGGTAATCCTTCAATTTCTTGTTGCAAGGCAATTTGAAAGTGGTGACCCGGCGCGGCTTCATGAATAGACAAGGTTTCAAGTAAAAACTTAGGCTGTGCTTTTAGATTAAAGGTATTGATATAGAAAATACCTGGGCGCGAACCATCTGGCGCTGGCGACTGGTAAGATGCACCCGCAGCTGATTCAGCGCGAAAATCTTCAACTGCTTTTACAACGTATGGCGCTTTTGGCGCAATATCGAACATTTGCGGCAGCTTAGCATCAATCTTTTCTTTTACAGCTTCGTACGCAGCAATTAACTCTTCTGGTGTATCGTAGTAAAACTCATCTGAGGTTCTTAGGTGTTCAAAAAACGCTTTTAAATCGCCTTCAAAACCGACTGTCTCTTTGACTTTTTTCATCTCAGATAAAATACGCGATACTTCGCTTAAGCCAATGTCATGAATTTCATCGGCGTTTAAGCTCAGCGTTGTATGCTGTTTAATTTGGTACTCATACCATGCTTTACCATTTGGTAGGTCACTGTAACCAATGCTTTCACGGGCATTTGGAATATATTCATTCGCTAAAAAGTCAGCCATTTTTTGATACGCAGGCACTAAACGCTCGCTGATCATCGCCGTGTACGCGCTTGTTAGCTGTGCTTTTTGCTCGTCGCTGAAACACTCAGGTAACTGAGCAATTGGCCCCCAGAATAATGACTCTTCTGGTTTTTCTACAATATGAGTTAGAAATTGCGGTAATAGTTTTTCAGCAAGCGGCTTAGGAAGAACCACTTTGTCTTTCATGCCTTGGCGCATTGATTGTTCAACACTGTCTAACCAAGCGATGAAACCATCAGCACGTTTTTCAAATGCTTGATAATCTTCAACCGTGTTAAAAGGTTGTGCACTTTGCCCAGAGCCTAGCGCAGCAAAGGTATTATGCGCCCCGCCCATTTGGTTAATTGGCATTAAGTAACTTGGAAACTGAGCGCCTTCAATCGCAAGGTCTAAATCGCGGGCTAGAATTTCGTAGCTCAATAATGACTGACCCTTTAATTGCGCTTTGTCGATATTTGCTAGTTTGTTTTTATATTCTTTAACAAAGTTAAGCTGCTCGTCGCGGTTTGCTTTACTAATAGGTGCAATAAATTGGTCGTTAAATTCGCTACGGCCAATGTAAGTACCACCAATTGGATTAAACTTTAAGCCTGCTTCAAAGTAGTCTGCTAGTAATGTATCAAGTTGCTCTGTGGCTGACGTTGCGCTTGGCGCTTGTTTGCTTACTTCTTGAGTTGGTTTTTCGTTGCTTGGCGTTGATTCATTACAACCAAGTAATGCAAACATCACCGCCGAACTAAGTAGTGCTAGTTTTACGTTTTTCATTCTTTCCCTGCCCTTATATTAAGTACGCGTAAATTATGAGGGTTTAGTTCCCTATTTAGCAAGTATCGCTGCAACTTATCGCAGTTTATTTACACTTTGCAAGCTGATTGCTAGAGTGGCGGCTCGACTTACCAATTTTGAATAAAAATGAAAAAGACTGCTCTTGCTATTAGCCTAGGCCTAGCTTGCCTAACCTCTTTAAATACCTACGCAACAACCTACTTATCGGCAAAAGCCATGGTAGATGTAAATTCAGGTAAACTGATTAAATCACCACTTATTAGTATAGATAATGGTCAAATTACAGCCGTACAAAGCAATAAACAGCCAAACTTAAAAGACGGCGATAAGCATATTCAATTATTAGAACTGACTCTGGTGCCAGGTTTAATGGATATGCATGTGCATTTAACGAGCGATCCTACCGTGCCGCGCAGTGAGCGAATTGGTCAATCGATTCCGCGCAAAGCAATTAAAGCGGCACACTTTGCCGAAAAAACACTGTATGCAGGTTTTACAACGCTGCGTAACTTAGGCGCAGAAGGCTACAGCGTGATTGCAGTACGCGATGGCATTAACGCAGGCGATATTGTTGGCCCACGTATTTGGGCGGCTGGCCCATCTTTAGGTGTTACTGGCGGTCACTGCGATAACAACCGTTTACCACCAGAAATGAAATACACCGCCGAAGGCGTTGCTGATGGCCCTTGGGCTGTGCGCGCTAAAGTGCGTGAAAACATTAAGTACGGTGCCAATGCCATTAAATTTTGCGCTACAGGCGGCGTATTTTCTAAAGGCACAAAAGTCGGTATTCAACAATATAGCCAAGACGAAATGAACGCCATTGTTGACGAAGCTCATTTACGCGGCCTAACCGTTGCAGCCCATGCGCACGGTACCAGTGGTATTAAAGCAGCCATTGTTGCTGGTGTAGACAGTGTTGAGCACGTTAGTTTTGTCGATGACGAAGCCATTAAACTTGCGAAAAAACACGGCACTTGGTTCTCAATGGATATTTACAACACTGAGTACACCCTTGCCTTTGGTGAACAAAATGGGGTTGCAGAAGAAAACCTTAATAAAGAGCGCCAAGTATCTAAAAAGCAACGCGATAGCTTTAGCCGCGCAGTAAAAGCAGGCGTAAACATGGTATTTGGTACCGATGCAGCAATTTACCCTCATGGCGATAACGCAAAGCAGTTTTCACGTATGGTTGAGTTTGGTATGACACCGCTGCAAGCATTGCAGTCTGCCACCATCAATAGTGCCAAACTACTTAAAGCTGATGATCAACTTGGCCAAATCAAAAGCGGTTTCTTAGCCGATATTATTGCCGTTAAAGGCAATCCGCTTGAAAACATTGCAGTACTTGAAGATGTACAATTTGTTATGAAAGACGGTAAAGTTTTTAAATAAGCTATTATGCTGGCTTTGCATTAGTGAAGTCAGCAACCCTCCTTTGTATCTATACCGTAAACAAAATTACCAACCATAAAACCAATTGTTAGCAATTTGTATCTAAACAAAGAAATTACCCAAAATAGATAAATAAAACTTGAAATGAAAATAGCTCGCATTATCATTGCCGAAAAACTTCGACAATTTACCTATAATGACGACACATAAATACTCAATTTTAGCCCTAGCCTGCTTAAGCGCATTCAATGCAACCGCCAACGATTTAGACTCAGTTGAACGTATTACCGTATACGACAAACAAAACCGTGTAGTACTTGAAT
This sequence comes from Pseudoalteromonas sp. NCCP-2140, assembly GCF_023708065.1. NCBI lineage: Bacteria > Pseudomonadati > Pseudomonadota > Gammaproteobacteria > Alteromonadales > Pseudoalteromonadaceae > Pseudoalteromonas > Pseudoalteromonas sp. NCCP-2140. Next base: position 481,919 of record NZ_BRCZ01000004.1, on the reverse strand, counting down.
CTGGCCTTGCCACTAAATCAAATATGACCCTAATGGAAACGCCAGCCCCGGTTGTCGTTGTTGATCAAGAGCTTATCAACTCGCAAGGCGCAACAAACTTACAAGACTTAGTGCGTAACATCAGTGGTGTAACCCAAGCCGGTAACAACTACGGCATTGGCGATAACTTAGTGATCCGCGGTTTAGGTGCAAACTATACTTACGATGGCATGTACGGCGGTGCAGGCCTAGGTAACACCTTTAACCCAACACGCTCAATGACCAACGTTGAATCTGTAGAAGTTCTTAAAGGCCCTGCAACGGGCTTATATGGTATGGGTAGCGCAGGCGGTGTTATCAATCTTATTGAAAAGAAACCACAATTCACTGAAAAACACACCGTTAATGCCGAGCTTGGTCAATGGGATAGCTACTCATTAGGCTTTGATAGCACAGCGGCATTAACCGACAACCTTGCTTATCGCGTTAATGCTAAAACCGCTCGCAGCGATGGCTATCGCGACTTAAAAGACGACCGAGATGAAATTTATGGCGCGTTAAAATACGTATTAAGTGACAAACAAGACATCATGATTTCTGCCGCTTATATCAAAGATGCCATTGCTGTTGATTCAATTGGCCACCCTATTCGTATTTTTAACAGCGACTCAGTGAATGGTAAAACCGCAGGTGAAATAACCGCTGCCGATTTAATTAACGATGCAACGGCAAAAGGCCTGCAACTAACCGAACAGCAACGCCAACAATTAGCAGACTCACTGGCAGCAAATGATGGCCTAACACCTTACACCTTTGGCCATAACGGTATTATCTCGCCAATGGCAAATGATAACGAAGGCGAAGAGCTACGCTTTAAGTTAACTCATAACTACTTCATCACTGATAATTTATTTTTAAATCAGCAACTACAATACCGTAATTACGAATCGAGCTTTGCCCGCCAAACGGGTGCTTATAACTATGTTTATTGGAACCGCAGAGGCGTGATCAATGCCGACCCGCGCGCTCCTTTAGTGGTTGATGACGTACTTTACCCATTTGCAGCGCGTCGCCAAGAATACCGCCAAGTAGAAGCTGACGAAAAATCATGGCAATACTTTGCTGACTTGCGTTATGACTTTAGCTTTGCCGGAATTGATAACGAGCTATTGGTAAACGCCAACTACGAAGACCGCGATATTCGTTTTAAACAATACTCAATTTACGATGCCGACAAGGTCATTAAAAACAAAGATGGAGAGGTTATTTACCAAGGTCAATTACCTTACATTTTTGATATTCGTAACCCGAACTGGGGCGAAGGCAGCTTTTTTGATTACGACCCGCTAAAAACCAGCGATTACAACAAAAAAGTTCAAGCTTGGGGTGTGGGTATTCAACATGTTGCCTATATTCACGACACTTTTACTACCCGAGTAGGCGTTGCCTTTAACCGTATCAAACAAAGCTACGAACACTTTGGTGTTGATGCACGCTACCGTGCAAGTGCCGCCGAGCCAACGCCAGAAGCAGATACATCAGACAGCGGTATGACCTACAACCTAGGTGCAACCTACAAACTGAGCGATGATATTTCTTTCTTTGTAAACCACTCTAAAGGCCGCACAGCTTACAGTGTGCTTGGCAGTGTATCGGGTAACGAAGCTGACCGCGATGACGCCGAGTCAGTCAGTAACGACATTGGTATGCGTGTAAAAGCATTTGACGATCAACTACTGGCCTCACTTGTGGTATTTGATAGTGCTCGTACCAACCTTGAGTATGCCAACCCAGATTACGAAGCCGGTGTATCTGATGCCACAGTACCAAAAAGCTTTTACGATGGGGAAGAGCAAACCAAAGGTGTTGAACTTGATTTAAATGCCGATTTAAACGAGCAGTGGAAACTTAACGTAAACGCGGTTTATCAAGACGCCCGCGATAAGAAAAACCCTAACTCATCATCTTTCGATACTCGCCAAAAAGGTGTGCCTTATGTAACAGCAAGCAGCTGGTTAAGCTATGACGCTAAATGGTTTGATTTAGCCGAGCCACTTACAATTAGCGCAGGCGTACAATATGTTGATGACCGCAGCACAAACTCAACCTCGTTTGGTATTCCTGATGGCTACGTACCTAGCTACACGGTTTACGACGCCGCAATTCAATACCAAACAGATGATTGGAAACTACAGTTAAACTTAAACAACTTGTTTAACAAAACCTATTACTCAAAAGCAATGTTCTTAGGCGGTATGCCAGGAGAAGAACGTAATGCTAAATTAACCTTTAGCTACACACTTTAATTGTGAAATAAGAGCAAAAAGCGCGGCTTAGTTAAGCCGCGCTTTTTTGTTTTAGAACAACGCCCCAGTTAAAAATGAATGCGTTTCTTCTACTAACTGGTTTCGCGAATTAGATATGCCACGTTTAAAATTGCACCGCAAAATTCTATTTGCTATTTTACACGCTCATAAATGGATAATTTAAGGATTTAAGGATGAACCCACTACAGCAATACCCTATGCCAGATCGACCAAGTAACCCAACCCCTTTAGAAATGGCTATTTATAATTATGAATTACTAGCCAAAAAACACTATGACGATAAACGCCGAAAATCTGCTACGTCTAAAGAAAAGCTTCAAAGAGATTACGAACACTTACAAAAAGAACGCAAACGTTTAGAGTCTTACCGAACTGAAAATAAAAATTAAAAATCATATAATGCTAGCCAACGTTATGTTACCCAAAAATATTAAGTGGGATAGCAAATCATGAAGCTGTTTTCATTAAAGCCTATAACTAATTCTTACGACATGGTTGAGTGGGATATTCTTTCATTCGCAGATAAAATACAACCTAAGTTGCCATCCGATCAAGATGCTTGCATGTTCCTTCTAGATATACATGTAAATAATGACTCTTTATTGGAGTATTGGCCTGAAGGGTATGAGCTATCTTTTTTACCTGAGTACTTAGAAGATAACCATGATATCAGCATCATGGATGGATTTATTGCTCTTCGAATGAATGCTTATGCAGTTTTAAAAAACTTGTTAACTCCTTTAGGGGAGTTCATTGAAACAAAGGCTGATGGTGAACCAATTGTAATTTTTAACTTGCGTACATTTGGACAAGAAGATGAAGCTAAATGTGAGCGTGAATATTTAGATGGTTACCCGCAAGATTATATTAAAATTGCTTTTATTAATGACGATGTAAAAAATAAGCCTGTCTTTAAAAGCAAGTTTACCGGTGGTTCTCGTTTATATTGTACAGATGAGTTTAAATCTGCTGTAGAAGCTAATAATTTGACTGGTGTCTTTATTGACGAGGATCTTAATAATATTTTTTCTAGTTAAGTAATGGTCTTAGGCGGTATGTCAGGTGAAGAGCGTAATGCTAAATTAACATTTAGCTAAACACTTAAATTGTGAATAAAGAGCAAAAAGCGCGGCTTAGTTAAGTTAAGGCGCGCTTTTTTGTTTAGTGAGAGCTAGTTTGAGTGATGGCTTGTTTTTGGAGATAAACGTGTTAAGACGATGGGCAGTTGTGTGCCAACTACTGTCATCAGTAACGCCGCGCTCTACGGCAAATTTGGAGCGCAGCGAAAAAGTTGTTCGTCAGCAACGCCTTATTATAAACCATTCAGGTAATCAACGACGTCCTTAATGAATTCTTTTAGTGGTTCAGGTGAACCATTTTTAGCCAAGTATTCTAACGCTGGCACTATCCATTTATTCTTCTTAACATCACCAAGATCAATCCAACCTTCCAGTTCTCCAACTGGAACTACAAAAACCCCACAGTTCGATAATTCTACAAGCAATTTATCAACCCTAGCTCTGAGAGAGCCATCTAATACGTTGACCCCACACGTCTTGACTGTTGACCATTTACTGGCATCTTTTCTTATTCTATTTATTGCCCCTCTAGCTCCGGAGAATGTATGCTCATTATCATTGAGCTGACCCAGAAACTCTTCAATAGAAAGTTTAATGGATTTTAATGCAATTAAATCACTACCAGACTCAATCTCAGATACCAAATCTTTCATGGTATTTTGTTGATTAGAATTGACCTGCACTTGTCCTAGCGACGATAGAATTTTATTTAAATCGTCTTTCCCGTTCAGCACATCGATATCAACAATTCCGCAGCAAGGAACATTTGCCTTAGTCAACAACCCCAAAACTATGTGCACTGTCTGTTTGTTGTGTGCATGAATAAAAAGCACTTCTTGAGTAGATAAGTCGACATTCGCAACAGTGCTGTAAAGAATTCGGTCTGAATCTGCCTCACAAACTACAACTCCTTTATGAAACAGAGAATCTAACACTCGCTGGCTCGAAAGTATTGGTGACTTCGCCAATAGCTCCGTGGATTCAGGAGGAATCCGATTGAAAGTCGTATTATTTCCGTGCCTATTTAATCTATATATATCTACGGGGTGATTTGCCGCTAGTATCCCAGCGATAAAATTTGAATTATGTGTCGATATTATAACTTGACCTGGCACCCTCCCTATATGCTTAGCCATCCAATATCCAAGCTGTCTAGATTGTGCCGGATGCAGAAAAGCTTCAGGCTCATCTAGTAGCACTATACGGTCATGGGAAAGTAACAAACCTAAAACAACGCCTACAAAGCTCCTAAAGCCATCACCTTGATCGTCTAAAATGGCGTGCTGCTCAAAATAATTGGCAGCCACCTTTGGATCTTCTGGTACACCTTCAAACTTGTCAGATACTCTAAATACTAGCTCTGTTAGCCCGCTATAATCCAGTTTAATATCTTTTCCAAATACATAATTAAAAGCTTTTCTTAATTGTTTTTCTACATCACCGCCAGCACCATAAAGTGCTTGAAGCAAGTTTTGCGGAGAAACTTTATGTAAGTTTGCAGATGGAGACGTTTTTGCAATATTAAGCCTAGACTCAGCATCTAAATATGACACCCTGAATTTAGCAAGGTTTCCAAACAATGCACTGACACCATTATGAGTGTACTCATGTTCAAGGTGATCTCTTTGGAAAGCTAAATTTTCACTTTGATTGAGTTTCGATGTAATCCCACTTGCTTCTTCCATTCCAACGTGATGTTGATGGGGCTTCACATCTAAACCAGTTAAGAAATAATCAAGACGGGGTGTCTCATCGAACTCCAATGACTCTAGGATAGTCGTTGCCATACCATCCTGTTTTATAAATTTGTTGTGAATATCCTTGAGCGTTTGTGATTTTCCAACATTATTTGGCCCAATGAGAATAGTAAACTTACCAATACTTACTTGTTCACCATTCTTTAATCTTAATCCATTAATTCTCATTTGGTTAACTCGAGTTTATGACGCTTACATAAGCAGATATTTATAGTTGGCTATAATGTTTATTGTTTAATGTTTGAGGAACGAAAAACAGCCAACTGTAAATTTTCCGTTTAATGTTCTTGTTAGTTTTTGTCTTGCAACTCTACTCTTTTTAAAGCGATTGAAGCAACTATACCTGCGAAAACTGCAAACCCCATAAAACCTATAATAGATTGAATAGTTGCAATAACCTCTGCAACAATATCGTTAGGAACTATATTACCGTAACCTAGTGTTGTGAGTGTTACGGTACTAAAGTAAAAATGTTTCCAAGTGCCTTGAATTTCATTTCCACTCGCGTCAACGACACTCCCAAACATATAAAGACAGGCAAATAACGCTATATAGTTGAGAATAATAAAAGGAACAGTAATTTTTAGTATCGCAGAATCATAAACAGGCTGAGAAGATTGCTTAATTATCAAAGCCCAAGGCTTATAAACACCTTGAGAAAACCAAAAGCCAAAAAGCATAAATACTATATAAGGCCAAGGTGAGTACCAAGCTGTAGCCCAATAAATCAAGTGAGTAAAAAGAATAAAGATTAAAACAGATGCTCTAATTCGAAACTCTGAAGAAAAGGCAAATTGGGCGAATCGAGTCTGAGCTAACCAATGGGAAAATTTGATTAATCGACTTTGTTCTTTATTTTCCATAACTTAATTCAAACTCCGATCAATGGATTAACACTGAGAAAACTAACGCCGCAATATGGGGCGCACAAAAGCTTGGCTATACTAAGCGAAGAATGAGCGCAGCCAAGCTTTTTGCGTCCCATTCATTATTGCTTTGTTATATTTTCATTACCACTGAGGTTTCATTTTATGCAACTTTACTAAATACGGTATTTGTAGCAATGGTTCTAAACGGATAGTTAAATCTGGCAGGTAAATAAACATACTTACTAGAGTTATAAGCAAGCCGATGTAACCCATAACCAAACAAGACATTAACCCCCAATCTTTTTGAAATAAAAGCCCATACGCGCATAAACCATTAACTAAAATTATAAATGATATGAGCATAGGCATAGCTGCATAAGCGCTACCAGTGTAACTTAACCCAAACATTTCATATGTTGCTTCAAAGTCGAAAATAGCAGAAGCCACATATAAAATTGGAGCAACAACGCCAAGTACCAAGAAAAGCCACCCAAATATTTTAATCCATAGAGGAATGAGCTCTTTTCTTGATTTAGATTCAGTAACACTTTCCTCAATGCTTAATTCAGTTTCCAACGGACTACCTCTGAAAATATAACATGTTTATAGCGAGCTAATCGCGCGTTTTTATACCACAGCGTAGCTCGTTTTTCTGAATGATTCATTTGTAGCAAAATTCTTAACTAATTGCCATTACTACTAAAATGCAGCAGTTCTAGCTTTTGTCTCAGGACAAAAACGAGTGATTGGGTCGCTTTCCTGACTATGCAAGCAATATACTTTGACGAAATAGAAAAGCTAATTTGAATGACCGCTGTTCGATCAAAGCCGCCCTAAGAGCATTTAAATTAACTCGTTTTGGGGCAATAACGAGTTACATTTCCCTACTTTTACAAATATAACAACTGCCAGCTTCGATTGAATCACTCAACAAACCTGACAGCGTTAACTGACTCAGCTTAAAGCGTCATCACAATTCGGCCTGTGATATCGCCTTTTAACATGTCGTCAAATATATCGTTGATATCTTCGAGGCGTTTTTCTTCAATAATGGCTTTAACTTTACCTTTTGCTGCAAAGTCTAGGCATTCTTGTAAGTCTTTACGCGTACCAACGATAGAGCCTACAACAGATAGCCCATTTAATACGGTATCGAAAATTGGCAACGGCATATCTTCGGGTGGTAAACCTACAAGCACGCATTTACCGCCACGGCGCACGCTTTTATAGGCTTGCTCAAAACCGGGTTTTGAAACAGCAGTACACACAACACCATGTGCGCCGCCTACTTGTTCAAAAATGGTTTCTGAAGGCACTTGCTTCATAAAGTCTATGGTGATGTCTGCGCCAAGCTCTTTGGCCAGTGCCAATTTGCTCTCGCCGGTATCAACGGCAATTACATTAAAGCCCATTGCTTTTGCGTACTGCACTGCTAAATGGCCTAGGCCGCCAACACCAACAATTGCCACCCAATCACCTGCTTTGGCATCGGTGACTTTAAGCGCTTTATAAGTTGTAACCCCCGCACAGAATAGTGGTGCGGCTTCAGAAAAACCTAATCCTTCAGGAATTTTAACCACGTAATCGCCATGAGCTACACAGTATTCCGCATAACCTCCATCAACTGAATACCCAGTGTTGTGCTGCTCAAGGCATAAGGTTTCTTTGCCTTCTAAACAAAACTCGCAATGACCACATGCACTATATAACCAAGGAACACCGACACGGTCTCCTACTGATAAGTGTTTAATGTTTGCGCCTACTTTTTCGATAGTACCTACCCCTTCATGGCCCGGCACTAATGGCATTTTAGGTTTTACTGGCCAATCTCCATGACAAGCATGTAAATCTGTGTGACACACGCCACATGCGGCAATTTTAACTAGCACATCGTTAATTCCCACCTCTGGGCATGGGATATCTTCGATAGTTAATTTACCTTTGTACTCTTTATTTACTGCAGCTTTCATAACCTTCCTCCATGGTATTATTGGATTTCAGCCTATACGATAAACTTATTAACTGTCACTATTATTGATCCACATCAAATAGCTAACCACTGCGGCATTTAATTAAACTATTATTTAAATTCAATAACTTAAATTTAAAATATGGCGTATCTACACTTTAGTAGTAGCAGATTGCATAGTGGCTATTTCTTTTAGTTATACCCCGAGCGTGCTAGCATTTAATTTCTGAAATTTTTGAATACTAAAAATTATGAGCCTATCTGAAAAAAACTTAGCTTTTGTTATGCACTGCGGTGAAATGGGTAGCCGTTGGGGCTTTAACCGCACCATTGGTCAAATGTGTGGACTATTAACCATTACTAAAGAGCCAATGACCGCCAATGAAATTGCCGATACTTTAAGTATCTCGCGCGGAAACGTAAGTATGGGCATTAAAGAGCTACAGTCTTGGCGCTTAATTAAAGTGCACCATATTCCGGGTGATCGTAAAGAATACTACGGCCCTGCTGGAAGCATTTGGGATATGGCCAACCGCGTATTCGAAGAGCGTAAAAAACGCGAAATAGACCCAACCCTTAGCCTGCTTCGCGATAACATTTTAGAAGAAGCCCACAATGATGATGAACGCTTTGCTCAGCAGCAAATGCAAGAAATTCACGACCTACTCGAAACCGTAACTAAATGGTCTGCAGAGCTACAACGCTTAAGCCCTGAACAACTTCAAAGCCTAATGAAACTGGGTTCTGGCATTGGCAAAGCACTTGATTTTAAAGATAAGATTTTGAAAAAGCCGGGGAAAGGGGAATAAGTTAGCGAGTTACAAGGGGAAAGTTAGCAAGTTACAAGAGTAAAGTTTGTAGGAGGCGTTTCAACGCCGAACATGTAGCAGCGATTTTATATCGCGTCCCAGAGCCTAAACCCTAGAGCCTAATGTTTTCTATCGTAGGCGTGAAACTTGTTTCGCGCGCTCTCTTGTAGGTCGTGCTTTAGCGCGTTTTGAACGGGTAATCATAACTAAACTTGCCTTTGCTATACTAATGACTAAACGTTTATTTACGTTCTGACTTAAATGGATCTTAGGCTATGTATAAACAGACAGAAATAAATTACTCGTTAATTATTATTTTATTAGTAATTAGTGCCTTTATAATTTTCTCGCCTGAACTGGCTGGCCTTAAAATAATTATATTATCGATAAACCTGCTTGTTACTTTGCTGTTCTTTTCACTAACAATAGTAATCGATGAACAAAAGCTTCGTTGGTATTTTGGGTTTGGGATTATTAGCAAAGATGTTGAATTATTTCAGATTGCACAGACCTCAGCTTACAAAACAAAGTGGTATCAAGGAATTGGCATTCGTATGCTAAATGATGGCTGGTTATACAATGCATCAGTTGGACAAGCCATTAAAATAACTTTAACTGACGGAAAAAACATATACCTTGGCTGTAAAGACGTTGATGCACTGCAACAAGCACTCAAAGTTAAGGTTTAAAAATTGTATCGAGAGGAAAGTTACAAGAGTAAAGTTAGCAAGTATATTTTAATAATTTTGTATTTTTCCTCTTGAGCGCAGCGCCACTTGAACTCTTTGTGAGTAATTCACTTAGAGATCTTTTGCAGTAGTAATAAAAAAGCGCGAGATAAACTCGCGCTTTCTGCAAATCCCCTAGTGCCTAGCACCTAGTTACCTAGGCTCTAGTATCTAATCACTTAATCGCTGGGTAACCGATGCGATCTGATAAGTAACCAACACTGGTTGCAAAGTAATACGAGCGATTCCAGTGCATAAGTGCTTTGTAGTTATCGTAGGCTAGGTACATACGACCGTTTACGTCATCTGGCATTACCATTGCGGCTGTAACATCAACGTTAGGTAAGTCACTGCCATCCATTTTACGAACACCGATTGCTTGCCAATCAGCAAGGCTGCGCTCTGACTCTTTCCAATACTCTAACCATTGGCTGCGTGTTCTAGTGCCACGCTTAAGAATATTTGAGTTATCAAAGCCTTCAGGTAATTTAACTTGGCGACCCCAGGTTAAATCATCGTTCCAACCTGCTTGCTTTAAGTAATTAGCAATTGACGCAAAGGCATCTTCTTCTGTGGTCCAAATGTCTTTGCGGCCATCACCGTTGTAATCTACAGCGTAAGCGTTAAATGAGGTTGGCATAAACTGCGTTTGCCCCATTGCACCAGCCCATGAGCCTTTGAACTTATCAAGGGTAATGTGACCCTCTTTTAAGATATCAAGTGCTGCCCAAAGTTGGTTTTTGTACATGGTTTCGCGGCGACCATCAAAAGCAAGCGTAACTAATGATGCAATGACACTGTGACCACCTTGGATTTTACCAAAGTTACTTTCAAGGCCCCAAAGTGCAACAATAAAACGCGCTTGTACGCCGTATTCTTTGGCTACTTTTTCAAGAACGTCTTGGTTTTCTTTGTATAACTTACGCGCGCGGTCAATTTTCCATTGCGGCACACGTTTTGGTAAATAAGTTTCGAGGGTTTCTTTTACTTCTGGCTGATTTTTATCTGCTGAAATAACTTTCTTTTTGAATTTAGCTGTTGCAAGTGCTTGATCAACTAGGGCTTCATCATAGCCTTTTTCAAGTGCTTCTTTTTTTAATGCTGCAACGTAAACGTCAAAATCAGCTTGTGTCTTTTGTTCTGCCAATACTGAAGTACTTAGTGAAGCACTGAGTAAAATGACGGCAAGTTTTTTAATCACTCTCAACTCCCTTGTCTTTTTTAAATTGGGTTAACAGATTTTCTTCCGGCGGAGGTAATTGCAAGTAGAACCCTTGGTCAATTAACGCTTGCTTAACCGCGTCTAAGTCTGCCACACCTAACTTTTCACGGCTTGCTAGATTAATCATCATCACGTACTTAGGTTGACCAAACGTTTCTAGTAAAGGTTCAGGTACGCGTGAGAAATCATCTCTTTTTTCTACAAAAAGGTATGTATCCGCTTTTTTAATACTTTTATACACCGCAGTTAGCATTATGGCCCTATAATATCTTGCTTAACGAAGGCGCACACTATAACATGAGTGATATAATAAGTTAGAAAAAATAGATTAGATTTTTACTGTATATGCCTTGTTCAGCCTGTGTTTATACTTAAATAATGCTAATCCAGACAATTCAATTGAGCGTGTATGTCGGAACAAATTTTTGAATTAAAAGGGAACCTTTTTACGTTATCTGTTTTACATTTATTTTCAGCAGATACAGCCCTTTTAAGTAAGCAGTTAGATGAGAAAATCGCCCAAGCACCTAAGTTTTTTGCCGGTGCGCCTATCGTAATCAACTTAAGCGACGTACAAGATGAAGCGCTTGATTTCTCTTTCTTAAAATCAATGTTAAGCGGCCTTTCGTTAAACCCTGTTGGGGTTTGTAATGGCTCTCAAGAGCAAAACGAAAGCGCAAAAGCTGCGGGCCTGTCGGTGTTAAATTATTCACAAGACGTTAAGGGTGCAACCGCTAAACAACAAACAAATACATCTATCGTTGAAAAAACCGTTCACCTGCCTGCGCAAGTTATTCATGGCACTGTACGTTCGGGCCAGCAAGTGTATGCAAAAGACCGCGACCTGATCGTAATTGGTGCTGTAAGTCATGGCGCCGAAGTGATTAGCGATGGCAACGTGCACATTTATGGCACTCTTCGTGGCCGTGCAATTGCAGGGGCTAAAGGTTACAACGAAGCAAATATATTTTGCCAAAAATTAGAAGCAGAACTTGTTTCGATTAATGGTAGTTATTGGATCAGCGACTCTCTACAGGGTGAACACTGGGGCAGCGCAGTACAAATCCAACAAAAAAATGATTCATTAGAAATTTCAGCTTTGGTTAAAGGATAAATCTCATGGCAAAAGTGATTGTCGTTACTTCTGGTAAAGGTGGTGTTGGTAAAACCACATCGAGTGCTGCGATTGGCACAGGTTTAGCGCTTAAAGGCTTTAAAACCGTTATTATCGACTTTGATATTGGTCTACGTAATCTTGACCTTATCATGGGTTGTGAACGCCGTGTTGTTTATGATTTCGTAAACGTAATCAATGGCGAAGCTAACTTAAATCAAGCACTTATTAAAGATAAGCGCGTTGATAAGCTACATATTTTACCTGCCTCACAAACCCGTGATAAAGACGCCCTAACCCGTGACGGTGTTGAGCGCGTACTAAACGAGCTGAAAAAAGATTTTGATTACATTGTGTGTGATTCTCCAGCGGGTATCGAAGCTGGTGCAATGATGGCAATGTACTTCGCTGATGAAGCGATTGTAACAACGAACCCAGAAGTATCATCAGTACGTGACTCTGACCGTATTCTTGGCATTTTACACAGCAAATCAAAACGTGCTGAAGAAGGCCTTGAAAGCGTAAAAGAACATCTACTATTAACTCGCTATAATCCTGAGCGTGTTGAAAAAGGCGAAATGCTTTCGGTAGAAGACGTACAAGAAATCTTAGCGATTAAACTACTGGGCGTTATTCCTGAATCACAAGCTGTACTGAGTGCATCAAACTCTGGTCAACCGGTTATCCTTGATGGTGAATCGGATGCAGGCCAAGCATACACAGATGCAATCAATCGTTTATTAGGCGAAACTGTTGATTTTCGTTTCTTAGACGTAGAGAAAAAAGGCTTATTTAAACGGATTTTTGGAGGTTAATGTGTCTTTACTTGACTACTTCCGCTCAGAAAAGAAAAGCAGTGCGTCATTAGCAAAAGAGCGATTGCAGATCATTGTCGCGCACGAACGTTCACAGCGTGGTACACCAGATTACCTACCACAGCTAAAACAAGACATCCTTGATGTTATTCGTAAATATGTGAATGTAAACACTGATGCAGTTCAGGTGCAGTTTGACCAAAACGAAGATGACTTAGCCGTACTTGAGCTAAACGTCACCTTACCTGACGAAGAAAAGAAATAGTCAAAATTGGGCGCTTAGTTTTTTAACAGCGCCCTTTTTTATTTCTGCCACTGCATATGAAACTCATAGTCGTCTTCGCCTAGAGTTTTAAACCCTGCCCGTTGATATAATCCATACGCTGGATTCGCTTTTAACACCGTTAAATTAATCTCTGCTGTTTGCGCTTTAAGTGCATCTAACACCTTAGTGCCTAACCCCTTGCCCTGCTCTTTAGGTGCAATTTGTAGCTGTAACAAACTGATAGCTTGGTCACTCACGATGAACTTGGCTGCGCCTACACATTGCCCGTCATTTAATACTAAATGACTGTGCTCAAAGTGCTCAGCCACTCTTGCTTGATGCTGTTCAAGTGATAAAAATAACCCCTGATTTTCTAAGTGCTCAACCATGGTATTTAATCTTAAGTCGAGCAAATAAGCTTTGTCTTGCTCCGTTGTTTTTAAAAATTCAATCATTATTGTCTTAAAAAAGAAAAAGGTACTTTAATAAAAGTACCTTTTTAGGTTGCAACAAACAACATCTCTTGGGTTAGAAATTATAATTTGCGCCTAAGTAAAAACGGCGGCCCGAGTATTGGTTATAGGTAAAGCGATTACTTTGTTTCCAATACCCTTCTTCTATTTCTTCCGTTAGGTTCACCACTGAGGCGGTAAACGAAAGATCCTCTGTTAAGTTATACGAGGCATTCACATCTAGCTGACCATAGTCTTTGGTATACAAGTTGTAGCCTTGGTGAATACCATTGGCACGGTCATCTTTCCAGTTGTAAGACGCACGAACACTAAAGTCGTCATTTTCAAAGTACACCGACACATTATATTGGTGCTTAGCGGTGCCTGGTATTTCGGCCTCTGTTTTTTGCCCGTCTGTCGAGACTTCGCTAGTGCTGGTATCTGTGTAGGTATAGTTAGTTAAAATACCAAAACCATTATCAAATGAGTGCTGGAAGAACAGCTCTAAACCTTCTGATTTTGCATCACCCCCACCCACTTTGGTGTTCATTTCAACTTCTATTGGGCCGTTACAACAATCGTGTTCTCGCTCTACAATTTCTACTGTCGAGATTGGTAAGTTAGAAATATCTTTAGAGAATAATGTCGCACCCAGTGCAGAACCATCGCCATAATACCATTCAATGCCTAAATCAAATTGGTCAGATAACATAGGTTCAAGGCCTGTGTTTACCGAGGTACCATTACCACGGCCTGTCCATGAATCTGGCGAGTTAATATTAACTGGAGGACCGTAAGACTCTGCTTGGCTTAAGTCTGAATAGCTCACTCTTGCCATGGTGCGTGCTGCGGCAAAGCGCACCACAAGATCTTCGGTTGCATCCCATGCAAGGTTAAAGCTTGGTAGTACTTCACTGCCATCGCTACTGCGCTCGTTTGGATCGGTATCGTCATCGTCTTGACCAATGACATCATCGTAGGTCAAGGTGCTAAGCTCTGTATTTACATAGCGCACACCGACATTACCGCGGAAATCTTGCCATTCAAAATCAGCTTGTGTGTAAACAGACCAAATTTTTTCTTCTAGGGCGTACGTGCCCGAAAGTGTTGGCACCACTGTTTGACTAAAGTTTTCTTTTAAGTAGTTATCAAGGGCTCCAAAATCAAACGCTAAAAAGTTAAATGCACCTGTATCACCTGCACTGTTATCAACTACATGGTCGCTTACCAATGTTGGTGCATCTGGGTGAAAATCTGGATTATGGAACCACTCAGTTCCTGGTAAATAACCGCGATAACCGCCGTTATCAGCGATACCGTCATCCCAACGAAAGTCATTACGAATGCCTTTAATTTCGTGGTCGCGGTATTTGGCACCTACATAGACACGGGTGAAAAAACTGCCATCAAGGTCAAATTTTACATCTGTTTGAATATAATCTTCTGAGTCTTCATTTTCTGATGAGTATGAGTCAAACCAATCGTAATATTGGTATGCCTCTTTATCGGTGGCTAAATCAGTCGACACTTCGTAGCTTGGTTTACCGTTTTCAATTGACCATAACCAGCTGTTTACTGAGCCTAAACGCGCATCTATATTGGCGTAGGTTTCTTTTGAAGTACCGCCTTCAGCTTCAGTATGACCTAGTTTTAATGTAATGCTGTAAGTATCGCCATAATAAGTGCCTTCAAAATCATAGGTGTTTGATTTTGACTCGCCAAAACGCTCACGCCCTGTTAACTGCGGCGATAACAAACCACGGCGAACAGCCACACCACCATTTACATCGGCATCACCCCAGTTATTATCATTAAGTAAACCATTATCGCCATTACCGTAGGCAACCACGGTATCGCCATCAAGTACAATACCGTAATACGGGTTGTGGTTATCATTCCACTCGGCAAAAGTAATACTTTGCCCTGTTTGGTCGTAGCCTAACTTGGCACCAAAATAGTTAAAGTTTAAATCAAGTCTGTCACTCGGTGCCCACTGCACAGCCACTTGATAACCATCGCGTGTACGGTCTTGGTTTGAGTTATTAACACTCATCGCACGCGGTGCCCACACATTGTTGTACACTTCGCCAGTGGCTTGGTCTACCAGCGCTGGACGCTCTGCCCCTTCAACGGTATCTGAGTGAAAACGCCAGTGTGATGCGTTGTTAGTGATGGTTGTTACAGTGCGATCTTGACGAGTAAAACCGGCCAATACACCAAAGTTTTCGTCGTCATTTTTCCACGAATACAGCACGTTGACTTGCGGCTTAGTGTCTTCAGACACATCATCGTAAGTCACCTCGGCACTTAACGCCCCTGAATTTGCTTCCATCTCAAGCGGTTTACGGGTGTGTAAAATAACCGTACCACCAATACCGCCTTCATCGATGCGTGCTTCTGCACTTTTGTACACTTCTACACTTTTGATCATGCTTGAAGGCAATAACGTGTAATTAAAACTACGGGTAGGAGTACCTGAACCTGATGAAGCGATATAGTTACCGTTTAATTGGGTGAGAGTCCAATCCGGTGACGTACCACGAATACTAACACGGCTACCTTCGCCACCGTCGCGGTCAATCAAAACGCCCGATACACGTTGCAATGAGTCAGCGACGTTTTTATCAGGAAACTTACCAATATCCTCTGCGGTGATTGCATCAACGGTAGCCGTTGAAAGTCGTTTTATTGCTAAGTTTTCTGCAGTTGAAGAACGAATACCACGTACTTCAATCACTTCTACATCATCATTTGCTTGCTCTGCTGCATAGCTTGTATTAATTGCAGCCAGTAGCGAAATTAAAATTGCATTACGCTTAAAATGCCTTCCTTGCCCTTTTGTTTTTATTGCAGTTTGCTTGCCCATGCCTATCTCCAATTGTGTGTTCTGTTTTTGTTTATGAGGCTTTAATTCTCAAAAAACGATTTATTGTTGTCGGTTTTTAAACTGATCATTGGTAGTTAACAGCTTGTTAAACTCAAACTCAGAATAGGGTGAGCGGTCAAAAAGTGATAATAAAAATTCGGTGAGAGATATGACAAAATCGGCGTTAGGAATATTTTATATTCATTTTTATATTTTCTTAATTATAGTTAAGCTCAGCGAATTCAAGTTAACTGGCTTAGCAAAGAAAACTTAAAATGTTATGTAATTTATTGATAATAAATAATAATTTAACATCTTGCGTATTTGTTGATGACTCACAAATTGAGTAACTAAAAAATAGGTGTAATAGATATGGTAAAAACACGCCCATGAATAATGGTAAATTTCTCGAAGTATGCCTAAACGAAGGGTGCTTAAAGCAGCTTGCTAACAACATTTCGGTGGCTAGTAACTTAGGCGCAAAGCGCTTTGAATTGTGCAGTAATTTACACCTAGGTGGCCTAACACCAAGTGTTAAAGCAATTGATTGCGCTGTAAAAAGCCTGACTAATAGCGCAGAGTTAGTGGTGATGATCCGTCCCGAAGCAGGCAACTTTATTGTTAGGAGTGAGTGTCACCAAGTTATGCAAAAACAAATAACAATGGTAGCGAATGCGGGGGCACATGGCGTGGTATTTGGTGCAGTAAAGCACGGCGAACTTGATTTTGAGGTGACCCGCTCTTTAGTTGCCACAGCCAAACAGCATGGCCTGATGGTGACCTTTCACCGTGCATTCGATACCCTTACAAACCCGTTATGCGCACTAGATAAACTGATTAGTTTAGGCGTTGTCCGAATCTTAACAGCAGGCACGCCATGGCAAAGCGGCCAAAGTGCTGTTGATGGTCTAAATCAGCTCAACACATACTTAGTGCACAGCGCTAATCAGATAGAAATTGTTATGGGTGGTGGCGTTACTTTAGAAAACGCGGCAACACTTTGGCAATTAATAAAAAACCATTCAGCCAATGCAGCTGTGCATGTACACTCATGCGTGCACAACGAAAATGGTGCAATTAATGCTGAGGCTATCAATAAGCTTCTTTCAAAGGATTAAGCATGGCAATGTATTTTTTAGGTATTGATGGCGGTGGCAGTAAGTGTAAAGTTCGTTTAGAAAACGAAAACGGCTCATTGCTTAGCGAAGCCATAAGTGGCTCTGCAAACGTGGCCACCAGCTGCCAACAAAGCCAAGAGTCAATACTGCACGCCACTGAACTTGCATTTCATGAAGCTGGGCTTGCCTTAAGCGAGCTGAAAAACACCTATGTGCATGCCGGACTTGCCGGTGCCAATATCGACTCAGCTTACCAAGCAATGACCAAATGGCAGCACCCTTTTGCCAAATTTACCCTGTCAACAGATATGCTGATTGCCTGTAAAGGCGCGCATCAACACCATGATGGTGCGGTGATTATTCTGGGCACAGGCTTTTGTGCGGGTTACCAACAGCAAAACCAATTTAGCGAATTAGGTGGCTACGGATTATTACTAAGCGATGGTGCCAGTGGTGGTTGGTTAGGTTTACAACTTTGCCGTAAAGCATTTGCAGTACTTGATGGTGTTGCGCAAAGTTCTGCTGCAATAAATACCCTACTCACCCAGCTTAATTGCGACTCAAGCCAAGCGTTAAGTCAGCGTTTAATATCAGCGCGCCCTGCAGAGCTTGCCAAATTTGCGCCGCTCGTTTTTAGCCATTCTGACGATGCTTTTTGTCAGCAATTAATCAATGAAGCGTGCGCATACATTAGCCGCTATATCACTTACTTTGAAAAACAAGGTATTGAAAACGTCACCTTGATGGGCGGTATTTCTAGTGCCATTACCCCTTACTTATCTGATACCAGTAAAGCGCATTTAACCCCCGCCCTTGCCAGTGCAGAGCAAGGGGCTATTTTAATTGCAAGAGCTGCAATTTAATTACCTAATTGCGAGCGCATTTGTGAGGGAATTTCACCAAACAAACGCCGAAATTGTTTACTGAAGTAACTCGGTTCAGAAAACCCACACTGGTAGGCCACTTGTGAAATGGGCAGTTGCGTTTCAATCAGTAGCTTGCGGGCATTTTCGAGACGCACTTCGTTAATAAATTGATTAGGTGTTTTTGCTAAATGCTTTTTAAAGCGGCGCTCTAAAGCACTTACCGACAAATGCGCAAGCTCTGCTAATTCATCAATGCTGATCTGACGATGGTAATGCTCGCGAATAAATTTTACCGGCTCTTCAATTGCCCTTACATGAGAAAGCGCTTTTGATGTTTTTTGTAAATGTCGGGTCACTCCGTAAGTGCCAATCACATTGCCATCGTGATCTTTTAAAGCATGCTTTGATGTAGAAAACCAACCAAGCTCACCTTGTTGGGTTTGGTTAAGCTCTAAACGGTCAGTCACTATGTAGCCTTCCATCACCCGTTTATCGTCATTGACGTACTGAAACGCAAGGTGCTTTGGTGAAAAATCGAAGTCTGTTTTTAGCAATATTTGCTCCAGTGTTTTATAACCCTGATGCTCAATAAAATGCTGATTACAATGCAAGATTCTACTATCTGTGTCTTTTACCCAAAAGAGGATATCTGGCAGTAAATCAAATGCAGCAATTAGCTGATTTACCCCAGCTTTTTTTATTATTTCTTGAATATCCATCGCTTAATTTTGTCTCAATAAAGAACAGCCATATATATTTTAAACGCCGATTTTGTTGCATTGTCAACCGAATTTTTATTAGCGCTTATTGGCTAAGCTTTCCTATTATCAATAACATGACATTAACAGTAGCAGACGCTATTTAAATTTAGGAGCGCTTAAGATGAGCAAAGCTAAGATCCGCATGGCAATGGTAGGCGGTGGCGATGGTGCCTTCATTGGCGCTATTCATCGAATTGCAGCGCGATTAGACGGAATGATAGAGCTTGTTGCAGGCGCATTCAGTTCAGACGCAAACAAATGTAAAGCAACCGGCGAACTACTAGGGCTTGATAGCAGCCGCTGCTACGACAGTTACCATACGCTATTTGCCGAAGAAGCAAAATTACCTGCTGATCAGCGTATTGATTTTGTGGCTATTGTCACCCCAAACCACTTACATTTTCCGGTCGCGAAAATGGCGCTTGAACATGGTTTTCATGTGCTCTCAGATAAACCTGCAACGCTTACTCTCGCAGAAGCAGAGCAATTACAAAGCATTATTGCAAAACAGCAGGTTTTATATGGGTTAACCCACACTTACACCGGTTACCCTATGGTCAAAGAAGCCAAGCATCGCGTAAAAGCAGGCGAGCTCGGCAGTATACGTAAAGTCATTGTTGAGTACACTCAAGGCTGGTTAGCGCACAGCGAAGACGAAGGTTCAAAACAAGCGAGCTGGCGTTTAGACACCAGTAAGTCTGGCATTAGTTGTTGTATGGGCGACATTGGCGTGCATGCAGCTAACTTAGCCGAGTATGTTTCTAATCTCGAAATCACCGAGCTTTGCGCCGATTTAAATCATGTGGTTAAAGGCCGAGCCCTTGATGATGATGGCACCGTGCTTCTTAGATTCAATAATGGTTGTAAAGGCGTTTTACTGGCAAGCCAAATTGCTATTGGCGATGAAAACAACTTACGCCTGCGTATTTATGGCGATAAAGCCAGTCTTGAGTGGTCGCAACTTGAGCCTAATAGCTTATGGCTAAGAGGTCACAATCAAGCTGCAACATTACTTAGAGCAGGCGTGGGTGAATTACACCCTGACACGCAAAATGCCCTGCGTGCCCCTGCCGGTCACCCAGAAGGCTACCTTGAAGCCTTTGCCAATATTTACCGCAATTTTGCAGCGCAGATCCACGCATTTAAGCAAGGCGATAACGCAACAAATTCAGCATTTGATGTGCCTGGCATCAATGAGGCTGTGCGTGGTATGGCGTTTATTGAGCATGTTGTTGCTTCATCGAAGCAAGATACTAAATGGCACAAATTACAGATTGGATAATAAAGAATGAATAAAATCAAAGGGCCAGCAATATTTTTGGCGCAGTTTATTTCAGATCAAGCCCCTTTCAATAGCTTTCGTGGTTTATGTGAGTGGGCAAGTGGTTTAGGTTACAAAGCGATTCAAGTGCCAACCTCAAACCCGACTATTTTTGATTTAGAAAAAGCAGCTCAAAGCCAGCATTACTGCGATGAAGTCACTGGTATTGCCACAGAGTATGGACTTACAATTTCAGAGCTATCAACACATTTGCAAGGCCAGTTAATTGCTGTTCACCCTGCCTACGATGAAATGTTCGATAACTTTGCCGCAGAGCATGTAAAAGGCAACCCTGCAGCGCGAACAAAGTGGGCAACAGAGCAACTGATGATGGCTGCTAAAGCAAGTAAAAACCTTGGCTTAACAACCCATGCGACATTCTCGGGATCTTTTTTATGGCATACCTTTTACCCGTGGCCACAGCGTCCACAAGGACTTGTTGAACAAGGCTTTAGTGAACTTGCTAAGCGTTGGTTACCTATTTTAGATTGCTTTGACGAGCATGGCGTGGACGTGTGTTATGAATTACATCCGGGTGAAGACCTACATGATGGTGTGACATTTGAGCGCTTTTTAGCAGCAACCAATAATCACCCACGCGTTAATATTCTTTATGATCCGAGCCATTTTGTATTGCAACAGCTCGACTATTTAGCGTTTATCGATATTTATCATTCGCGCATTAAGGCGTTTCATGTCAAAGATGCCGAATTTATCGCAAATGGCCGCTCAGGTGTTTATGGCGGATTTCAAAACTGGCAAGACCGACCAGGGCGTTTTCGTTCTTTAGGTGATGGCCAAGTAGATTTTAAGCAAATCTTCAGCAAGTTAACTCAATATGGTTTTGATGGTTGGGCTGTACTTGAATGGGAATGTTGCTTAAAGCACCCAGAAGATGGGGCAAGAGAAGGCGCTGAGTTTATTAAAGCACACTTAATAAACCCAACAGACAAAGCCTTTGACGATTTTGCCAGTGGCACAACAAACACTGAGCGTAATAATCGAATTTTAGGTTTATAAACCGACAACAATAGAACACACAGGACACACAATATGGACAACAATAATTATAACCGCATTGTCTTTCGGCTTTGCTGTATAGCACTGATTGTGACCTCTATGACCTTTGCCATTCGTGCTGGTATTTTAGGTCAACTAGGCAGTGAGTTTGGCTTAACCGACACCGAATTAGGTTGGGTTAACGCCATGGCATTTTTAGGTTTTCCGGTCGCGACTATGGTCGGCGGTATTATTTATAATGCCATTGGCGCGAAGAAATTAGTGGCGTTAGCGTTTATCTGTCATTTACTTGGTCTTGTTTTGACGATAACAGCTGATGGTTTTTGGGGCTTACTGGTTTCTACCTTTTTAATTGGTTTTGCCAACGGCGCTGTTGAAGCTGGCTGTAACCCACTAATTGCAGAAATGTACCCTAAAAACACTACCACTATGCTAAACCGTTTTCATGTTTGGTTCCCAGGTGGCATTGTGATTGGCGCACTTGCGTCGAATTTTATGTCGGGAGCAGGTTTAAACTGGCAATGGCAAGTAGCGTTGATTTTAATTCCTACGGTTATCTATGGCGCTATGCTGATCAAAGCACAATTTCCACGCTTTGATACGCGTACTCACTCTACCAGCAGCAATATTCGCCACTTATTTACGCCGTTATACATCTTTTTAATTGCCTGTATGACGTTTACCGCAACCACTGAATTTGGCACACAACAATGGATTGAGCGTATTTTAGGTTCATCGGGTGCCTCTCCTATGGTGGTATTAGCCCTGATCACCGGCTTAATGGCGGTTGGTCGTTTCTTTGCAGGCCCAATTGTGCATAAGCTCAACCCTACAGGTGTATTACTTGGATCTGCCATTTGTGCAAGCTTAGGTATTTTTATGATGAGCCAAGCCGAGGGCAGCATGATTTATCTAGCAGCGATGCTTTTTGCACTTGGCGTTACCTACTTTTGGCCGACCATGCTTGGCTGCGTTGCAGAATACATTCCAAAGTCAGGGGCGATGGGTATGTCGTTAATGGGCGGTGCAGGCATGTTTGCTATGAGCATCTGGAACCCTGTAATTGGTAGCTGGATAGATACGGCACGCTCATCAGCAGAAGCAAGTGGCGCAAGCGCTGAACAAATTGAAATTTTAGCCGGACAGGCTGTATTACAAAACCTACTGATCTTCCCAATTATTTTAATCGTCGCATTCATTGGGTTGCATTTAGTAATTAATAACAACAAACGCACCGAAAAATGTGCGTCTTAAGCAAGTAAATCGTCGAGGAACACTATGTTTAAATCTCTTAAAGCACTGACTTTAATGCTCACCGTTAGTAGCTGTGCACTCGCTAATGCGGCTGACAATCAGCTAACACAACAAGAAAAGCAAGCTGGCTGGCAGTTGTTGTTTGACGGCAAAGATATGTCGCAATGGCGTAATTTTAAAAGCGAATCTTTAAATCCTGCATGGGTCGTTGAAGATGGCGCTATGACTTTAACCAAAGGTGGTGGCGACCTGCTTACTAAAAAGCAGTACCAAAACTTTGAATTACAGATTGATTGGAAAATCTCTACCAAAGGCAATAGCGGTATTTTTGTGTTAGCTGATGAAACCGGGCAGATGATTTACTCTCATGCACCTGAAATTCAAATTATCGATAACGAAGAACACCCAGATACCGAAATTGACTCGCACTTAGCAGGGTCAATTTACGATTTATTTGCTGCACCAGTTGCGTCGCACAAACCAGCAAATAGCTGGAACCATGTGCGCATTAAAATGCAAGACAACCACTTACAAGTTTGGCAAAACGGTATCAGCACCACCAGCATTGTAATTGGTAGTACAACATGGAACACCCTTGTAAAAGGCAGTAAGTTTGCAACCTGGAAAAACTTTGCAACGGCTGAACAAGGTCATATCGGGCTTCAAGACCATGGTGACAAAGTGTGGTTTAAAAATATAAAAATCAAGGAGCTATAAGATGTCTGATTTTAAACATAAGGTATTAGTTGTTGGCTCTGGTGCTGGCGGTGCAATGGCCGCTTATACGCTAACTAAACTTGGCCACAAAGTGTTATTACTTGAAGCGGGTCGTAATTATGACCCGAAAACAGAAAGCCCGATGTTTCGTCGTAACAACGAAGCCCCACTTATGGGTGCAGGTAACAAAGACAAAAACTTTGGCTTTTACGACGCAACCGTTGATGGCGGCTGGCAAGTACCTGATGAGCCATATACCAGCGCCAAAGGAAGCGACTTTTATTGGTGGCGCGCACGTATGTTAGGTGGTCGAACTAACCACTGGGGCCGCTATTCATTACGTTTTAGTGAGCACGATTTTAAAGGCAAAAGCCGTGATGGTCACGGTGCCGACTGGCCATTTGAATACGCTGATTTAGCACCTTGGTACGATAAAACCGAAGAACTTGTGGGTGTATGTGGCACCAATACAGGCCATGAAGATATGCCAGACTCGTCACCGGGTATTTTACAGCCGCCACCAAAGCCCCGTGTTCCTGAGCTTTTAATTGCCGCTTCTGCAAAGAAAATGGGCATTCAAGCAGTACCGATGCACCGTGCGGTATTAACCCGCCCGAAAGATGATCGCATGGCGTGTTTTTATGCAACGCCTTGTGGCTCAGGTTGTTCAATTGGCGCAGCTTTCCAAACTACGACATCGCTATTACCTATGGCAAAAGCCACCGGCAACTTAAAAGTTATTACCGATGCCATGGTTAAATCAGTCAAAGTTGATGAGCAAGGTAAGGTCACTGGCGTCACCTATGTTGATAAACACACAATAACCGAACATGCTATTGATGCCGATGTGGTTATCTTAGCCGCCAGCGCCTGTGAATCAGCACGTATTTTATTAAACTCAAAGAATAAAAAGCATCCTAAAGGCCTTGCTAACTCAAGTGGCCAAGTAGGTCGAAACTTGATGGATTCGACGGGTGCATGGTTAGGTGCGCAAATTCCGGCACTTAAAGGTCGCCCACGTTATAACGAAGATGGACACACCGCTAATCACTTATTTATTCCTTGGTGGGGTCATCAAGCACAAGCTAACAATGAATTAGATTTCCCACGTGGTTATCACTTTGAAATTGGCAGTGGCTTTGGCCAGCCGGGTTCGGGTGTGTCAGGTGATAAACAAGGCTATGGCCCAGCTCTTAAACAACAAATTCGTGATGCATATGGCTCTTACGTTGGCTTTGCTCTTCGTGGCGAGATGTTACCGAACAAAGATACCTACATGGAAATTGACGAAAACGTTAAAGACAAATGGGGTATTCCGGTATCAAAATTCCACTTTAAGTGGTCTGACAGAGAATTAAAGCAAATCGAACATGGTTTAAAAACTGCGAAGCAAATTCTAGAAAACATGGGTGCGACCGTTGGCGAACTCCCACCTGCTGAAAAAGCAATTTCAAAAGGTGGCGAAATCATTCACGAAGTGGGCACCACACGAATGGGCAGCTCAAAGAAAGACTCTGTCACCAATCAATGGGGTCAAACGTGGGATTGTAATAACCTATTTGTAATGGATGCGGGTGTATTTGCTTCTAACCCTCATAAAAACTGTACGCTCACCATCATGACACTGGCAATGCGTAATTCAACTTGGCTTGCTCAACAAATTGATAACGGGGTACTTTAATTATGCATCATCGTAACGAACACGACTCATATAACTATGTTTCAAACATGAGCCGCCGTGAGTCTTTAAAATGGCTTGGTCTATTAGCTGCAGGCTCGGCGATTGGTTTAACTGCTGGCTGCACAAAAGCACTGGAAGATGACGTTGCAGTCTCTGCAAAAGAGCATTGGCCTGATTTAGATATCAAGCCTGTAACCGCTAAAGGCTATGGTCAAGATCCTAATTTGGTGATGCCACCAGAATCACCTTGGCCACTGACCTTAACAGCAGACGAACTTACGTTGGTAGCGCTTTTATCTGATTACATTGTACCGCGCGAAGGCGCTATTCCTTCAGCCAGTGAGCTACAAGTACCGGCCGTTATTAATGAATGGGTAAGCGCACCTTATGAAGGCCAACAACGCGATAGAATTAAAATTTTAAATTCATTAGCTTGGCTTAACGATGAAGCACAACTTCGTTTTAAAAAGCAATTTGTTGCACTTAATGAAAAGCAACATCGCGCGATTTTAGACGATATTGCGTTTTTAAACGAGCAAACACCTGTTCAATTTCAGCGCATTGGTAAAGCCTTTTTACGCTTTAAAGAGTTAGTGCTTGCTGCCTTTTTCTGTACGCCAGAGGGCTGTAAAGACATTGGTTACCTTGGTAATGTGCCTATTGCAGGTGATTACCCTGGCCCTTCTGATGAAGCAAAAGCCCATTTAGATCAGGTTTTAGCTGAGCTTGGTCTGAGCGAGTACGCCTATACCGATTAACTTTCCCCCTTGTGTTATTTGTAACACAGTGCAGGGGGTCACTCCCCTGCTTTTTTAGGATTTAAGTATGTTTAAAACCCGCATTTTATTACTCATTATCAGCCTTGTATTTAGTGGTCAATTATTCGCAAAACTGCCCGTGAGTGTACAGCTATGGTCAGTCAAAGACACCTTAAAAAATGACTTTCATGGTACGCTTAAATCACTTGCCGAAATGGGGTTTGACGGCGTGGAGTTTGCCGGAGATTTTGGCCCATACTCACATAACCCAGCAGCCTTAAAAACAAAGCTTAGTGAATTAGGCTTAGTTGCCAGTAGTGCCCATATAGGCTTTGATGCACTCAGTGAAAACACCATTGGTAGCACCCTGCTGTTTTACAAAACCCTTGGCGTTACTACACTTTATGTACCTTGGGATGAAAGAGCATGGCACCCTGAGGGAGTTAAATCTCTGGTTAAAGAGCTTACTAAGGTCTGTGATTACGCAACCCGCTTTGATATGAAGATCGGTTTTCACAATCATAATAAAGAGTTTAATGCATTTAATAACGCAACGTTTTGGGATTATATTGCCACTAATACACCCAAGACCATGCCATTGCAGTTAGATATTGGCTGGGTCAATTACGCTGCTAAAGATCCAATCTACTTTATTAAAAAGTACCCTAACCGCACTCTTGCTACGCACATTAAAGTACGTACAGTTGAGAGTAGCAACATGAGCCCGATTATCGGCGAAAACAACATTGATTGGCCTGCCATCATCGATACTTTAGAGTCGCACGGCAACACCAAGTGGTTAGTGCTTGAGCAAGAAGAATACCCAACTGGATTAACCCCACTACAAAGCGTTGCTAAATCGAAACAAAATTTAGATAAGATTTTACTTGGTTTGTAGGGTTATTTTAGGAATGAGCTCGCTTTAAAAACGTGAGCTCATGGCTTGGATTTAAAAAGTCGTTCACTCATAGCTCTATATTAAGGTTCATCTTGCCAAGAGCTACTACCTTCAGTACGTTTTGCAAAGCTTTCTGGTTTCCTGATCGGTTTATCTATGCTTTTATAGAATATCAAGATTCCAGCTCCACCTATGACGGGGAGTAACCAAACCAGAACTATTTGTGCTACTTTTTGAAAAGTTTCAAAATCATTTCTTTTATAAATTACTAAACTAATCAAAATATTGAACACTATTAGCAACCCCAAGCCTGCTAGTGCATAGTTTTCCATATCTTAATCCTATTGATGTCAAAAACATTCAGTAAAAACGACCGAACGACGGCTTAAATTGTTTGTTATACGCTTTAAAACGAACAGCTAATCGTCCTTTCTTCGGTGTTTAAAGATAAATCGCCCAAATTGAAAACACAAAACTAAAAATACAATGAGAAAAATGAGCCCATTTGCCCACTCAGGCAAAAACTCCACAATCTTCGGAGCAATGAGTTTAAGAATACCGAAAACTGCTACGATGAGAAGAATGAATGCAGTCCCTTTCACAAAAGCGCTCCTAAATTTCCGTTCTATGCATCTGTTTATATTTTAAAAGTACCAACGCCAAAATTAATTGCGGGAATATCCTTAAACGTACCACCCATCTCGCATAGGGACATAAAGGGTGGCTATATTAACAAGCGAGGACGATTCACACTCTTTAATCCCAGCATGTTCCTCCCAGCTCTACTGCGGTTTGTTATGTGGCTTACCCCTTTGATATAGTTTTAACAAATTACTTAAAGTATTTCTATAACTAGTTTTTAAAAGCTTTTATGTAAAGTTAAATACATTAATATACTCGCATCGTTCATTTTCTTAAATGATATGTGCAAAGAACAGCTTAGCAGTTTTCAAAGGCTCATTATCCTTAATGAAGATATATAACGTGGCTTATTCTACCAACCTACTTTACATTTATTATTATATCTTTCACCGTTCAATATCTCATTTAATTTCAACAAGCTAAATAAAACACAGCATTAAAAATTAATAATAAAACATTAAAAACAGCTTTTACTTTCATTTTTTTGGCAGATTGTTTTATCTAAGTAGCGAAGTACTATATTAAAAAAGCCTCTCAGGGACTGAGAATGAAAGTATTGAATTTAAGGAAGAGTTCAGAGAAAAGCACACTTGCGATCCTCGTGACTTTAGCCGTCTTAACATTGTCTATTCTAAAAGCGACATCCCAAAAGCATCCACTTTATGACCTGCTTTTGCTGGCTTTTATGCTTACATCGTTAATAATTATTTTATTGGTATTGAGCAGTAAAAATGAGCTGACTATATGTCGACACGGTATTTTTTATAGCTCAGCGTTTGGAAATGTTCATATTGAACCAAACAAAACTAAACTAATTAAACAATACTCTAAATATGGTTTTAATTGTGTGGTAATCATTGGTCATGGCTACTTTATATTCGCGCCATTTTATTATTTAACATCGAAACAAAAACAACGATTAAAACGATATGATAATAACGTGCTGCATTGGTTAGAGGTTACACGTAAACGCAGCAAGTTTCAGGGCTTTTAATGCAAGTCAAAGCATAAAAAGCCCTTTGAGATAGTTACTTAGTTTTGCCACTCTTTAAGTACGTCTTTCACATACTCATAGCGCCATGAGTTAAACAGATCTGGCTTTGATGCAGCTTTACGCTCATCAGCATCGAGCTTCCAATTCCAGCTGATCAGCTGGTTAATCTGTTTTTTAGAGGCCAATACATCTTCAGGAATACCCTGCTCTTTTGCAGCTTTGGTAATTTTTTGTTTAATATCTTTAGCGGCTTTTTTGTATGCCGGAAAATCGATTAAACGTTTTAGTTGTGCAGGTTGTTCGCTAACAGGAACGGCTTTACCACGCTCAATACATTTTAAAATTTCTACGCCTGAACGGTTAACTTCCATTGGTTCAACACCTGGCACTCTGCGTAACGCATTTAAACTTACAGGCTTGCGCTTAGCAATTTCAACCATGTTGTGCTCTTTTACCACGAAGTTAAGCGCGAGGTTTTTGCGCTCTGCCTTTTCACGGCGCCATGCGGCAAGTTCGCGCAATACAGCTAAGTCGTACGGTCGTAATTGCCAAGCATTTTTAATATCTTTGTAAAGCTGCTCTGCAGGTGGTTGGTAAGCACGTTTTTGCGCGACTAACTCGCTTTCGCTGATCACAATGTCAAAAAAGCCTGCTTCATCAATTTGTTCTTTAATAATTTCAAAACAAGGCAGTAAGTGATACGTATCAGCAGCGGCATAATCTAGCTGCTTTTCTGTGAGTGGGCGCTGTAACCAGTTCGTGCGTGATTCGCTTTTATCTATTTCGATATCAAGCAACTCTTTAACCATGTGGGCAAAGCCCATGCAGTTACCATGACCTAGTATTTGTAGAGCAAATTGGGTATCAAACAGCGGTGTTGGTACAAAGCCAGCGTATTTTTGAAACACTTCAATATCTTCTGACGGTGAATGCAGTACCTTTAACACTTCTGGGTTTTTAAGTACTTGCCAAAAATCAAAAAGCGACAACTCAGCCAGAGGGTCGATTAACGCTAAATGCTCACCATCGTATACTTGAATAAGTGCAACTTCAGGGTAAAGCGTACGACGACGCATAAACTCGGTATCAATTGCCAGTACCGGTTTTCCTGTTATTTTTTCTACAAAATCATTTAATTGATTTTGCGTTTCGATCAGTTGATATTGCACTTATACCCCTTTCTTTACCATAAAAAAGCCGGCTAATGCCGGCTTTAATTATTTTTCTTCGTCCTTTAAGGCTCTTCTTAGAATCTTACCAACGTTTGTTTTTGGTAGTTCATCTCTAAACTCAACGAGTTTAGGCACCTTATAGTTCGTTAAATTATCACGACAGTGCTTTATTATATCTTTTTCAGTTAAAGATTGATCTTTTTTCACAACAAAAACTTTAACTTGTTCGCCACTGACCTCATGAGGGATACCAATAGCTGCCACTTCAAGCACGCCTTCGTGCATAGCAACAACTTCTTCGATCTCATTTGGGAACACGTTGAAGCCAGATACAATAATCATGTCTTTCTTACGATCAACAATATAGAAGAAACCTTCATCATCGTAAGTTGCAATATCACCCGTTGCAAACCAACCGTCTTTTAAGCATTCGGCTGTTGCATCTGGGCGGTTGTAATAACCTTGCATAACTTGTGGGCCTTTAACCCAAAGCTCGCCTGGCTCACCTTTTGCTGCTTCTTCACCATTTTCAAGCATAAGCTTAATATCAGTGCTAGGAGCAGGTAAACCAATTGAACCGTTATAACCTTCGAGGTCGTAGGGGCTAACAGTTACAAGTGGTGCACACTCAGTTAGGCCATAACCTTCCATTAATTTGGTTTTTGTTACAGCTTGCCATTTTTCAGCAACTGGACGCTGTACCGCCATGCCACCGCCAAGTGACATTTTTAGGCTTGAGAAATCAAGTTCAGCAAAACCTGGGGTATTTAGTAAACCGTTAAATAGCGTATTTACACCCGTTACAGCAGTAAATTTGTGTTGTGCTAACTCTTTTACAAAGCCAGGCATATCACGAGGGTTTGTAATAAGTACGTTTAAACCACCGTATTTCATAAATGTTAGGCAGTTCGCAGTCAAAGCAAAGATGTGATAAAGCGGCAGTGCTGTAATAACCACTTCTTTTCCGCGATCTAAAACGTTATCTAGACAACCTGAAACTTGTTCAAGGTTACCAACCATGTTGCCATGCGATAGCATTGCACCTTTAGATACACCGGTTGTTCCACCTGTGTATTGCAAAAATGCTAAGTCGTTTAAATCAACATCTGGCTTTTTATAGCTCGCTTCGTTACCAGCAAGTGTATCGGCAAATTTGATTACATTTGGCAATGAGTAGCTAGGCACCATTTTCTTAACGTGCTTAACCACAAAGTTAACGATGTGCTTTTTAAGGCCGCCCACCATGTCACCTACTTGGGTAACCACAATGTGCTTAACGTTGGTTTTTGGTAATGCTTTTTCTAGAGTATCGGCAAAGTTAGCAAGAATGAAAATTGCTGATGACTCTGAGTCATTTAACTGATGCTCTAATTCACGCACGGTGTAAAGTGGGTTTACGTTCACCACTACACAGCCTGCACGAAGAATACCTAAAATAGTAACAGGCGTTTGCAGTAGATTCGGCATCATCACCGCTACTTTATCGCCTTTTTTCAGACCAAGATCATTTTGAATGTACGACGCAACACGTTTTGTAGCACTGTCTAACTCACTATAGGTCAACACTTTACCCATGTTGGTAAAGGCTGGAAGGTCACTATAGTCAGCAAAACTTTTTTCAAACAAGTCGAGTAGCGAGTGATAATGCTCAGGGTCGATTGTTTCAGGCATACCTTCTGGGTAGCGTTTAAGCCAGATTTTTTCCACTCTTAGCTCCTGTTTATAATTATATTTTTTAATAACCTTAATCTAACTAAGGCCGTTTCTCAATGGAGTAAATACTCTAATGGTGCAGATAATCCCACATTTGGTGCAATTATACAATTAACTTGCTTTATACTGCCCAATAAATGCATGAATGTGTTCTAAGGTTAATGCAGGACTTTGCATATGGCAATGGTGACCTCCAGGTATCTCATGAATTTTTAACTCCTTGTAATATTTACCATATGCCTCTAGGTTATCCCTAACAAAAGGATACCCCTTATCCCCTAAGATAAGCTGACATGGTGCGGTAATTTGTTTGATGGTTGCAATACATTGCGACTCATCAAAGCGAAATCCTGAGTGATTTTTAAGCTTAGGATCGGTTGTTAAATACCACTTACCTGCTTTTTCGTAACTATTTCTTGTCATTAATAGCTCTGCTTGTGGGTATTCAAGGTCGCCACTTGCAAGCCTTGCACTAATAATGTGCGCTATTGAGTCAAATGCACGAGGGCCTTTGCTGTTTACCCGCGCTCTATTTAATATCGCTTTACGAAGTTGGCTGCTCATTTCATTACTGTTGGTTGTAACGCAGCCAATTCCCTCAATAAAGTTTACCGATGCCACCTTTTCAGGAAAGCAGCTCGCAAAAACACCAGCGACCATGGCGCCCATAGAATGGCCAACTAAATGCACTTTCGTTACATCAAGTGACTCAATAAACTTATATACATCATCAACATAATCAATAAAGTAATAGTGGGCGTCACTGCTTCGCCAATCAGATAAACCATGGCCAGGAAAATCAAGGCAATACCAACGCTGGTTTAACTGCGCGTTTTGTAACATAGGTATGTAACTATGTGCGTTATCAAGCCAACCATGTAAGGCAATCACAACCTCTTCGCCATGACCAAAGGTTAGGCCATGCATTGCCTGAGTGCCAGTTTGAAAAGAAAAAGGTTGCACAATTGCTCCTATTTATTAAGCGTTTCAACTTAAAGGCGTTTATTTATCGTCTGGCTAGTATACAATAATCCTCGCAGTATAAATAAGGGCACAATAATAAGGTTACATCAATGAAATTAAAATTAAGTCTTTTAGCATTATTATGCTCAGCAGGCTCAGTAATGGCTGAATCAGCACCAAAAAACATCATTTATATGATTGGTGATGGTATGGGCCCGGCGTACACAACTGCATATCGTTACTTTAAAGATGATCCAAATACTAAAGTTGTTGACCCAACTGTTTTCGATACTATTTTGCGTGGTATGGCACATACCTACCCTGATGATCATACCTATGTAACAGACAGCGCAGCGGGTGCAACAGCTCTGAGCAGTGGTCATAAAAGTTAT
The DNA here is from genome assembly GCF_023708065.1 of Pseudoalteromonas sp. NCCP-2140. Lineage (NCBI taxonomy): Bacteria > Pseudomonadati > Pseudomonadota > Gammaproteobacteria > Alteromonadales > Pseudoalteromonadaceae > Pseudoalteromonas > Pseudoalteromonas sp. NCCP-2140. The sequence continues at coordinate 449,398 of NZ_BRCZ01000004.1, read as the reverse complement.
AATGGCGCAATTGCCGTTGATACTGATAAAAAACCAGTAAAAACTATGCTTGAAGTTGCTAAAGAGCGTGGCATGACAACAGCACTCGTAGCTACTTCGCAAATCAACCACGCTACACCAGCAAGCTTTGCTTCGCACAACGAATCACGCCGTAACTACGACGAAATTGCTAACGACTATATCGATAACAAAATCGCGGGTAAATTACCGGTTGATTTAATGCTTGGTGGCGGCACGAAATATTACGTTCGTGAAGACCGTAACCTTGTAGAAGAGTTTAAAGCGGCTGGCTATCAGTACAGCGATGACTTTGCAGCAATGAATGACTTAAAGCAAGTTCCAGCGCTTGGTTTATTCGCTGAAGTCGGTTTACCGTTTGCGCTTGACGAAAATCCAACGCGCCTTACGCAAATGACAACGAAAGCACTTGATTTACTTGATGGTCAAAACGACAAAGGGTTCTTTGTGATGATCGAAGGCAGCCAAATTGACTGGTGTGGTCATGCAAACGACATTGCATGTGCAATGGGCGAAATGGATGACTTTGCTAAATCAATTGAACAAGCAAAAGCGTATGTAGATAAAAACCCTGATACCCTGCTTGTTATCACTGCCGATCACTCAACAGGTGGCTTAACACTCGGTGCTCATGGTCAATATAAGTGGGAAACAGACGTGATTAAAGGTGTTAAAGCAACAGCTGGCACTATCACAAAAGATCTACTTGAAAGCGATGACTTAAAAGCAGTATGGCAAAAGTATTCTGATATCGAATTCACTGATGCTAACAGCATTAAGCTAAGCGAAGCTAAGAAAATGGGCGAGAAAGCACTGCTACTTGCTGTAAAAGATATTATCAATCATGCCAGCTTCACAGGTTGGACTACTGGCGGCCACACCGCTATTGATGTACAAGTGTTTGCCTATGGTAAACGAGCAGAAGCTTTCTACGGTTCGCAAAACAATACTGCGATTGCCGACAAGCTGATTGATTTTATTAAGCAGTAATTTATATTGAATACTGTCCAATCATAAAAAAAGCCTAAACATATTGTTTAGGCTTTTTTTTATGAATTCAGTATTAGCAATTAGCTAAGCATATACATCAACGCCAATAAGGCTTTGCACTTCGGCGCGGCGCTCTAAGTTAGCAAATTCCGTATAGGTTGAAATAGCGCGACTGGTTTTTGGGTTGCTTGGTTTATCATAAATTGTTTGCTGATAGCTTTGCGACTCAGCTTTAAATTCATCAGCAATAGCAACAGCTTGAGGGCTTGATTTAACATACTCTGTTGACGATTTTTGCTCAGCCGTTTGGTCTGATATCGCTTTAGGCTTATCAGTAACGGTATTTTTACGGCTATATTGACCGGGAATGTCACCGGTATAAAAGCCTGAGCCAATAGGTAAAGTCAAACTCGTAATTCCACATCAAACATGACTAAATTATGTGCCATAACTGACAAGCGCGCAAGTCTCGTTACTCTCTCAGTTACTCTCGGCCTGGTAGCTTTTTCCAAGTCACTGTATCACGAACATATTTAGGCTGCGCATTGGCTGCAGTCACTGTATCACCGTTAGCGAATGCAGTGGCAACCGAGGCCAGCATGTACTTTGCATCAGGCAGTAAAATGTTTTCATTTAGACTTACATTTGCAAGTTCTGTAACAAGTGCAGGATAGGTTTTCCAACCCGTACCCACCGCTGCCGCCGTTGTTTCAGGTAACGTTAGCAACTCAGGTTTAATAACTTGTTCTTCATCAACTAGCGTCATTAAGCCATTATCATCAGCTTTATAATGAGCGTAATAAATCTCACCCATACGTGCATCAATCGCAGAAAACACATCGCTGGCTTGGTCTTGTTCAAACGCTTGTTGCGCCATCATCTGCAATGTTGATACGCCAACCAGAGGTAAGCGTGCGGCATAAGCTAAACCTTGTGCAATCGCAACACTAATACGCACGCCCGTAAAGCTACCCGGTCCTTGACCAAAACCAATTACATCTAAATCGGTTAGTTTACATTGCGCCTTTGCGAGTAACTCATCAATTAAAGGCAAAATCTTTTGGCTGTGCTGCTGAGGGCACTCTTCAAAATGATGAAATGTTTGCCCTTGATAATGTAGCACCAGCGATAAAGCTTCAGTTGATGCATCTAAGGCAAGAATATTGTGTTTAATCATCTAAGTTACTCTAATTGATCTGTTCTAAAAACGCGTTTGCCATTGCTAAGTCGCGCGTGCGGCGCATGGGTGGCAAACTTTTTAAAAATACTTGGCCGTAATGGCGTGTTACTAGGCGGTTATCGCAAATAACCAGCACACCTTTATCTTTACTATCGCGAATAAGTCGCCCTACCCCTTGCTTTAATGCAATGACCGCTTGAGGTAATTGAATATGTGCAAATGGGTCTTTGCCTTGTAACTGGCAATCTTGCATTTTTGCTTGCAATAATGGGTCATCAGGTGCGGCAAACGGCAATTTGTTAATGATAACACAACTTAATGTGCTGCCTCTAACATCTACGCCTTCCCAAAATGAGGCTGTGCCGAGTAATACGGCATTACCGTGACGGGTAAACTTCTCAAGGATAATGCGTTTAGACATTTGCCCTTGCATATAAACCGGATAATCCATTTGTGTAGTTAAACCTTCCGCCACTAAGTGCATCATACGATAACTAGTAAAGAGCACAAAGCAGCGACCTTTTGCTGATTTAATTAACTCAAGGGTCAGCTTGATAATAGCATGAGGCATATTATTCGCATGAGACTCAGGTAAGTAGCGTGGTAAGCAAAGTAGCGCTTGTTGTTGATAATCAAACGGACTTTCAACAATCATGCTTTGCGTTGGCTTTAAGCCAAGGCTAGCGTTAAAGTGTTCTAATTCGTTATCGACCGATAAAGTCGCTGATGTAAACACAAAACCTGCTCCTGTGTCTTTCATCATTTGTGCGAATTTAGCCGATACATTTAGCGGTGTAATGTTTACCGTTAGGTATCGGCGAGTGGTTTCGTACCAATAACTATAGCCCGTTTGGGCTGTATCAAATACCCGCTCTAACTGACCTTTAAAGGCCAGCGTACGCTCAAACGGATGCTCTATTTTTTCGCTACGGTCTAAGCATAACTTTAATACTTGGTATAAAAAGTCGAGGTCGCTAATTACTCGGTGCAGTGCTGCACAAATATCTTTATCAGCCAGCTTTTCACGCCAATCACCACGACTACCATCAACCCCAAACTGCAAACGTAAATCTGCCACGCTGGTTTCTAACTTGTTGAGGGTTTTACCTAATTGCAGCATATCCGGGATATCTGCACGGTATATTGCTCGTAAGTCATTAATTAAATCCACCAGCTTTTTAGTGCTAACACTTTCGCCAAAATAGTCACTGGCAATTTCACTAAGCTGATGCGCCTCATCAAAAATATAGGCATCTGCCGTAGGCATTAATTCAGCAAAACCCGTGTCTTTTACAGCCATATCGGCAAAGAATAAATGATGGTTGATCACCACCACGTCAGCTTCCATGGCATTTAAGCGGGCTTTACGAATATAGCAATCTTGAAAATCGGGGCACTCTTTACCTAAACAGTTATCTGCGGTTGAGCTAACATAAGGCAGTACCTTAGCGTCTTCTTCTATGCCAATACAATCTGCTAAATCGCCTGAACGGGTTTCACTTGCAAACTTTGCCACCATCGCGAGTTGATGCATTACATCAGGATCATCTGTTGGTACATGCGCAACATGCTGACTTAAGCGATAGGTACACAAATAATTCGCACGTCCTTTTAAAAGGGCGACTTTTTTAGTGGCGCTCAGAGCTTTGACTAAGTTGGGTAAATCACGGTGGAACAACTGCTCTTGTAGTGCTTTTGACCCCGTAGAGATGATGGTTTTGCCTTTTGATTTTAACGCAGGCGCTAAGTAAGCGTAGGTTTTACCCGTGCCTGTGCCCGCCTCAACCACTAATTGGTGACGTTTTTTTAAGGCATCATCAACCGCAACAGCCATGTCAATTTGTGGCTGCCGAGGAGTATATCCATCAAGAGAAAGTGCAAGGGGGCCAGTGGCACTGAAAAGTTGTTTGATAAACTTCGCCAATAGATTAAAAGTGATGGGCAGATTTTACGTAACTGACTTGCCAAGGGCAAGACTAAATGAGGAAGCAAAGCTTCCTCATGGTTAAAAGTATGATTGGGTTTAAATCATTGTCCTTGAATCGTTAATGTAACGCCCGATGCAGCTCTGTAACCTTGTAAATCTATGTACCAAGTACCACCTTGTGGGTTATCAAATTGACAACTTTCTTCGTTACCATTTTTGTACGGCCGACAAAGATAATTTGAACTTGTTGACGCTGAGCCATAGTTAACATACAAATCTGCATCGCCACTACCGCCAGAAATAGTCACCGTTAAATTACTGAGGCCTGCGGGTATTTGTTGAGTAAAGCGCTGCCAACTTCCGGTAGCCACACTCACGTTTGTCTCAGTTCGGTCAACGCTTTCGCCGCCACCTGAGGTGCTATAACTTCCCGTGAGTGACACATTCGAAATCTTATTCCACGCTTCAACCATGACATGATACGTGCCAGTTTGAACTGACGACATCACACAGCTTTCATTACTTGTAGAGGTTGTGCTTTTACAATCAAAGTCCTGTAAGGTCGGCTTACTGCCAAATTTAACGTATAAATCGGCATCACCGGAGCCCCCCTCAGTTACAAACTCAAGGTTACTGCTCATTGCGGGTACTTCAAGCGTAAAGAATAGCTGCTCTTTTGCTGCGCCCGCCAAACCCGTTTTAGCTACGCCATTTTCAAGCTGATTAGTCGGCTCCGTTACTACATCACCGGCATTTTTTGCCATTTCAGCAACATAACTCACTGCTAGTTTTGCAAATTTACTCGCGTGAGCCGCATCAAATTGGGCATCATTTGATGTGTGGATCAATGGGTTAATGTCACTCATTGTTGATTCAAATGGCATTGAGGCGGCAAACCCTTGTTGATACCAAGAGGCATGATCTGAGCAGCCATAACCACATTGATCAAAGCCATAGCTCACTGTGGGCTGGTAAGCATCAAGCAACTGCGATAAATACTGATTTTGCGAAGAGTTTGTGTAGTCCGTCATCATCACAATATCTGTGCTACTGCCGTTATTACCAGTCATATCAAACTGCACCATACCTACAACATTCTTACCCTGTGTTTTATAACTTTGAGCAATATCTTTTGAGCCCCTAAGGCCTACTTCTTCAGCGGCAAACCCCATAATTTGAATGGTTCGCTGAGGTTGGTAATTATTTTCCACAATTGCTTTGAGGGTTTGTGTGAGCACTGCAATACCAGAGGCGTTATCATCTGCACCGGGAGCACGACCATTACTTGGATTAGACTGATTGATTGAGTCTAAATGACCACCAATAACGACGATTTCATCTGCTTTTTCTGCACCAGGAATAGTCACAATAACTGATGACTGGGAAAAGCTATGGTTAAAATATTCAACACTGATATCACTGCGACTACTGGCTAATTGTTGCCAATGGCTCTTTAACCAATCTGCTGCATCAACACCACTTTGCACTGAATAATATCGGTTATGAAAGTTCATCATGCTATTAACCGTATCGCTCAGTTCGCTACTATCAATCGATGATATTAGTGCATTGACTGTCGCGGCATTATCTATACTGTAGTTTACTAGGCTCGCATTCATAGCTGTCTGAGATACAGCATTTAATTGCTGAGTATAGAGCTCTGCATCTGCTAATGAATCATGGGCTACAAAACCACCGCAGCGATGATAGTTATCGTGCATAAACTCACTTAACCCAGCTATATCCTGCTTGTTAACGCGCATAAAATTAACTTGATTCAAAGCCGATTTTTGCATCGCAAAATTGCTGTTTAATTTACGTTTACTCAGTGTATCTTGTTGAAAGTGCTCTGCAGCAAGGGCATCAATGGTGACCCAAATTGTTTCGTCTTGCGCTGCATAACTTACTTGGCTTAGTGACAGTGTGGCAAAGCCCATTAAGCACTGTGTTAGACGGGTTGTCATAATCAATCCTTTTATGATTTGCATTTTAATGAAAATAAAAAAAGGGAGCCGAAGCTCCCTAAAAGGGTGGCTAGTTAGCCGAAATGGTGAGTGTTACACCACTTGCAGCGCGATAGCCGCGAAGGTCGATATACCAAGTACCCGCTTGTGGGTTTGTAAATGTGCAGGTTTCGCTATTGCCGTTTTTATAAGGACGGCAGTCATAGCTAGATGTTGTCGATTGTGAACCAAAGTTCACATACAAGTCAGCATCACCAGAGCCACCAGAAATAGTCACATCAAGTGATGAATAACCCGCACCTAGCTCTTGCGTGAAACGAGTCCAGCTATTTGTGCCAACACTTAAGTTAGACTCAGTACGGTTTATTGGTGTTACACCACCACCGCTGCCCGAATCAAAGCTACCTGTAAGTGATACACCAGAAATTTGATTCCACGCTTCTACCATTACGTAGTAAGTACCCGCTTGCACATTACTAATAGCGCAGCTTTCTGTGCTAGTAGATGAAGTACTTTTACAATCAAAGTTGCTCAGTGTTGGTTTTGCGCCATACATAACGTAAAGGTCTGCATCACCACTTCCACCAGTTGTATTGAATTGTAAATTCGTTGCACCTGCTGGCACTTCAAGAGTAAAGAACATTTGATCTTTCGCTGCGCCACTGATCCCTGTGCGCGCAACGCCATTAGTTAGTTCTTCATCACCGCTTGGAGGTGGCTCAGTCGTACCACAGCTACTACCCGCACTTAAGCTTGAAGTCACACCCACCGCCGCAAGTGCCGCTTGAACATCGGCTGGGTCATAGCTTAAATCACACGCCGCATCCATCACGCCATTACCTGCTAAATCCCAGTTTGTGCTGGCTGTCCAGTAAAGTTGGTTAGCACGCGCCATCACAACAAACGCCTTTTGCGTATCCCAACCTGGTGTGGTTGCAAGGTTATAAAATGCCTTGTTGAATACTCCTGAGCTGTAGTGCACATCCATACCAGAGTAATAGTTGTTTTGATGATCAATTGAGCTGCCATCTTGGGTAGGGTTATTCATGTAACGTAATGCACCGTTACCTTTAAAGATTTCCTGACCCACTAACCAGTCATTTGAGCCTTTCATGTAAAACTCGGCCGCTTCACCTGCCATATCAGAGAACGCTTCATTCAAACCACCTGATTTACCAGAATAAACGAGGCCTGAGTTTTGCTCGGTAAAACCGTGGCTTACTTCATGCGCTGATACGTCAAGACTTACCAGTGGATAGAAGGTATTTTGACCATCACCAAAGGTCATAGCACTACCATCCCAAAACGCATTTTCGTAATTACTGCCGTAATGAACGCGCATTTTTAATTGGAAAGTTAATGGTGCAGTGCCTACCCAATCGTTATACATATTAAAAATTACATTACCGAAATAATGCGCATCATTTAAAGGCGAGTACGCACCGTTAATTTCTTTAAAAGTATTTTCAGGACATGTAAACGAATACGCTGTTGAACCACTTGTACTACCATTTAGGTTAATGGTTCTTACATTGGCGTTATTCATCGTACAAATATTGCCAGATTGGGTAACATCTAGACTATCAAAGTCAGTACCGTAAATGTATTTACCCGTTTTTAAGTTACCACCTGGGCCTGTTGCACTGGCATGTTGTAAGTTATCGAAGCTAAATAAAACTTCACCGCTGTTAGCATCAATAATTTGATACGGACGAGATGGGTTATCGCCATAAGTCACATAAGATACTTCATACACCAGGTGTGCAACGCTATCTTCATCAAGCCAAATTGCTAAACGTGACTGTTCATTATGCTTTTTTAACCCAACCGATTTAATTGCAGCAGGTGAATTAGCAAGGCCTTTCGCCATTGCTTTTTTCTTGTTAAGTGCCGGAGAGACTGAGTCGATGTCTGCCGCAATGTCATACACCGCTGCACCATGTGCACGTTTTAATTGACCATTATCATCAAATGTTAGGCTAACCGTATCGCCGATAACAGGTAGACCTTGATACATCTGCTGATAACGGCGCGTGGTGTTGCCGTTACTGGTTTTGATTTCTTTTAATACAACTAAATCATTCCCTGCACCTAAACCAACTAACTGATTTGGATTTGCACTCAATACTGATGATGCATTGGTTTGCAAAGCTTGGTTAATCCCTGTTTGTTCGTTTAGGTATTTCTTGTTCGCAGCTACTGCACTTGTTGCTTGAGTCAAAGCAAAAGCAGCAAGAGTTGCTAATGTGATTTTAGATAAATTCACGTTTACGCTCCGTTAGATTGTTATGTATTTAATATTTTCCTAGTAACCGGACTGCACTGTTCCCGATTAATGACCAGCCTAGATTGAATGGAGCGAAATTAAAAATGAAACAAAAAATTTACAAATAAAGTATTAGCTCTAAATTAAAAGTTCCTAAATAACAGTAGGATACCAAATTTTAAGTTTATTAATTGTTAACAGATTGACTTGAAGTGTAAATTTATTGATACAAAATAATAACATTTATTAAACATTTGTACCTTTTATTTGTTTTTATTTTGCTCACCTTATTATTTGTGATTCACAGCTAAAAGGATTAGATATCCATAAAAAAGTCTGGGTACATAACTTGCAGCAATGGCAAGTATCTAGGGTTTAAGGACTAAGCATGATTACTGAACTAATACAAAACGAATGGCTAAATGAGCCATGGCTGGTCGTCATTGGTGGTACTGTACTAGCCGCCACAACCTTGTTTTTATTAAAGTTTGTAATCATCTATTGCTTAAAGAAATGGACCCAACGAACCGACTTTGTGTTCGACTCATTACTGGTTGACTCACTGTCTACACCATTGACCTTGTGCACAATGATGGTGCTTGTGATCATTTTTGGTCAGTTATTAAACACCACCGGCTTTATGGCTGAGCACCCCTTACCTATTGCGGCCACTGCTAAAGCCATTTGTATTTTTGCCTTAGTGTTATTTTTAGATCATTTCTTATTTGGTACCGTTGATTATTACAGTGCCCGCTCAGTAGTTGTTTCGAATAGTCATAGCATCATTAAAGGCTTGATCCGCTGCGCAATTGTATGTGTTGGTTTATTGGTGTTATTAGGTACGTTAGGCATATCAATCACTCCGATTATTGCCTCTTTGGGCATTACCTCTCTTGCCGTCGCTTTGGCTTTACAACCGACACTCGAAAACTTCTTTTCTGGCGTTCAGTTGGTGATTGATAAACCTATTCGGGTCGGCGACTTTATAGAGCTTGAAAGTGGCGATCAAGGCTTTGTTGAGAAAATCGGTTGGCGCTCAACCTGGGTAAAAATGTTGCCAAATAACATGATAGTCATCCCCAATAGTCAGCTGTCTAAATCGCGCATCATTAACTATTTTTACCCAGAAAAAGAGCTCAGCGTCCCCGTTGAAGTGGGAGTGCATTATAGCTCAGACCTTGAAAAAGTTGAGCAGGTTACGTTGGATGTTGCTAGGCAGATATTAAAAAGCCATGAATGGGGCGTCGATGATTACGAAACTTTTGTGGTCTTTCATACATTCGATCAATCAAGCATCAATTTTACGGTGATGTTAAGAGCAAAAGAGTACTTTAACCGCTTTTGGGTGAAATCTGCTTTTATCAAAGCATTACATCAACGTTACGCAGAAGAAGGAATTGTGATCCCTTATCCAATTAGGGCAATTAATACCAGCCAAGAATCAGCTCAATTTAAACAGGCTGATTGACCTAACTCAGGTTATCACTATTGCGCTTTTATCAGGTTTATTTTGTCTCTTTTGAGACATTATTAACAGCGATTATACATATGCAATCAGCGCCTTGAATTTTTACTCTAAAATGTCATAAAAATCGCATAAACACTGTGACATACCTATTTTAGAGGCGTACTATATGCGGCCAGAAAGTGACTGCTTTCTGCGTCTTGTTATACAAATATTTAAGGTCAAACAATGAATGCTTGGTACCTCATTTGTTTTCTTTCAGCATTAGCTATTTTTATTGCTTTTGCTAACCAATTCATCCTCAAAATGCAAACTACGATTGCTATAACAACTGGCTCTGTTGTTATTTCTTTACTACTTATTCTTGCCGTTAAAATGCTTGGCGATACTACCGCCCTCGAAATGACCCAAATTGTTTCTAGTATCAACTTTAATCAGTTGCTACTAAAAGGCATGCTCGGCTTTTTGCTATTCGCAGGTGCGCTGGAAATCAACTTAGCAGCCCTTCGTAAGCAACGGTGGGAAATTACCGCATTAGTATTATTTTCAACCATTACCTCAACGGTCATTGTTGGTTACTTAAGCTATTATTTGTTTGCTTTTGTAGGCTGGCCAGTACCGTTTATTTACTGCTTGTTGTTTGGTGCTTTAATCAGCCCAACCGACCCGATTGCAGTGTTAGCCATTATTAAACAAATGCGAGCCCCAGAAGGTATTTCTGTGCAAGTTGAAGGTGAGTCTTTGTTTAATGATGGTATTGGTTTGGTGATTTTCACAACGATATTTTCAGTGGCCTTTTATGGCACCGAAGCCACCTTTACTGACGTTGCAGAGTTATTCTTAGTTGATGCAATTGGCGGTATCGTGTTTGGTCTCGTGATTGCGTTAGTCGGGCATTTTTTAATTATTAATAGCCGCGATGTGAACATTCGTTTGCTACTAACCTTGACCATTCCAACAGCCGGCTTTGCAGCAGCGAATATTTGGGAAATCTCAGGTGCACTTGCTATGGTCACCAGTGGTATTTTACTTGGCAATATTACTCGTTCAAAAGCAACAGAGCGTACTGGGCCTGAAGATACTCGCTACGTGAAAGACTTTTGGCATGCCACCGATAGCTTTTTAAACGCCTTGCTGTTTTTGATTATCGGTATGCTCATCGTCACTATGCCTATTACCCTTGAAGAAATTGGCTTAGGTTTACTAATGGTACCTGTGGTGTTGCTAGCTCGTTTTATAAGTGTAGGTGCGCCATTTGTGTTCTTTAAAAAGTATCGCCAATACGATAAGCACTCAGTGAAAATACTCACTTGGGGTGGCTTACGGGGTGGTTTAGCACTGGCAATGGCAGCTGCTATCCCACGCGATCAAGTGATGATTGCAGGCTCTGACCTTCACAACCTAATTGTAATTGTGACCTACGTAGTTGTGATCTTTTCGATTATCGTACAAGGTTTAACAATTTCGCCGTTGATCCAAAGTAGTATTCAATCAGCAGAAGCGAAAGATTAAGCACTGCTTTTTACTTTAAAGGCTCGATTATCGAGCCTTTTTTTGTGCTTTATCGGCATACATTCGCGCGTCTGCAACAGCGAGTAACTTCGTCAGTGAACAAGGTTGCTGATCAGAAAAATCGGCAATACCATAAGAAAAGCCAAGTTCAACTTGGTTATTAAAGCTATTAGGTAAGTCACTGAATGATAACAACAAGCGCTGCATTATAGTATCGCATTCGCTGCTATTTAAATCTGTAAATAAAATCACAAACTCATCACCGCTCAAACGTGCATATAAATCCGCTTTGCGACAACAGTTCTCTAGTAATCCTGCAAAATCTTTCAGTACTCTATCGCCAGCGGCATGACCAAATTTATCGTTAATTGTTTTAAAGTTATCTAAATCAATAAACACTAATTTTGCTTTTAAGTGCTGGCGAATACATAAATCAAGGTAATGCTCTGCAGTGCCAATAAAGCCGCGACGATTAGGCAGTAAGGTAAGCTCATCGGTAGTCGCTAATTGCATGATTGCAAACTCTCGCTCGACGATTGCTGCAAAGTCTTGTAAGGCTTTAATTTCTTGTTTGTTAAAACTGCGTGGTTGATGATCGATAAGGCACAAAGTGCCAATTCTATTTCCTGATTTAAGTGTAATTGGGCAACCCGCATAAAAGCGAATATTTGGGTCTCCCATTACCAGTGGGTTATCAGCAAAACGCTTATCGTTTAAGGCATTTTCAACCACAAGCGGGTCTTTGTATAAAATTGCATGGGCGCAAAATGAAATATCTCTTGCGGTCTCAGTTACATCGAGCCCTACACATGACTTAAACCACTGTCTGTGCTCGTCAATTAAACTGATAACACAAATGGGTACAGAGAAAAATTGTTGGGCAAGGCGAGTGATTCGGTCAAAGGCGGGTTCACTTTGAGAGTCTAAAACATCTAATGAGCGAAGCTCTTCAAGCCTAGCTTGCTCATTTGATGGCACTGAGGGTCGTTCCATTGAATTGCCTTGTAAGTTACAACACAAGTGTTTCTTAACGTTAGCAGAAAAAACCGCACAGTTGCATAAAAACAAATTCTTATATGGAGTATTAAGCCCATGTATCTAGGTGTTTATTACCCTCTTCATCTTCTTCTATGACACTTTTGTTGCCTTTATCTTCTTTTTTTGAGGCTTTTTTGCGGCGTTCTATTTCACGCTTTTGGCGCTTTTCGAGCTCAATTCGCTGCACGTTCGCATCTTTTACGCCCGCAATATGGAACGCACCTTTACTTTCCAACTGTAAGCGCGTAATTCGACCTAAAAAGGGGATCATGATATCCATTTGTACCTCCTATCTATCCATTTATTATCGGCAGTTATAGCATATACTTTAATTTCGCAAAAAAATGCTTGCCAAAGATTAGCAAAGCATGTTTATCTATATACGTAACTTATTTAAACAGATTTACGCACTGGTTTATACAAACGAGTGCAATACAGGAAAAATTATGCGCTTCAATCTGACAACTATCCATCATCACCATCATTCACCGGAATAGCCTGTCAGGTTTTTCGCTGAGAGGTTATTCCTAAAAGGAACCTCTGGCGAGCAATCAACCAAATTATTTATTTTCGCCCTGAGGTTCCCTCGGGGTTTTTAGTTTTTGAATTAAAGGAAAATGAATAATGAGCAATACCAACCGTTTACGAATCGCCATCCAAAAAGGCGGCCGCTTATCAAAAGACTGCCAAGAGTTACTAAAGCAACTTGGTGTTAAATTAAATCTTCGTGAACAACGTTTAATCGCACACTCTACCAACATGCCAATTGACGTACTACGCGTGCGAGATGACGATATTCCGGGCCTAGTAATGGACGGTGTGTGTGACTTAGGTATCGTTGGTGAAAACGTACTAGTCGAAGTACAAGCCGAACGCGAGCGCCAAGGCGTGGCATTCGAGGTAAATAAACTTTCTAAGCTTGATTTTGGTTACTGCCGCCTTGCACTTGCATGGCCACAAGAACTTGGTCCACAAGATAAAAGCTGGTTTGAAGGTAAACGCATTGCCACTACCTACCCAGAAATCTTAAGCCAGTACCTAAAACGTGAAGGCATTAATGCAAGCACAGTCATGTTAACAGGCTCTGTTGAAGTTGCACCGCGTGCTGGTTTAGCTGATGCAATTTGTGACCTAGTGTCTACTGGCGCAACCTTAGAAGCTAATGGCTTAATGCAAGGCGACACCATCTTAGAATCAAATGCATGTTTAATTCAAAACAAAGACCTTACTGATCAAAGCAAACTTGATTTAATCAACACGTTAATGCCGCGTTTACGTGGTGTGCGCCAAGCAAAAGAAAGTAAATACATCATGCTACACGCACCAAAAGCAAAACTTGATGAAGTATGCGACTTACTACCTGGCACAGGCCAACCGACTTTACTATCGCTTGCTGGTAGCGACGATTATGTAGCACTGCACATGGTTAGCAGCGAAACCCTTTTCTGGGAAACAATGGAACAGTTAAAAGCACTGGGTGCCAACTCAATTCTTGTTATGCCAATTGAAAAAATGATGGAGTAATTATCCATGTTTCGCTGGAATGAGGAAAATCAACAAGCACAGCAGGCGGTACTTACCCGCCCTGCTGTTACTGCAAGTAAAGAGGTTGAAGCAATTTGCATCGATATCTTAAATGCAGTTAAAACTAAGGGTGACGCAGCGTTATTAAAAATGGCAAAAGAGTTTGATAAGCGCGAAACACCTCGCTTATTAGTGCCAGTTGAAGAAATAAACCAAGCTGAGCAGTTATTATCAAACGAATTAAAAGCCGCCATCGAAACGGCCTATGCCAATGTAAAACGTTTTCACCAAGCACAATTACCAAAAGACATTAAGTTAACAACGCAACCTGGCGTATTGTGTGAACTTAAATATCAAGCCATTGAAGCGGTAGGCATTTACGTGCCAGGTGGCAGTGCGCCACTGCCATCGTCAGTGATTATGCAAGGGGTACTTGCACAGTTAAGTGGTGCACAAACCGTTGTGCTTACTACACCTGTAAAAGCCGATGAAACTATCAACCCAGCCATTTTATATGCGGCAAAACTATGTGGTATTAAAACCATTGTAGAAAGTGGCGGCGCCGGAGCGATTGCAGCAATGGCATACGGCACAGAATCAGTGCCTAAGGTGAACAAGATTTTTGGCCCGGGAAATAGCTTTGTCACCATGGCAAAACAACTTGTTGCGCAAACTATTCCGGGCATGGCGATTGATATGCCAGCGGGCCCTTCTGAAGTGCTAGTGATTGCTGATGAGCGTGCAAACCCAGAGTTTATTGCGGCAGATTTATTATCGCAAGCAGAGCACGGTGCGGATTCACAGGTTATTTTACTGTGTAACAGCGAACGCATTATTGAAAAAACACAGCAAGCATTAACAGAGCAGCTAGCAAAGTTAAGTCGTAAAGACACCGCCGAGCAAGCCCTTGCTAATTCAAGCTTGATATTAGTCGACTCGGTTGAGCAAGCTTTTGCGGTGTCTGCTGAATATGGCCCTGAGCACCTTATTCTTCAGCTTGCTGATGCGCAGCCTTATTTAAGCTTAGTGAAAAATGCCGGCTCAGTATTTGTGGGTGATTACACCCCGGAATCTGCCGGTGACTATGCATCGGGTACTAACCACGTACTACCAACGTATGGTTACAGCGCGACCTATTCGAGCTTAAACTTACTGGACTTCTTTAGAACTTACACAGTGCAAACTATCAGTAAAAATGGCTTACGTGAATTATCTAAAGCAATTTTACCTTTGGCTGCAGCAGAGGGGCTTGATGCTCACGCCAATGCTGTTTCGATTCGTCTTGAGGCTATGAACAATGAGCGATAATTCAAAAATAACAACGCTGTTGCCAGATAACATTGCAGCGCTTACAGCCTACAGTTCGGCTAAAAGTGAAAAGCTAACAGGCACAACCTGGTTAAATGCCAATGAAAGCCCTTATTCACGTACGCCAAATATCAATTTAGCTGATTTAAATCGCTACCCAGATCCGCAGCCTCAGCAAGTGATCAATCGTTACGCTTGCTATGCTAATTTAGAGCCTGAGCAAGTACTGATGACTCGTGGCGCTGACGAAGGTATTGAGCTATTAGTACGTACTTTTTGTAGCCCTGCTAAAGATAGCATTGCACTCTTTTTGCCAACTTACGGCATGTACAAAGTGACTGCTGATACCCACAACATTGCGATTAACGGTTTAACTCAAGAGCTGTTATTAAAAGGCACGGTTGATGAGATTGTCACTGCGGTTGCTGATTCAAAGCTGGTGTTTATCTGTAATCCAAATAACCCTACCGGCAGCATAACGAGCCTAGACAAAATCAGAAAAATCACTCAACAACTTTCGGGTAAAGCGATTGTAGTGGTTGATGAAGCTTATATAGAATTTTGCCCAGAACAAACAGCGGCAAGCCTGATCAACGAGTTTAGTAACCTTGTGGTACTAAGAACCTTATCAAAAGCATTTGCACTTGCGGGTTTAAGAACAGGCTTCACATTAGCCAACAGCGAGCTACTTGCGCCTATTCGTAAAGTGATTGCGCCATACCCTGTATCAACGGTAGTGGCGAGCATTGCAGCAGACGCATTAAGTAGTGACAACATCGCTTCAATGCGCCGTCAGGTGACTATTCTAAATAGCTTAAAAAGCAAACTAAAAAGTTGGCTCGAGCAATCACCTGCTGTTATCAAAGTACTGAGCGGTGAAGGTAACTTTGTCACCTTGAAATTAAAAGACAAACAATCATTTAATATCGCACTTGAGCAAGGACTCGTGATGCGTGCCTTCACCTTGTATGGCAAAAATGATTGGTTACGAATTTCTATCGGTAACGAGCAAGAACTAGAACAAGTAAAAATTTGGTTAGATGGCTTATCACTGACCAGCAATACAGTAGAACAGGAATTATCATGAGCAACCCGTATTTATTTATTGACCGCGATGGCACGATTATCGAAGAGCCTATCACCGACAAACAGGTTGATAGCCTAGAAAAATTAGTGTTCTTGCCGAATGTGATCCCTGCTCTATTACAACTTCAAGCGGCAGGTTACCGCCTTGTTATGGTATCTAATCAAGATGGTTTAGGCACTGATAGCTTCCCGACCGCTGATTTTGATATTGCCCAAGACAAGATGATGGATATCTTAAACAGCCAAGGGATTAAATTTGATGAAGTTCTGATTTGCCCTCACTTTGATGAACAAAATTGTGACTGCCGTAAACCAAAAACTGGCTTACTTACTGAGCTTATGCGCTCAGGTAAAGTCGATTTAGCACGCTCATTTGTGATTGGTGACCGCCAAACTGATATTGGACTTGCCAATAACTTATGTTGTGAAGGCATTTTGTATGACGGCAGCTGGGATGCCATTGTCACTAAGCTGACAACCGCGAACCGTGAAGGCCGTGTCACTCGCAATACCAAAGAAACACAAATCGATGTGCAAGTTAATTTAGACCAAACAAAAAATGGCGAAATTAGCACTGGCCTTGGCTTTTTCGACCACATGCTTGACCAAATTCGTACACACGCCAATATCGGACTTAATATTCAAGCCACTGGCGACTTACACATTGATGAGCACCACCTAGTTGAAGATATCGGCATTGCACTTGGCCTTGCCCTTAAACAAGCGCTAGGTACAAAAACGCAAATTGGTCGCTATGGCTTTGCACTCCCTATGGATGAATGTAAAGCAGAAGCGCAAATTGACTTATCGGGTCGCGCCTCATTTGTATTAAACGCCGATTTTAGCCGTGAAAAAGTGGGCGACTTAGACGTACAAATGGTTGAGCACTTCTTTAAAAGCTTAAGTGATAATGCCGCCATGAGCCTTATTTTGTCGGTTAGCAATGGTAATTGTCACCACCAAGTTGAAGGCCTTTTTAAAGCGTTTGCAAGAGCACTTCGCGCTGCGATTGCAAAAGATGCTTCGCAACAAACAGCAAGCTCTAAGGGGTGTTTATGATTGCCATAATTAATACCGGTTGCGCCAACATTAACTCTGTTCGTTTTGCCTTTGAACGCTTAGGGAAAACGCCTGAGGTTATCACCTCACCTGAGCAACTAAAAGGCTTTGAACGTGCCATTTTACCCGGCGTAGGTCATGCTTCTGTTGCCATGAAACGCTTAAAAGACGGTGGTTGGCAACAAGCAATTGATGAATATCAGCGTCCGTTGATGGGCATTTGTTTAGGCATGCAATTACTTTGCGACAGCACTGAAGAAGGCAATGTTGATTGCCTTGGCAAAATTCCAGGTATTGTTAAGCACTTAGATGTAGGTGAATTAACTTCACCGCACATGGGCTGGAACGACCTAAGCGTATTAAAAGAGCATGCCCTCACCAAAGGGTTATCGGCGCAAGATCAAGTGTACTTTGTGCATAGCTTTGCTCACACAGTGAACGATGCCACCCTAGTTAGCGGTGAATACGGACAAGCTTTTTCAGCAATTGTTGCTAAAGATAACTACGCAGGCATGCAGTTCCACCCAGAGCGAAGCGCCAAAGTAGGCACCCGACTTTTACAAAACTTTTTAGATTGGCAGCTGTAAGCGCAGCAAAAAAATAAGAGAAATAAACGTGATTATTCCAGCACTCGATGTATTACAAAACCAAATTGTGCGCTTATACCAAGGTAAGTATGATACCGCACAATTTTACCCTTACGAACTTGGCGCACGCTTACAAGAGTATGCAAATAGCGGCGCAGGCAAACTGCACTTAGTTGATTTAGAAGGCGCGCGCGATCCAAATAAAAAACAGTGGCAGCACATTCAAGCTGCGACTAAAGCGCTTAATGTTCCTTATCAAGTGGGCGGTGGTATTCGCTCTGAGCAAGATGTTGCTGACTGGCTTGAAGCCGGTGCTAACCAAGTCGTGATTGGCTCAATGGCCGTTGAAAAGCGTGAGCAAGTAAAGGCCTGGATTGAAAAATTTGGCAGTGAACACTTTGTTATCGCACTAGATGTTAATAAAACTGACAACGGCTGGGCACCAGCAACACATGGTTGGTTAAGTGAATCTGAGTTTGGCTTGTTCGAACTGGTTGATTTTTACGTGGCACTGGGTGTGGTTGATTTTCTGTGTACTGACATCAGCAAAGACGGCACCATGACCGGCCCTTCGTTTGCACTTTATGAAGATTTAACCAACCACAACAGCGAGATTAAAGTTCAAGCATCAGGCGGTGTAAGCTCACTGGATGATATTGCAAAACTAAAAAAACTGGGTGTTGGCGGTGTTATTTTAGGTAAATCATTACTCGATGGTGCCTTTAATGTTGAGGAGGCGTTAGCATGTTATCAAAACGCATAATCCCTTGTTTAGATGTAAAAGACGGCCAAGTCGTTAAAGGTGTTAAATTTAAAGGCCATGAAGTGGTTGGTGATATTTTAACGCTTGCCAAAGCTTACAGCGATGCCGGTGCGGATGAACTGGTGTTTTATGAAATCAGTGCCAGCGTCGAAAAACGCCTACTTGATGTCAATTGGGTTGAGAATATTGCACGCCACATTGATATTCCATTTTGTGTGGCGGGCGGCATTAAATCTGTTGCCGATGCAGCACGTGTTTTAGAACGTGGTGCAGATAAAATCAGTATTAATAGCCCTGCAATTGCTCGCCCTGAGCTTATCAAAGAGTTACACGATGAGTTTGGTAAACAATGCGTGGTTGTGGGTATTGATAGCTTTTATGATGAAACCACTGGCGAATATTTAGTGTACCAGCTGACTGGCGACCCAAATGCATCAAGCCGTACTCGCTATAAAACCGAAGAGTGGGTTAAGCGCGTGCAAGACCTAGGCGCTGGTGAAATTGTACTCAATTGCATGAACCAAGACGGCGTGCGTAAAGGCTACGACAATGTTCAGCTATCAAAAATGCGTGCACTGTGCGATATTCCACTAATTGCATCGGGCGGCGCAGGTACGATGCAAGACTTTGTTGATGTGTTTCAACAAAGCCAAGTTGATGGCGCCCTCGCTGCCAGCGTATTTCACAAGAACGTCATTGATATTGGCGAACTAAAACAATTTTTAACTGATAATAATGTAGCGGCAAGACTATGCAATTAACCAAAGACACTCTTTCTCAAGTCGACTTTGCCAAAAGCGAGTTGATCCCAGCTATCGTGCAAGACGCACGCTCTGGGGTGATTTTAATGCAAGGCTTTATGAATCAAGACGCATTAGCTGCCACTTTCGACAAACAAAAAGTAACCTTTTACTCGCGCTCTAAAGAGCGTTTATGGACCAAAGGCGAAACATCAGAAAACTACCTTGAAGTCGTTTCTGTGCACACCGACTGTGATTACGACTCACTATTAGTACTGGCAAACCCACTTGGACCAACATGCCACCTAGGCACACAAAGCTGCTTCGGCGATGATGCTAAACCTAGCTTGTCGTTTTTAGCTGAGCTTGAACAAGTGATTGTCTCGCGTAAAGACGATGACCCGAGCAAAAGCTACACTGCATCTTTGTTTGCAAAAGACTTAAGCCGTAGTTGCCAAAAAGTGGGTGAAGAAGGTGTTGAAGTTGCCCTTGCAGCAATGAAACATGATAACGATGAATTAACCAATGAATCGGCAGACTTATTGTATCACTTAACTGTGTTATTACAGCGCCAAGGCCTATCATTGGCTGATGTGGTGAGCTGTTTACAAGGCCGCCATAAGTAATAAATATAGAGTGTGGTATCTAAATACCGCACTCTATTGCTGTTTTAACGCTTCTAACACAATTTTAAATGCCGGAGACGGTTGCCTTCGGCTCGGGTAATACAAATAATAACCGGGAAATGCGGGGCACCAATCAGCTAACACTTTAATTAAATTACCATTTTTAATATGCTCACCAAACTCTTCTTCAGGTAGAAACGCAATACCTAACCCCTGTAACGCCGCCTCAACAATATGATGAGAGGTATTAAAGATTAATTGACCGCGTACATTCACATTGAGTTCCTCCCCCTCTTTTTCAAACTCCCACGCATATAAACCGCCATGGGTCGGAAAACGAATGTTGATACAATTATGTGCAGTAAGATCCTTTGGCGTGTTAGGCTTTGGATGCTTAGTAAAATACTCAGGGCTTGCAACGGCTGCCATATTGAGCTCTTTACCAATAGGCACTGCAATCATATCTTTATCTATAGTTTCGCCAAGACGAACGCCAGCGTCGATACGCTGAGCAACAATGTCTGTGTAGCCATAGTTAACATTAAATTCAATATTAATATCGGGGTATTGCTTTAATACATTGGCCAGTTTTGGGAGTAATGTGTTCTGAATGATAAAATCACCACAAGTAATTTTTACCGTGCCCGCAGGTTTGTCTCTGAGTTCAGTTAACGCTTCTAACTCATTTTCAATATCATCAAAACGATGCCCTATTGCATTGAGTAAACGCTCCCCGGCGAGTGTCGGTGATACGCTTCGAGTTGTTCTGGTTAACAAACGAATATCTAAATTTGCTTCTAGTGAACGAATAGCCTGACTCAAAGCTGACTGAGTCACGCCTAACTGGGCCGCAGCACGCGTAAAACTGCCAGTTCTTGCCACAATGACAAAATAGTTCAATTCATTGAGGTTTTGTTTGATCATCCACCAGCCTATTAATAAGTATTACTAATAAAGCATATTAGTATTCATTAGCTAGTCTATTCAACCTATGTCTGAAAAAATACTCCATCACATTTAACTGTATGGACTAGCATGACAAATTACTCAACCTATCAAGATGATCAGCCTATGGAGCAGCAAGCTAATTGGAGTGGGGTTTTTGCGATGACATTATGTATTTTCGCCTTAATAGCCTGCGAGTTTATGCCTGTAAGCTTATTAACACCTATGGCTGAAGATTTATCAATTAGTAAAGGCATGGTTGGTCAGGGGTTAGCAATATCGGGCTTTTTTGCGGTGATCACGAGTCTATTCATGAGTCCTTTATTTGCTAAAAGTGACCGAAAGACCTTACTAGTCGCTCTGACCTTTATAATGCTACTGTCAACTTTAACAATCTCTGTAGCTGATAGTTACACTGTTTATATGCTTGGTCGTGCGTTAATCGGCTTAGTCATTGGTGGTTATTGGTCACTTTCAACTGCTTCTGCAATGCGCTTAGTTCCCGAGGAAAAAGTGCCTAAAGCACTGGCAGTATTTAATGGTGGTAATGGTCTTGCCATGATAATTGCAGCACCACTTGGCAGTTATTTAGGCAGTGTTCTTGGCTGGCGAGGCGCGTTTATGTGTTTAGTGCCATTTATTGCTATTGCTGTATTTTGGCAATGGCAGGCTTTGCCTAGCATGCCAGCTCAGCAGCAATCAAAAGGACCTTTTTCTGCATTTAAGTTATTTAAAAAGCCACTCGTCCGTTTTGGTATGCTAGCTGTCGCGCTGCTATTTATGGGGCAATTTACTTTATTTACCTATGTAAGGCCCTTTTTAGAGTCAGCGTTTCAAGCCACCAGCCAACAAGTCTCTATAGTGTTATTTGTTATCGGTTTTGCAGGCTTTATTGGCACCTTATTGATCAGTAAGGTCATAAAACTCAGTTTAGCGTTTGCCTTAATAGCTGCCCCTACGGTTATGGCTTTAATAGCATTTTGTTTAGCTAATCAAATATCTCTTTTTAACATCAACATCGTATTACTTGGATTATGGGGGTTAATTGCAACTGCAGCGCCTGTTGCTTGGTGGAGCTGGGTAGCTCGTGCTTTACCAAAAGATGCTGAAGTTGCAGGAGGATTGATGGTAGCAATTATTCAATTTTCGATAGCGCTAGGCTCAACATTCGGCGGCATATTATTCGATGTTTATGACTACCCTATTACCTTCTTTGTTAGCGCAGCTATCTTATTTTTTGCAGCTATTGCCAGCTATTTCACTATAAAAACACCCTAAAAAATCATTAGGTGGCTCATACTTGGGCTACCTAATGTTCATTTTAAGCACCTAAAGATACATTCGACACTTTTAGGCAATAAATCGACTGTTCTAATATAACGCCAAACTGCACAAATAACCGACAATAACCTCATCAAAGCTGCATTGTGAAAACAAATTGCAGTCCCTGTTAATCAAAAAATAGGAGAGTGTTATGACAACCTCAACTGATAATTTTTACCAAAGCGATGCTGTTAACTTTGAAAAAGTAATTTTCAAAAACCAATTACAAATGAATGTAGTCGGTAATCTTTTTACACCTAAAAATGCAGAGAAAGGTGCGAATCTTCCAGCACTTGTAATTGGTCATCCTATGGGTGCGGTAAAAGAGCAAAGTGCTACTTTATATGCAACTAAACTTGCAGAGCTAGGCTTTGTAACTTTGGCAGTTGATCTTAGCTTCTGGGGCGAAAGTGACGGCGAACCACGTAATACTGTACTACCTGATTTATACGCAGAGTCATTCAGTGCCGGTGTCGATTACCTTGCTAGCCGTTCATACGTCAACAAAGAAAGCATTGGTGGTTTAGGTGTATGTGGTAGTGGTGGTTTCATCATTAGTGCCGCAAAAATTGACCCACGTATCAAAGCTGTGGCAACAGTTAGTATGTATGACATGGGTGGCGCAACGCGCAATGGTTTAGGCAACTCTATTGATCTTGATATGCGTAAAGATATGCTGGATGAGGCTGCAGAGCAACGTAATGTTGAGTACCTTGGTGGCGAAGTACAATACACTGGCGGCTGCCCCCATCACATTGATGAAAGCTCACACCCAATTGCAAAAGAGTTTTATGACTTTTACCGCACTGAGCGTGGTGAATATACACCAGAGCGTTCATCAGCAGATTTAACAACACACCCAACATTAAGCAGCAATGTGCGTTTTATGAACTTTTATCCATTTAACGATATTGAGACTATTTCACCACGTCCATTGCTGTTTGTTGCTGGTGAACACGCTCACTCATTTGAGTTTAGCCAACAAGCCTATGATTTAGCAGCTGAACCTAAACAATTATTGGTTGTACCAAATGCAGGTCATGTTGATTTATATGATGATGTGGGTTTAATTCCATTCACTAAAATTGCTGAATTTTTCAAAGCAAGCCTTTAACTAAAACGTGTCATGGTAACGAATGGGACATAGGGATATGCCCATTCGTTTTTTATACCAATTCGCTTAATTAACTATTATTGCCCATTGGTATTATATGTAGCCGGCTATTTAGCCGTTGCTAAAAACGCCTCAACATCTCGTTTTGGTGATAAACCAAAAAACCGAGAATACTCACGAGAAAATTGTGAAGGGCTTTCGTAGCCAACCTTAAAAGCAGCACCTGAGGCATCCATACTCTCGCCAACCATCAACCTTCTAGCTTCCATTAACCTTAAACGCTTTTGATATTGCAACGGACTCATTGAAGTTAGATCTCGAAAATGATGGTGGAAAGTCGATTTACTCATTTTAGCAAGACCCGCTAAGTCCTCTACACTCAAGGGTTGATCATAGTTTTCTTTTAACCACTTAACACTACGAGCAATTCTCAGCCCTTGGCTACCTGTTGACACTATATGGCGAAGCTCTGCCCCATGCTCACTGTTAAGTACACGCCAAAAAATTTCGCGTTTAATTAATGGCGCAAGCACTGGCATAGACTCAGGATCATCAACCAGATCAATTAATCGTGTAAAAGCGTTAAGTAGCGGCTCTGTCATCTCACCTAAGGTCATTCCCTTATTGAGTGATTGCTTGTTTAATTTGTCGAGCGGTATTTGCGAAATCAGTTCACCTAACATAGCCAAATCAAGCTTTAACACTAAGCCTAAATAAGGTGCGTCGTCTTTTGCTTCAAGAACTTGCATTTTTGCAGGCAAATCAATAGAGGTAATCAAATACTTGTGTGGGTCATACTTGAACACATCTTCGCCCAAGGTCATGCTTTTTGCCCCTTGTAGCACCAGTGCAATACTTGGTTCAACCACACACATTGAACAAGAGGTCGCGGCCTGTGTTTGTCGATAAAAAAACAAATCCTCAATCACGCTATCAGCGGTTTCTTGCTGGCCAATAAGCGGCGCAATCTTATCTGCTAAAGCAGCGCTCATTTTAGCAATAGCATCATAATCTGAATGCATAACCAACCCAATTAAATTCAAGATACTTAACTATACGCTCGGTTATACAATATTGACCAGTGATAAATTTGCCGCCTCGGACTAATAGGCAATAACTTGCGTGCATTGTACTTTTTAAAGGCACAGTTTTTAGCCAAAATGAAGATTCGTTCGGTTACAAACACATGGAGAAAAGTATGAAGTATATTATCGGTACCCTTATCTTAACGATGAGTGCATTTAGTCATGCAGAAAACGCCTCTTCACAACGTTTAGAATTACCGCAAATCACAGTGCAAAAAAATGGCACTCAGTACCCAATGACTGGGCTCGACAAGTATTTCACGGGCAAAGTACGCGTCGAGCCTAGTTTCCAAGCTCATGGCGAAGCGAAAGCCGCTGGTGCCATGGTAACATTTGAGCCCGGCGCTCGAACAAACTGGCACACCCACCCTGTTGGCCAAACCTTAATTGTTACATCAGGTATGGGCTGGGTTAATCAGTGGCATGGACAACCTCAGGTTATAAAACCAGGTGACGTTGTACATATTCCTGCTAATGTTAAACATTGGCACGGTGCTACAGATAAAACAGCCATGATGCACTTAGCTATTCAAGAATCAAAAGACGGTAAGGTTGTTGATTGGTTAGAGCCAGTAACAGATAAGCAATATTTAAAAAAGCAGTAAAGATGGTAAGTGAAATGCAAATAAAGTTCACCAGTAACGGCAAAACTATGCAAGCGACTCTAGAAAGTAACAATGCCGCTAAGCATTTTTATCAACTTCTACCATTGACTTTAAAAGTAGAAGACTTTGCCAATGCTGAGAAAATTGCCACTTTACCAGAGAAATTAAATCTACAAGGCTTACCTACTGGCACCGATGCCAACGCAGGAGACATCACTTATTACGCACCTTGGGGTAACCTTGCGCTCTTTTATAAGCAGCAAAGTTATGCAAATGGTCTTATAAAACTTGGCAAAATAACGGGCGATAGTCAGTTTTTTAAAAGTTTAGGCCAAGCGGATGTCACTATAGAGCCCTTGTAGTAGATACTAACTCTCCAGTTAGCAAAGCTGCTTCTGTACGCCACAAAGCAGCTTTTTTATTGCCTGACTTTATCTGCCCAGTGCTTTTAAAACATCACGAGCAAAATCATGCTCACTAAAGCCTTTAAGCCCTGCAAGGTCGTACCCTCGCCTAACAATCACTAACTGCTCGCTTGGAATGATCACTAAAAATTGACCACGGTTGCCTCGCGCTGCAATGGTATCGTTTGGTAACTCAGGAAAACGTTCGTTATAAAGCCACCACTGTGCGCCGTATCCCGGTGCCGTTACAGGGGGTTGAGCAGGGGCAGGTTTACTAATATAACTTAACCAGTCTTTTGGTAATATTTGCTCACCTTGCCAGCGGCCATTATTCAGGTGTAATAGCCCCAAGCGAGCAAGATCCCGCGAAGTAGTCCACACTTGCGATGACAAAATAAAGTCACTTTGCCAATCTGACTCTAAAAACGTGTGCTGCATGCCGATTTTATCGAGTAAATTGTCATATGGATAACGCAAATAGCTCGCTTCATCGTTGAACGTTTCTCGTAAGGTACGTAGCGCTAACATGGTGTCGTTATTAGCGTATTTCCAACGGCTACCAGGCTTTACTTCTAATGCAGTATGCGTTGCAGTATCAGACACTAAACCGCCGCCCATATAGACACGATCCGTACGATTGCCCGCTTTATTACTGTCTAAACCTGATGCCATGTGAAGTAAGTTTTCAAGGGTAATTTCGCCACGTGGGTCAAGCGGATGAGACCAGCTTTCAAGCCCCGCAGGCTTTATAACATCAAGTCGCTTTTGCGCTACCGCCACTCCAATAATGCTCGCGCCAATACTTTTTGCAACAGACCAAGTACGCTGGGCAGTTTCAGGGGTAAAACCGGCTTTATATTGCTCTGCAATAATCGCCTCAGGGCTTGCTATTAAAATTGCCGAAGTTCGTGCGCCTTCACCATAATGACGAGTAAAAGCCTGTGCAATAACCTCATCAAGCGCCTTATTGCCCGTCGCTTTATTAACACCATTTAGCATTTGCCAAGGCTTACCATCATCCTTTTGGTAGGCTAAGTTTTCTTTAAACGGTGCTTGCACGAGTTTTGCAGCTTTAAGGCTTGCCCCTACGGGTAAATCAACACAGCCTAAACGAGGCCGCCACACCGATATACGTTGTTTATCTTTATCGTAATCAACAATGACTCGTTTATGCTCAGTATCAATGTTCGCTTTTAGTGTTTTTACAGTATCTGCAATTAAAGGATAAATACCGGTAAGTTCATCAATATCGATTTGATCTTTGCTTTTGCCAGCGTTAAACGTGGCACTACAGGTAAAATTGGCGACGTACCCAGCGGCATAAGCGTTCAAGGTTGTATCTGTTTCTTCGCTACAAACAAAAAAGCTAGTGCACAACAACGTACTCAGGAAGGTTATTTTTTTCATTATTACTCCATGGAGGCCAAAGAGTTTAAGTTAGCAAAAGAAAAAAATAATGATATGTTTTTACGGCAGTATTCGCTCTTTAAGCGATAAATAACCGAATAAAAAAGGAACAACAAAAAACGCCATACTGGGTATGGCGTTTGGCTTACTCAATCTAAAAATTATTTAAAATGTCGAGGCATCAATTACATAACGATAGCGCGCTTTTTTCTCCACCACGCTTTGCCATGCATTATTGATTTCAGAGGCTTTGATTAACTGGGTTGCTGGCAGAATATTATTCTTAGCACAGTAATCAACAACTTCTTGCGTTTCTTGCATATCACCAATTAACGAAGCATTAAAGTTTACGCGGCTTGCAGCCAATGCTAATGCATTCATATTTAATGAAAACTCTTCTGGCATGCCCACTTGAGTGTACGTGCCGAATGGTTTTACTAATGAAGCATATTTAGCAATATCATATTTCACTGGCAAGGTATTAATTAAATAATCAAGCTGCGACTTATGCTCGTTGTAAGCGTCTTCACCGTCAACAACAACCACTTTAGCGCCAAAGGCTTTAATATCGGCTACTTTATCTTTAGAGCTTGTGAATGCATAGACATCAGCACCTTGTGACACAGCCAATTTAACAGCTAAGTGCCCAAGCCCACCAATACCAACAACACCTACTTTATCGCCTTTTTTCAAGTTGAATTTAAGCAGCGGAGAATACGTTGTAATGCCGGCACATAATAAAGGAGCAGCATGCTCTAAACTAATGTTTTCAGGAATATGCACTGCAAAATGATCGCGAACAACAATGTTATTCGAGTAACCACCTTGTGTGATACCTGTCGGTGAGCGCTCATCAGGGTAGCCATAAGTAAATTTTGTTTCTGGGCAATATTGCTCGCCTTGATCTTTACAGCTATTACAGTCAAGACAGCTATCAACCATACAGCCTACACCAGCACGGTCGCCCACTTTAAACTTAGTCACATTCTTACCGACCGCAGTTACAATACCTGCAATTTCATGACCTGGTACTTGAGGGTATTGCTGTGCGCCCCAATGCCCTTTCATCTGATGAATATCTGAGTGGCAAATACTGGCGAATTTAATTTCGATTAAAATATCGTTATCGCCTACTGGGCGTCTTTCGAATTCCCATGGTTTTAGTAAGCCTGAATTATCAAAAGCCGCATAGCCACGAGATTTTATATTGCCATTTGCAAGCTGCTCAGATGATGCTGCAAATGAAGGCGCCGCAAAGCCACCTAATAAAAGGCCTGCACCTAAAGCTGAACTCGTTTTAATAAAATTACGACGTGATAAGTCTTGCGTTTCATGTTTGTCACACATTTCAATGTACCTTATGCTAAATAATCTTCATCTGAAACAGCTTCGAACCAGTCAACAGGTTTACCATCGAGTGCTTCTTGAACTGCTACATGCTTCATTGCACTATCAGCAGTCGCACCATGCCAGTGCCTCTTTCCGCAGTTACACCAAATTAAATCACCTGGATTGATGACTGTTTTCTCACCACCCTCACACTGTGTCCAACCTTGACCTTCTGTAACTAATAATACTTGGCCGAGTGGATGAGAATGCCAATTTGTGCGAGCTCCTTTTGAAAACTCCACCACAGCAACACCAACGCGAGCAGGTGCTGGTGCATTAAATAAAGTACTAATTTGCACTTTACCTGTGAAACATTCTGCTGGCCCTGCAATTGGATCTTGAGAACCTGACTTAATTACTTGCATATCGTTTGTTTGCGCTGAATCACTCATATGTTTCTCCTTGGCTTGCTTAGGTTATGGTCTACTATTTCAGTCTAAAGCATAGTTAAAAACCATAAATGCCTGAAGCTCGCGCTTTCTTGCCTATTTGTGTAAAAAAGTTTTTAAAGCCTTTAAACCTTTTTTATCAGCACTTGCGACTAAGCTAATAACACCACACATATGAAAGGGAAGAACCATGTTAAGTACAGTAAAAACGCTTTCACTCATTGCCGCAGGCTTATTATCAGC
This sequence comes from Pseudoalteromonas sp. NCCP-2140, assembly GCF_023708065.1. Lineage (NCBI taxonomy): Bacteria > Pseudomonadati > Pseudomonadota > Gammaproteobacteria > Alteromonadales > Pseudoalteromonadaceae > Pseudoalteromonas > Pseudoalteromonas sp. NCCP-2140. The sequence goes on along the minus strand of NZ_BRCZ01000004.1, from coordinate 420,441 downwards.
ACAAACATTTGCTTGGGGTGATATGCCACTACAAGAAACTAAAAACCTAACGCTAGATGCAGCCTCATTAAGCGCTTTAAAAGTAGAAGCAGGCTCTGGTTTTTTACACATTACCGGTAGTGACAGTGATGAAGTAACCGTTAAAGCCGAGATTTATCAAGAAAAGCCTCATGATGAATACTGTTTAAACCTTGAAGCCAAAGGCAATAACGCAGCGCTTAGTGCAGGCCAGTGCGATTACCACACCAATAAGCAAACTCGCATTGATTTAACTGTTGCGATCCCTCGCTCATTTAATGTTGATGTACACGATGGCTCTGGCGAAATTATCATTAGCAAAGTTGCGAATACTGTGATCAACGATGGTTCAGGTTCAATTACCGCAAATGACATTACAGGCACATTAGAAATCAATGATGGTTCGGGTAGCATAGAGGCACGTAATATCAGCCGTGATATTAAAATTCATGACGGCTCAGGTAATATTGATGTTGCCAACGCACAGGGCAATATTGAAGTACATGATGGCTCAGGCGGTATCGACTTAAATGATATTTCGGGTGATGTTGTCGTTTCAGATGGCTCAGGCAGCATTCGCGTTGATACTGCAGCAAACTTTGAGTTACTAAACGATGGCTCTGGCTCAGTAAAAGTAACCAACATTGCTGGTAAAACTAAGATGTAAGCCCACGCTTTACCGTTATTAGCAACTAAAATGCCTTCCTTTGCGAAGGCATTTTAAATTGTAATTACCAATCTTTATTAGCATTTTTACAAGGGCTTAGGTATCCTTTAGGAAACGTTTAAGGAACTGCTATTTAAAAGGATAGCCTGATATGAAAAAGCCACTCGCCGCCTTACTAACTGGCCTTGTTTTAACAGGTTGTACAGGACTAACAACTGAACAACAAGCGGCCATTGATAACCTAACCCCTTGCGAGAAAATCAACGCCCTATTAGGTGCTTACGACAACCGCTTTGAAGGCTTAAAACGTAGCCGTGTAAATACTAAATACATGGAAACATGGACAGCGAAATACAACCTTATTGCCGATAACTGTCAAATCACGGCGCTTGATAAAGACAATGTTACCTACCGCTGTGTAGGCAACTACGAGCAACAGCAACAAGCTGTCGCTGATCACACTCGTGCAGTTAATTTTACCCAAGCTTGTTTAGCGGGTAATAATTGGCACCAAACACAAAAAGAGTCAGCTGAATCGTTACGCACCACGTTTGTGCTTGACGAAAACAACCCTGTTATCTCAATTCATTCGGGTAAAACCCTATCACGCAAACAGCCTTGGTCTACCACGCTTGAAATTGGTAAGCCAATTGAAGGTAAGTAATACACTCATGAAGGCTATATTAGCCTTCACATCACTATGACAAAATCAAAAAAACCAACCAGCCAATTTAAAACAGATTGCATCGGTCAATGTCATCGCCTAAATGGCTATTGCACTGGCTGTGGTCGCAGTAATGATGAGATTTTTGACTGGATCATTTTATCCGAACAAGAAAAGCAAGCGATTTTAAATACTCCTCGCCCTGACATAAAAGCGAAATAGTTCTGACACCCAAGCGTCATTAAAGCTTGTTAGCCTGATTCAAACTGACCATCAGGTAACGATAATGACCGCTATTTTTGTAATTAACTTAGCAAGCTCTACTGAACGATTAAACCGTGTTAGCCATGAGCTCAACGCACAAAATTTGGCATTTGAACGCCTTGATGCAATTGATGGTAGAGAGCTGTCTGATACAGAGATAGCCAAGCACTATAGTGCTGATTTAAATATAAAAAAATACCATAAGCCATTGAGTAAAGGTGAAATTGGCTGTTACCTGAGTCACAGAAAAGCATGGCAAACCATTGTCGATAGGCAATTAGATTACGCCATTATTTTAGAAGATGACTTTGTTCTCGACCGCTCTATTCACAGTGCAATTGAAAACATTAGTACATTAAAACAGCCTTGGCAGCTAATAAAATTGGCCGCTTATAAAGACCGAAATCGGGAAATTGCCTTTACAAAGCCCCTTGCTGATGAGCAACACTTAGTTATTCATAAAAAGCTTATGTCTGGCTGCTGTGCAACTGCTGTTAGTTTTGAAGGTGCAAAAGCGCTATTAAAAGCCACAGCCATATTTGGCCGCCCCGTTGACTGCGATTTACAGCATGTATGGGAAACCGGTGTTTATGGATACTCTTTGCTGCCCTACCCGGTATCACAACCTGATAATTCACAAAGTGATATTCGTGATAGATCAGTAAAAGTTAAAAAGTCGTTTTGGCGACGTAAAAAACAGCAGCTACAAAGTGCACTACTAAACGCAAAATACACTAAGCAGTTTGTAAAAACGCAGCTAGTACCAAACAAAAAGAAAGGAGCCGCAGCTCCTCTCTTACCAATCAAAAATCATTAACGATTTATTTTGCTTGGCTGTTATTTAGCTTGATTTGGGTGGTCAACACCCATCCATGCTTTAAACAATGCCATTTGAGCTGGTGTTGCATCTTTTAATGCTTTGACCTTTTTCTCTTTATCAAAGTCTTCGCTAAGTGTTAGCGTTGTGCTTTGTAATGCATCGCGTCTAATGAAATCAACAGTCACTGTGTCGCCTGCTTTAAACGTTTCGAGGCTGGCTGTTAAATCTTTACCAACATGCTTTTTGTTAAACGCCACGATTTTGTCATCAGTCGTTAAGCCCGCTTGCCATGCAGCGCCACCACGGCGAACATGAGTTAGGGTTAATAACTCACCGCTGTTTTTTGCAAACGAATCAATACTAGGTACTGATTTTGCGCCTTCAGGGCGAATTAAACCTAAGCCTACTTTTGCAAGTAGCTCATCAAAGTCGATAGCAGCTGGCTCATCCACATTCGCTTGCCACCAAGCGCTGTAATCACGACCTGTAAGCTCTTTTAAAATTGCTTTAACATCATCTGGCGTAAAACCATCTGGTAAACGATGCTTGTTGTAAAGCGCGCGGTGAACGTCGCGGTAACTGATTTTGCCATCGCTTTTTTCTAGCAAATCAATATCAAGTGCCATTGAAATCAATGAACCTTCTAAATAGATATTGGTGCTGTAGTTGCGAGCGTGGTCGCCGCCTTGGTTGATCCACTTATCAAAGCTTGTTTCGGTTGCACTTTGTACTTCGCGACCCGGTGTTTGTAAGTGACGATTAACGGTTTTCGTTAACGTACCGAAGAACTCATCAGTTGTTTCAATGCCAGCGCGCACCATTAAGTGATCTTCAAAGTAGCTGGTTGAGCCCTCTGCAATCCATAATGTTTTCGCGTAGTTAATATTGGTGTAGTCATACGGCGCGATACCTTTAGGGCGGTATGCTTTTACGTTCCAAGTATGAATAAATTCGTGAGCTGCGGTGCTGATAAACGCAAGGTAATCTTTACGAGAACCAAAACGGTCACGTGGGCGCTGGATAATTGTTGAGTTTAAATGCTCTGTTGCACCGCCTGCACCTGACGTAGCATGTACCATAAACACATAACGCTCATACGGGTAGTTATCCCAAATTACGTTGCCCGTTGTCACTAGCTTTTTAAGGTCAGTTAGCATTTGATCTACATCGTAGTTGCCTTCCCCCCAAATAACGAGTTCATATTCACGACCATCAACAGTGAACTTGTGTAGATCATTGATACCCGTTTCGATTGGTGAATCAACTAAAATATCGTAATCAGCGGCCTTAAAACTGTGTTTAGAACCCGCATTTTCCATACCCGATACTGAGCGCCATTCTTTTGGTACATTTAGCTCAACTTTAACTGGGTCTTGGCGGAATGATTCGCTGAACATGAAAAAGCCAGATGCATCAATGAAGGCATGACTGTCATCAATATGACGAGCACGTTTACCTAGCTCGTTAGCGTAAACTTGGTAATCTACATTGACTTGAGTAGGTTCGTTTAGATGAACACGCCAAGTGCTGTGGTCAATTTTTTCCCACTTTAAAGCCTTACCATCATCATCTTTTGCTTCGAAAAAGCGCACGCCATTGGCAAGATTTAAAATTTCGTAACGGCCAGTACGCCAAGCTGGAAGTTTAATATCTAAATGTGCTTGTGCTGTTTGCGGAAACTCAACACTTACATTACCTAAATGGTGCTCAGGCTGAGTGATAGACAGTGAGTAGTTCACATCTGCAAACGCACTGCTAGAACAGGCCGCCAAAATAGACATTGCCAAAAACTTTTTCATAACAACTCTTTTTATTACTATCAAAATTGCGAAACAGCCTAACAATTGCGAGAAAAAATGTGAATTAAAAACCGATAAACAGCCATTGCAACAAGTTTGATAGACAAAATAGCTAAGTTTTTGACTTGGAACCTACATTTCGTATTAATTTGTTGTAAACTTAGCTAATAGAAATTTGAATTTTGATGGCGGTATTACTAGGTGCAGCAACAGCATGATGTTCTTAATAAAAAGTTAAAGCAAGCGATCGACGCTCGAACAGTGGTCGAAGATGCGCGCAAACATCAAGTTGAAGTTCTTTCTCAGTTTGCAGCGAAACTATCGCTAAGCTGTAAAGGACTAGACATTGAACTAGACAATCGTTTAGCAAAATTTAGAAATGCCCTTAAAAAAGGGGTTAAATTCGAATTACTCACCCCCTTTATCGATGATGTGCTTGGCCTGTTAAAACAACAAGAAACTAAGCAAATGACACTGCAACGTGAGCTAAATGAAAGCGTCACTGACGCAGGCAAGCAGCTGCAAAAAGTACGAGGCTTGCCTGATGATGCACGTCGTTCGCTACGTTACTTACTCGATCACGAATTAAATAATATTCAGTCTAATCATGACTTTGTGCCACTACTTTCGAAGCTGATTTTAATTTATCATCAAGCCTTACAAGCCAAGCTTGCAACAACAAATACAGCTGAGGCGCAAATAAGACCAGAGCTTGCCACACAGCTGCTTTCTCTTGCCAATGACTTAGTGCTCGAAGATGAAAGTGCCGAGCAAATTAAGACTATCAAAAGTAAAATAACCCACAATGATAGTGTTGACGATCTGCTTGATTCTGCACTGAATATTATCAGCATCGTTACGCGCAATATGAGCAAAGAGCGCCAATCAGCGCAAAGCTTTTTGATCTCATTAAATCAAACAATCGAAGATTTACATCATTCCATTGTTTCTACCAGCAAGCATTCAGAATCTCTGAGCGCTGAATACGACACGCTTAACAAGCAAATCGAAAGCAAAATTAAAAATCTGCATACGCAAACACAGCAAGCGACGTCTATTTCTTCGCTTAAAGAGCTTGTAGAAGAAGAATTAAAATCATTAAGTGATGATTTAATTGCGAAAGAAAAGCTAGAACAAACCGAACGCGAAAACTTACTAGCTAGCTTTAACGATATTAATAGCCGCATTAGTCATTTAGAAACCAAGCTTTCTACCTATAAGCAGCGCCTAAATGAGCAGCGCTTTAAAAGCTTACTCGATGGCCTAACTAAGTTGCCAAACCGTGCTGCATTTGATGAACGCTTTAACCATGAATTTAACTTATTTAATGTGCAAGAATCAGATATCACCTTTGTAGTGATTGATGTAGACCACTTTAAATCAATCAATGATCAATATGGCCACAGTGCTGGTGATAAAACACTGCAAGTAATTGCTAAAGCATTACAAAAATCAATTCGTAAATCAGACTTTATTGCCCGTTACGGCGGCGAAGAGTTTGTGTTATTAATGAGTGGAATGTCGATTGAAAATGCCGCTGTGCCACTTGAAAAACTGCGCAAAACAATTCAAGGCATTCCGTTTAAATTTAAAAATAAACAAGTAGAAATCACCATTTCTCTTGGTGCAACCCAGTTGAAAAAAGGTGATACCCCGCTGATTGCCTTTGACCGTGCAGATGAAGCACTATACAAAGCTAAGAACGAGGGACGAAATAAAGTTTGCATTAGCAAATAAAGGCCTCATCTAGTATGTGAGGTCTTTGACACACAATGATAAAGGCTCATAGACGAGCCGGGAGAGTGCTTATGTTAAAACAACTGAATCCTACAGGTGTACTGGATTTACTATCGCAACTAGAAGTTGATCTACTCGAACAATCATCCACCAGCGGGCGCTATAAATTATTTAGGAACTGTGTGCTCGCGGTTCTCAATGTGGGCAGCCACACCGATTCAAGCTTAGAAATTTACAATAAATACGAAGACTTTGATATTCGCTTATTAAGCCGCGAACGCGGGATTAAGATCGAACTTGAAAATCCACCCGAATCCGCCTTTGTTGACGGCGAAATTATTACCGGTATTCATGAACATATCTTCTCGGTTATTCGCGATATTCTGTTTATTTGTCAAAAGTACGAAAAAGATTTAACAGAACAAAAAGCCATTACTCATATGGTATTCGATATGCTGCGAAACGCAGGCGCATTGAGAGTAAATAGTGACCCAAGCATGATAGTTTGTTGGGGCGGCCACTCTATTAACGAAGTGGAATACAAATATACCAAACAAGTTGGCTATGAGCTTGGCCTTCGTGGCTTAAACATTTGTACCGGCTGTGGCCCTGGTGCAATGAAAGGCCCAATGAAAGGTGCCACTATTGGCCATGCCAAGCAACGTATTACTAATAACCGTTACTTAGGTTTAACCGAACCAAGCATTATAGCCGCTGAGCCACCAAACCCAATAGTAAACGAGCTGGTGATTTTGCCTGATATCGAAAAGCGTTTAGAGGCTTTTATTCGTACAGCCCATGGCATTATTATCTTCCCAGGTGGGGCGGGTACCGCAGAAGAGCTGTTATACCTCTTAGGTATTTTGCTACACCCAGATAACGAAAAACAATGTTTACCAGTGATCCTTACTGGCCCTAAAGAAAGTGAAAACTATTTTATTGAGCTGTGTAAATTCGTTGAGAAAACGCTTGGTAAAGCGGCGCTAGATAAGTTTGAAGTGATCATCGATGATCCAGAGCGCGTTGGTAAAACTCTTAAAGCGAAGATGGTTGAAGTGCGCGAATACCGCAAGAGCCAAGGTGATGCCTACTACTTTAATTGGACACTAAAAATCGATCATGATTTCCAACAGCCGTTTGCACCAACTCATGCTAATATGTCGAGCTTAGATTTACATTTAGATCAACCAACTCAGCAACTCGCAGCTAATTTACGCCGTGCGTTTTCAGGCATTGTAGCTGGTAATGTTAAAGACGAAGGCTTACAAGCCATCAAACAACATGGTCGATTTGTGCTAAGTGGTGAACCTGCGCTTATGGCTGATATGGACAAACTACTGGCAGCATTTGTTGAGCAAGGCCGAATGAAATTGCCTGGCAGTAAGTATATTCCTTGCTATGAGATCAAAGCTTAACAGGAGCCTATGTGACAACCCAATTACTTTTAATAGATGCGCTAAATCTTATTAGGCGCATCTATGCTGTTGATAGTAATCAGAGTCATCACAGTGAAGAGCATATGATAAAAGCAAGCTGTGCCCGAGTGGCACATGCTTGCAAAAAGTTACGCCAGCAAACGAATGCGACTCACGCGATTGCCGTGTTTGATGGTGAAAGAAGTTGGCGTTATCACTACTTTGAGGCCTACAAAAGCACTCGTTCACCAATGCCTGACACCCTCAAGCAAAACTTATCACGCTTTAAACAAGCAATTGAAGACACTGGCATTGTGGTGTTTTCACCTGATAATGATGAAGCCGACGATATAATTGCTACTCTTGCTTACAAGGCCGCAACTAATAATGTGCATTCTACTATCGTTTCTACCGATAAAGGGTTTTTGCCGTTTTTATCTGAGCAAATTGCAATATTTGATTACTTCAAAAAACAGTATATTGAGCTTGAAGATATCAAGCAGCGCTTCGATGTACCAAAGCATCGACTTGCTGATTTTTGGGCATTAGCAGGTGATAAAACCAATGATATTCCGGGCGTTAAAGGGATAGGTAATAAGTCGGCGCAGCAATTAATCAACGATTATGAGTCTATAGAAGCGGCCATGAACGATGATGAGCTAAACCCGACTCTTAAACGTAAGCTGAGTTCAGAAATGGACATGTTCGTAATATCAAAAAACCTTGTTATGCTGCGTACCGATATTAACTTAGGCTTTAGTTTAAAGCAGTTAAGGCTCAATTAGTCGCAATCTCGTAGCACAGTTTGCCAACTAAGCGTATACTGAAAATTCGCGTTAGTTTTATAGAGTTACACATGTTTAAAAAGGTTTTCCAATATCTGGTACTTGGGTTAGGTGTTTATGCACTGATAGCAACCCTAGTGATCACTTTTTACAAAGATGATCCGCAAGCCATGATCTGGCAAGACCGTGAAGCTTTTAATAAACGCTATATCGCAAAACTATCGATTGATAAGCCCGAAAACCTTAATGCGGTGCTTGATTATTTAGGTAGCCCCGATCTAACCTATGCTAAACGAGTCGAAGACAATGTTTGGCAGATTATTTTTTACCGCACTCAGCATGTTAAATCTGATGGCATAACCACCATCGATGAGTGCACAGGCCTACTATTTAAAAATGGTCAGCTGGTATTATGGGGGCCAAGTGCCTATGAAAGCTATCAACAAGAAACCTAACCGCTTATGATGGAAAACGTGACGCCACGGGAATTGGCACGCTTATTTGATAGTACACACCAGCTACTTAAGCTTTATCATAAAAAGCAAAAATGGTCACAAATTTTCCCTTTATTAAGTAACCTAGCTGAGCGTTATTACCTAATATACCAAGCTTGCCCAAAAGGGATGCAAGCACAACTAAGCTTGTATGTACCGAACCATGGTTACACCACAAACTTAGTTGTAAACCAATGTGTTGTAGCCTGCATTTTGTGCCGCAGCCTTAACTACAACCAAGCCATTAGCGAACAAATTATTAGCTGCTGTTTAGCCAATTACCTCTGCGTGCAATCACAAAGTAATAAGTTAGCGGCAGGACAGACCCTGACGGCTCAAGATAAAAAGCTTTGGCAGTGCCGTCATCAATTAGCAGCAAAATTACTAAAAGATTCAGGCCCACATACGCTTTCTATTCAGCATTTATTAGCGCGTTTAAATAAATATAAACAAGCCCTATTAAGCGCGCCAAAAATTATGATTTACGATGGCGCAACAACCTTAGTTGCTTTGGCTAATATTATTGCCATGAATACGACTTACCGCGAGTCGGGTGGTCACATTAGTGTGCACAAAGCCTTAGCTGATATTTATTTACGCACCCCTAATGAATTTGCCCAAAATGCTATAAAAGCACTGATTGCGCATATTGGCCCTTACATTCCGGCCAGTGAAGTAAAGTACGCCGAACAAGTACTTATTTATTTAGCCACAGATGAACATGGCCGCCATATATTGGTTGATGCCAGCCGCCCTGAAAAAATTCGTTGGCACCGCTTTAAAGCAAGCTTAACTATTTTTGACAAACAAAGACATTGTAAAGACTCTCGTTTGCTGTACACAGTTTGGTTTAGTGAAAACATTAACTTTTCTGAGCCACAGCCAATAAATCAGCAGCGTAGGCAGCACTATTTAGAGTTAATTAGCACGTTAAAAGTATCGCAAGAATATAGCTTTCGTGGCTTAAACAAACTTTTAAGCCCCTACCCTGAATTGATTACCCAGCTTACCGTTGCCTCTAAACCCTATAATAAAGAGCAGCAAAGAGCTAAAGACTTGCGCCATTGTTTATCTATGGTCGGATACGATAACGCCCCTGCGATTATACAAAAAGTATTATTTCAACGCTTGGTTGCAACCACCTCTCACCCGCTTTTTCAGCATATATCTAAGCGCCTTGAGAATATGGTGCGCATTATTCAGGCGTTATTTAAGCACAACGATTCTATTCAATTTGAGCAAGTTACTTTGCCCTTATATGCCTACGTTCTTTATCTTTGCGAACATCAAGCAACCAGAATTTCTCGTAAAACTGTATTTGAGCAGGCCGAAGAACAGGCAATAAGTCCACCGCTTGCCTGTTTGTTTGGGGTTAGTCACTTAAATCAAGAGCCACTAACGGCGTATTTAAATCAACTGATTGGCGATAACAGTTGGACACAGCATTTACTTGGTAGTGAGCAACATAAAAAGCAAACACTCGATATCAATGAAAAACATTGGGTCGCGATTAAGCTATTTACTTATTATGTTTTTCAGCCCAAAGCACTATTTAGTAGTTGGCAAGAACAGATTATTTTCGACAGCTTATCGGCTGCTGGATGGCAATCAAAAGCAGATTTTTATGCATATCTGAAAAACTGTGAATTTGCAGACAATTTTTAGATTGTGTTGTTAAAAAGTGCGAAAACGTTAAATAAATATGAACTTTAGTCTGTTTATAGTCAGTATTCACAGGATAAACTGGCAAAAAGCTGAATAAATTGCTATAAAAGCCGCTTAAATTTTCAAACACATCCACGTAAACCCTCTAACAAGTAAATCGCATGCTATTTCGCGATAAGTTTACGTGTTTATCTACTCATAAATAGGAAAAGTAAATGGCTAAACAAACCATCACAGTGATCAAAGGCGACGGCATTGGTCCTAGCATTATTGATTCAGCACTTGAGATCCTTAAAGCTGCAGGTTGCGATTTTGATTATGAATTCGTTGATGCTGGCCTTGCTGCCCTAGAAAAAACTGGTGAGTTACTTCCGCAAGAAACAATCGACACAATCGCGCGTAACAAGATCACTTTAAAAGGTCCATTAACGACGCCAGTTGGTGAAGGTTTCACTTCAATCAACGTAACTTTACGTAAAAAGTTTGGCCTTTACGCTAACGTTCGTCCTGTTAAATCATTCGCAGGTACACAAGCTCGTTACGACGACATCGACATCATCACTATTCGTGAAAACACTCAAGGTATGTACTCAGGTCTTGGCCAAGTGGTTTCTGAAGATGGTAACGAAGCAGAAGCAATGTCAAAAATCACCCGTGAAGGTGCAGAAAAAATCGTTACTTTTGCATACGAACTAGCGGTACGTGAAGGCCGTAAAAAAGTGACTGCTGTACACAAAGCTAACATCCTTAAATCTACATCTGGTTTATTCTTAAAAGTTGCACGTGAAGTAGCTGAGCGTTACCCACAAATCGAATCAACAGAAATGATTGTTGATGCAACTTGTATGAAACTAGTTATGACTCCTGATGAGTTTGATGTAATTGTTACTACAAACTTATTCGGTGACATCCTATCTGACCTATGTGCTGGTCTTGTTGGTGGTTTAGGTATGGCTCCTGGCGCAAACATCAGTGAAGATGCAGCAATCTTCGAAGCTGTACACGGTAGCGCACCAGACATCGCTGGTAAAAACCTTGCAAACCCAACGTCAGTGATCTTAGCATCTATCCAAATGCTAGAGCACCTAGGTATGGGCGACACTGCAGAGCGCATTCGCAGCGCAGTTGCTGATGTTATCAAATCAGGCGACCGTACAACTCGCGACCTAGGCGGCAGCCACGGTACTACAGACTTCACTCAAGCTGTAATTGAGCGCCTATAAGAGAACTCTTGTTTAAGGCTTATGACAAGCTAATAACCCTTAAACACCTCTTTCCAAAAGCCAGTCTAAGACTGGCTTTTTTATTCCCTCTACTAAATTGAATACTTAATTGGACATCCACTTTTATCTTTTTAGTAAAACCTCAACATAAAACTAGACACCCAACTTAAAATTTCTCACTTCTCAAAATTATGGCTAAATAAAACTAGACACCCAACTTAAAATTTCTCACTTCTCAAAATTATGGCTAAACTTGTATTGTTCAACTCAAGGAGGAGAAGAGCATGGCAACCCCACGTAGAAACTTAATTAGCGTTTCAAACACGCCTTACTATCATTGTATTTCACGCTGCGTTCGTCGCGCTTATTTGTGCGGGCAAGACCCACTAACAGGTCGTTCGTATGAACACCGGCGCGATTGGGTTGAAAAGAAACTATTTCAACTTGGCAGGATATTTTGTATTGATATTTGTGCCTACGCGGTTATGAGTAATCACACGCACTTGGTCCTTCACATCGATATAGCAAAAACAAAGCGCCTGAATAATAGAGCGATTCTTATTAGATGGCACAAGTTATTCAAAAGTACATTCCTTTGCCAACGATTCTTAAATGGCGAATTGCTAACACAAGCTGAGCTCGCTGCAGTTAATGCCAGAGTAAATTTATATCGAGAACGGCTCAGCAGCATTAGTTGGTTTATGCGAGTTCTTAATGAGAATATTGCACGAAAAGCGAATCAAGAAGATGAGTGCAAAGGACGATTTTGGGAAGGTCGCTTTAAATCACAAGCTTTACTTGATGAAGCAGCACTTGCCGCTTGCCTTGCATATGTTGATTTGAACCCTGTAAGAGCAAAAGCGGCCGATTTACCAGAAGAATCTGACTACACCAGTATTAAATCTAGAATTTATGCAGCTCAAAATAATAAGCAACCAAAATCGCTTATGCGCTTTGCAGGTAAGCCTCGTAAACATATGCCTAAGGGACTACCATTTGAGCTCAAGACATATCTGCAACTTGTAGATTGGACTGGCCGCTCAATACGAAAAGATAAGCCTGGGAAAATCCCAGAAGAAGCATTACCAATACTTGAAAGATTAAACATTTGTACAGAAAACTGGCTTACACTCACCACTTCTTTTACCCGCTCATTTAAAAATACTGCAGGTAAAGAACAAGCAATCACAGCTTATACTAATCACATGAAGCGAAAACGAAGAAGCTCTATAGCTAATAGCTTAGCCTTATTTACTTAGTTACGGATTCGACACTAGAAGTCAATTTTACAAATCCAACCCTTTAATTCTAGAGGTATAACGACTTTTGCAACTAGCATTTTCCAGTGTGTAAAACTAAAAAATAACTCAGCACATAAGACTGTAATTTAATTAATGACGATGAAAAATCACTATTTTTATAGCAATTCAACTTGTTTTCAATAATTCACATCTATCTTTAGCTGATTCTTATTAAAAATAAGATGGGTTTCTGGTTAAATATTTAAGTTGGCTGTCTTTTCAAAAATTAACCAAACCTTATTGTAGCGAGGTGTTAAGTTGGGTGTCTAATTATAAAAAGAATCCGATTCTGATAGTAGCTAAGTTATGCAACGCAGTAACGTAAATGTATTATCTATTGGTATAGTTATCAATTTGCCACACGAACAATTCAATGCATAGTTACACCCCAAATAATGACGATTAAGCATGTCGGTGCAACAAAAATATCAAAAAACAAAAATACAGAAAAATTAATGCAAAAAGCCACATTTGCGGTTGACATCAGTTTCCAAAACGCTTAAAAATACTACTAACATTTTTTAAACAGCAGCCATCTAGTCGGCTGTGCATTTTTTAGAAGAAAATTAAAAAATAATGAATATTCGCCGTCACCTTTTAGTCGTCAACGTTCTCGTACTGGTCTTAGTTACAAGCCCAGCGGGAGGCTATTAAAAGGTGAAAGCACGCTTTTTAAAAAACCCCCGCCATATGCGGGGGTTTTTTTATGCATTTATGCTTGCACACACAGAGGAATGAGGATGAGTACAACTGAATATAATGGATCCGAACTAGTTGTTCGGGCACTTAAAGAATTGAATGTTAAATATATTTTTGGCTACCCAGGTGGGTCAGTTCTTGATTTATACGACGCGTTATTTCAACAAGAAGATATTGAACATATCCTAGTACGTCACGAACAAGCCGCAACACATATGGCTGATGGTTATGCCCGTGCTACCGGTGACGTCGGTGTGGTGCTTGCAACTTCAGGCCCAGGGGCTACAAACTGTATTACTGGTATCGCGACTGCTTATATGGATTCTATTCCAATGGTGGTGTTATCTGGCCAAGTTCCTACTGGTTTAATTGGTGATGATGCATTCCAAGAAACTGATATTGTTGGTTGTTCTCGCCCTATCGTAAAACACAGCTATAACTGTCGAAGTGCAAAAGAGATCCCTGCCATCTTAGCAAAAGCTTTCTACTTAGCCAGCACAGGCCGCCCTGGTCCGGTTGTGGTTGAATTACCAAAAGATATGCTTAATCCTGAGCTAAAGTTCCCATTCGAATTTCCAAAAACCACTGAGCTTCGAACTTATAACCCGAATACTAAAGGTCACTCAAAACAAATTCGTAAAGCAGTGAACGCTATTTTAGAAGCTAAAAAGTTGGTTATTTACTCAGGTGGCGGCATTATTCTATCAAATACCTCTGAGCAACTAACTCACTTGGTTGAATCATTAAATGCGCCAATCACTAACACCTTAATGGGCCTAGGTGGTATCAGCGGTACTCACCCTAACTTTATTGGTATGTTAGGTATGCATGGTAGCCTTGAGGCAAATAAAGCCATGGCAAATGCTGATGTTATTTTAGCTTTAGGCGCTCGATTCGATGATCGGGTAACAAATAACGTTAAAAAGTTCTGCCCTAATGCCACTATCGTTCATGTTGATGTTGACCCAACCTCTATTTCTAAAACAATTAAAGCGCACATCCCGGTTGTTGGCTGCTTGCAAACAGTGCTTGAGCAGTTACAAACGGCGATTGATAAGAGCCCTATTTCAATTGATCGTTCTGCACAAGAAGACTGGTGGCGTCAAATTATTAGCTGGCGTGAACAAAAATGCCTAAGCTACAGCACTGATGGCGATAAAATCAAACCACAAGCCGTTATCGAGGCAATTTACAAAGCAACCAATGGAGATGCTTACATTAGCTCTGATGTAGGTCAGCATCAAATGTTTGCAGCTCAGTATTATCCGTTTAAACACCCTCGCCAATGGATTAATTCTGGTGGCTTAGGCACCATGGGCTTTGGTTTACCTGCGGCAATGGGCGTTAAGCTTGCCTTCCCTGACAAAGAGTCTATCTGTGTGACGGGTGATGGTTCAATCCAAATGAACATTCAAGAACTATCAACATGTTTACAATATAATTTAGCAGTAAAAGTTGTGTCATTGAATAACCGCTCACTGGGCATGGTACGTCAATGGCAAGATATGATGTATTCAGGTCGTCACTCATCTTCTTACATGGAATCACTTCCTGATTTTGTAAAATTAGTAGAAAGCTATGGCCACGTGGGTATTCGTGTTGATCATATTGATGAATTACAGCCTGCTATTGAAAAAGCCATGTCTATTAACGACAGACTGGTATTTTTAGACATCTGTGTAGATGAAAAAGAACATGTTTACCCTATGCAAATCAAGCTAGGGGCAGTCGATGATATGTGGTTACGTAAAGGAGTAAAAGCATAATGCGCCGTATTTTATCAATCTTATTAGAAAACGAACCTGGCTCGTTATCGCGCATTGTAGGCTTATTTTCACAGCGCGCTTACAACATCGATAGCTTGACTGTTGGCACGACTGACGATCATTCTCTTTCGCGTATTACCATTACAACCATGGGTGATGATCGCATCGTTGAGCAAATTACTAAGCAAGTTAACAAACTGGTAGATGTTCTAAAGATTATTGACTTAACCGAAATGGCGCACATCGAGCGTGAGCTATTATTGGTGAAAGTTTTTGCCCAAGATGAAACCACTCGTGCAGCGGTAACGCGTGTTGCTGATGTGTTCCAAGGTGCTATTTTAGATATGGGTCGCCACAGTTACACACTGCAACTTGTAGCGAGCACAGAAAAAATTGAATCTTTCCTTGATACCCTGCGTCATGAATCAGACATTATTGAAGTTGTACGTTCAGGTGCGGTTGGTATTGGTCGTGGTGATAAAGCGTTAAAGGCATAAGCCTTTTTCGCTAGCGCGACAAAACTCCAGATACAAAAAAAAGGGCTATAAGCCCTTTTTTCAATAATTAGTAAGTTACCCTATTAAGGATTAACTTGGTCTTTAAGACCTTTACCCGCTTTAAAGCTTGGGATAGTTGCTGCTGCGATTTGGATTTCTGCACCAGTTTGTGGGTTACGGCCAGTACGCGCTGCGCGCTCTTTTACTGAGAAAGTACCGAAACCAACTAATGCTACTGAGTTACCTTCTTTAAGAGAGCTAGTAACTGCGCCAGTGAATGCATCTAGTGCACGAGTTGCTGCCGCTTTTGAGATTTCTGCATCAGTAGCAATTTTTTCAACTAATTGAGCTTTATTCATTGTTAGATTCCTATTCGTTATTATTTTGCCTTCGCAAAACCTATCTTTATGCATTTTTGAGAAGTTAGCAACAGCAAATTGCTATTTTTACGTAATTTATTCAAAAATGACTACTATTTAACTATCAATCACAAGGTTAGTGACATCAGTATTAATAAAGACTTAATTTAACTTCCATCACAAAGTTTTATGATAGCTAAACCATCATTCAATTTTCTCGATAACCAAGGTAACTTCCCCGACCTCAAAGCCAAACTTATCAATAGCGGTACGGTTTATCAAGCGTGATTGTGTTACCAAGTACATCCAATCATCGAAATTTACCACTAAAGTACTACCATCATATGGAAGCTCGACAGAATATGTCCAATGGAACACGCTTCCATTGCTCTCACCCTTTGCTTCGCCAATCACATCTGATGCTGTCCCTGTGATACTGCCATCATCATTAATGGTAATGTACCAAACACGCGTTTGCGTTTGGCCATCATCATAAACAAATTGCTCGTCAATCACTCCCTGATTGCCGTTCCAAGATGCTTGCATGTCAACTACCAGCTTACGAGTTAACTCGCCCTTGTGGTCTTGCACAACGCCGTAGGCTTTGAGCTCACCACTAAAAAACTGCTTAAAGTCAAACTTAGGCTCTGTTCCTTGATAATAATCAACATCTGGCGCAGAGCAGCTGGTAATTAACAGTACCACAGCAAAAATAAAGAGTGCTTTAGGCTTAATCATGTTTCCCTCCAATAAGCTGTTTACGAAGTGATGGTTCAGACGTGTCGGCGCTTAGCCAAATTGCTAAGAAGTTGTCAGCGAATCTATTATCATCGATCTGACCTAGCTCTTTATCATTAAAGTAAAAAGTACCGATCCCTTGCTCGTTGGTTTGAAACGACAACGAATCGTTTTTTTTGATATCAGGCCAAAGGGCTAATAATTGGTTATCGTAAGTACCTACCATGTCATTGAGCTTTAAATGTTGCCATTGCTCGTTGGTTGCTTTGACGATGTCTTTCGCATCGAAATCCCGCAAATAAGTAAGTGTAAGTTTGCTGGGGTGTTGGCCAAACTGATACGAACCCGATGGGGTCTCTAATTTAGCGTTATAAACATCCCAAAACAAATA
The DNA here is from genome assembly GCF_023708065.1 of Pseudoalteromonas sp. NCCP-2140. Taxonomy (NCBI): domain Bacteria; kingdom Pseudomonadati; phylum Pseudomonadota; class Gammaproteobacteria; order Alteromonadales; family Pseudoalteromonadaceae; genus Pseudoalteromonas; species Pseudoalteromonas sp. NCCP-2140. Next base: position 403,139 of record NZ_BRCZ01000004.1, on the reverse strand, counting down.
CTCCATTTTCGCTTGGCCAACCGTTTTAAAGCCATTTGCATACACGCCCGCAGAGAACAATAACGCAGCAAATAAACTTAAATTAAGTGACTGTTTCATCAAATAATCCTTAAAGTTGTGTTATCAAACACTACGAAAAACCACCTAAAACTGATCATTTAGCCGTTAAAAATCGCTTATTAATAGCGATAATAGCCATAAACATACTTGCCCAACCTAAGCCATACACAAGCCAAAACTGCCAAAGAACAAGCTCAGTATTAAGTACTTCAAAGCGCATTCCAGCGTAGTAACTAGCAGGAGCAAATAACACACAAACACCCCATGCAATATACCAAGGCAGCTTTTGTAGGAATTGCATCGAAGTATTAATGGTTAAAAGCAGTGCAGCCCAAAGTACAGCAAGCCATAAAGGAAAAGGGCTTACTTTAAAGGCAAGTAAATTTAAGCTGCTGGCAAGCCATTCATAGCCCAGTGCGAGAGGCAAGCCACATAAGAGTAGCCAACTATCTTGCTGGCGTTGCTTTGATAGATAAATCATCAAAGCGACAACAGCTAAAGCGGGTATCAGAGAGTTATGCTCAAGGAGTAAGGCCATAAACCAGACTCCTTGAAACAAAGCAAAATTAATAATCGAGCGCGATATCATCGCCTGAATGACCAAAACGAGGTTTACGGGCAACTAAATGCACAGTACTGATAGCACGGGTTCTAAACGCACCTTCACAGTAAGCTAAATAAAATAACCATAAACGATAGAATCGCTGGTCAAATTTGACTTTATCTATTTCAGGCCAGCTAGCGACAAAGCGCTCGCGCCAATCAGCCAGTGTTCTTGCATAGTGAACACCAATATCTTTTACACTATGCACAACCATGTCTGTTTGCTGCTTTATTTGCTTATTCATTTCGTCTAAACAAGGCAAACAGCCACCCGGGAAAATGTACTGCTGGATGAAATCGGAATTTTTAAGGTAGTGGCTGTAACGCTGATCAGCTATGGTGATTGCTTGAATAAGCATTGCACCACTGTCTTTTAGTAAAGACTGACATTTTGCAAAAAAGCCAGGCAAATACTCATGCCCAACAGCTTCAATCATTTCGATTGATACAAGCTTATCGTACTTGCCTTCTAAAAGACGATAATCCTGCTTTAATAACGTGATTTTATGCTCAAGGTTAAGCTCTTTGACCTTTTGTTCCACATAAGCATGTTGCTCGTCAGAAATGGTGGTCGTCGTTACATGGCAATCAAAATGCGTTGCGGCATAAATCGCAAAGGCGCCCCACCCTGTGCCAATCTCAATCACCGAATCACCTGGTTGTAAATCAACCTGCTCACAAATCAATGCTAGTTTGTGCTCTTGGGCCTGTTCAAGGCTAGCTTGTTTTGACGGGTAAACAGCGCATGAATACAACATTTCGTCACTTAAAAATGCACTGTATAAATCGTTGCCTAAATCATAGTGCGCCGCAATGTTCTTTTTTGAACCGCTTGCTGAGTTTTTATTTTTAATGTGATTAACTCGGTGCGCAATGCCGCTTAAGAAGGCGAATTTTTTCTCGAATGCATCTAGCTGTTCTTGATTAAGGGCAAATATTTCAATAAGTTTAGTGAGGTTGTCACAATCCCAATAGCCGAGAATATACGCCTCGCCGGCCCCCACACTGCCAGACAAAGCAAATGACTTATACATAGCAGCATCATTTACCGTGACCGTTGCGTGTAAATCACTTGTAATGTCACCGAATTGCTCCTTTTGATTACCCTCTTTTAGGGTAATGCAACCGACATTGATACTATTGAATGCACCTATTACCAGTTTTTTATAAAGCTTTGTCATCCAGCCGGTCGTTTGGGCTTGCGTTAAATTTGATACTTTTTCCATCACATCACCTAGTTGAATTCTCTTGTTTGCCCGAGTGGCCAATAAATGGCACACGTTTGCAAAACAACTTCAAAGCATGAAGGTAAATACCTTTAAAAATACTTAACGTCATAGCCGGAAACTGTTTAAGCACGGCACTAACCTGCTCTTTCGTGAGAGGGTGCTTTTGCAAACGCAGGGTTGCATCAAACAAAAGAGTGTCGTCTTTTTTATTTTCAATATGAATCATGGTGTTATCAGAATTCATTCTAATATGCCAATGATAGTTCATATCTAAGTTCATGAAAGGTGATACGGAGAAAACCTTTTTAAAGTTCACTTTTTTTTCAAGGGGTACGACATAATAATGACGCTCATTCCAAGGCGTATTGCTGACTTCAGCAAGCATGTGAGTGAACTCGCCATAACTAGTTTGAAAGAAGAAAAAATTAACCGGGCTAAAATAAATTCCTAAGCAGCGCACCTGTCCGAGCATAAAAACATGGGCAAATTCATCGTCAATGCCAAGCTCTTTAATTTTATTAAGTGCACGCTGTTTGAGTGGCAGCTGCATATCGGTTTGATAATTAAAATAGTCGCTCTGATTAAATTTGAGCGCCTTAAAGCCACTTAAGCCAAGCCAAGGATGAACACCATTAAGTTCATCAGGCTTAGCTAAATCAACCCACATCATATAAAGCGGGTACTTAAAGTGATGCTCTTTGACGGCAAAGCGCCTGTGGCGAACATCACCTACATATATGGCGCTATTCAAACTCGACTCCGAGTTGCTTTGCCACATTTACAGCACTTCTTACACCGTCTTCGTGGAAGCCGTTGTACCAGTACGCACCGCAAAAATAGCTATTATTTTTACCGTCAATAAGAGACTTTTGCTGCTGAGCGGCAATCGACTGTTTATTAAATACCGGATGATGATAGGTAAACTCGCGTAAAATTTTATCTTTTTTAATGCCATCAAGGTGGTTAAGCGTGACACAAAATTGCGTGTCGCTCTTAATGCCTTGCAAAATATTCATCTGATAAGTCACAACAGCAGCTTTGTCTATGTTGTTATTTAACAGATAATTCCAGCTCGCCCATGCGGCTTTGCGTTTTGGTAGCAGTGTAGTATCAGTGTGTAGTACCACTGAGTTAGCCGTATAAGGTATCGCTGATAGAACACTTTTTTCGTCTTCAGTCGGATCTAATAACAGTTTTAATGCTTGATCTGAGTGGCAAGCAAACACAACTTTATCGAATGATTCACTGTGGCCATCATCAAAATGAACATGCACATTGTCATCTTTTCGAGATACCGAGCTGATATTACTATTTAAACGAATTTTATCAGCAAAACCTTGGATCATAGGTTTAATGTATTCGCGAGAGCCACCCGGAATAACATACCACTGCGGGCGATTAGTGATATCCAACAAACCGTGGTTATAAAAGAACTTAACAAAAAACTCTACGCCAACCTGCGCCATTTCTTTAATGCTTGTTGACCAAATAGCAGCGCCCATCGGCAAGATATAATGAAAACGGAAGAACTCGTTAAAATCATGCTCGTCTAAAAACTCACCTAGGGTTTGATTTTCCTTGTAATTTTGTTCAGCATGCAATGATTTACAGACATCATTAAAGCGAACAATGTCTTTTAAAAGTTTCCAGAATTTAGGGCGAAAGATATTGCGCTTTTGTGCGAACAAACTCCAAAAAGTATGGCCGTTATATTCAAAGCCGGTTTGTTCGTTATGCACACTAAAGCTCATTTGGGTTCTCTGACGCTCAACGCCCAAGCGCTTAAGTAGTTTTTCAAAATATGGGTAAGTTCGGTCGTTAAAGACAATAAAGCCTGTATCAACAGCGTACTCAACGCCATCAACTTTTACGTCTATGGTTGCAGTATGGCCACCTATGTAGTCGTTTTTCTCAAATACGGTTACATCGTAGTGCTTATGCAATAGGTGCGCACAGCTTAAACCCGCTATGCCAGATCCAATAACAGCCACTTTTTTCAACGTGATAATCCTTTTGCAAGCTTCAGCCAAAGTGGCGTAGGAAGCATTCTTAAAAATTTTAAAATGAAGGTAAAACGGTGCGGAAAGTGCACTTCTTTGCGCCTTTTCGCGACCCCTTTATAAATATAATTTGCCGCTTTTTCTGCACTCACAGCCATAGGCATTGGAAAGTCATTTTTGTCTGTAAGCGGCGTTTTAACAAAACCTGGGTGAACTAAAGTGACATCGATATCTTTTAAATCAACCGCTAAGCTATTAGCTAAATAACTTACACCGGCTTTAGACGCACCATATGCTTGGCTGCGTGGTAAGGGTAAATAAGTCACACTAGAGCTTACGATCACCAGCTGACCACCGGGCTTTATTTTTGGTAATAACGCCTCCAGGCAATAGCCCATACTGAGCAAGTTGGTCGTGATCACCCGCTCAAACAAACTGCTGTCAAAATTGCGAGCATCATCAATGTATTCACAATTGCCAGCATTTAGAATAACCCGGTCAAATTGTGTATAAGCCACTGTGCTCGAACGAATATCTTGAAGGTCGGTTGCGTCAAACTGGCAAGACTCTATATTTTGATGCTGGCTCAATTTAGCAAGCTTTTCTGTATTCCTGCCACATGCAATGACCTGTTCATTATTGTCTGCATAAAGCGTTGCTAATGACTCGCCAATACCTGAGGTTGCACCTGTAATTAATGTTGTCATTATGCACTCGCTCTTTTATCGATGTATTTCACAGCCGAGCCAAGCACTGGAATATGCCTGTAGAGCATAGCACCTACGTCAAAATAATCGCGATGATTGATTATCTTATCGCCAGCAAATTTTAAACGGCTATGACCCGCAACCGAGATTGCTTGGCCTTTATTGAGCTTTGGATGGCGATAATGCATGGTCCAATAAATAAACGCGATGTCGTCTTTGCTCTGAATATTTTCAGTCACATAGCTGTCTTCGATAGCAAATTCACAAGAAAGCACATTGGCATAGAGGTTTTTAAAATAGTCACGCAGCTCCCCAAGACCATTTACCGCATGCAAGGGATCTGCAAACTGAATATCTGGGTGATAAATTTCATCCAGTAACTGTAAATTGTCTTTATTGAGTGATTGATAAACATCAATAAACCTATCAAGGATCGCCTTGTCCATGTCACACCTTAAATGCGTTTAGCGCTCGCTCTCGCGCGGCTTTATGATCAACAATTGCTGGCCAATAACTGCTCGACTTACCCTGTTTCGCTAAATAGTCATGCGGAAAATGGATTTGCTTAGCAGGAATTTTTTCCAGCTCTGGTAAATATTTACGGATAAATTCACCATCTGGATCAAATCGCTCGCTTTGGGTGATAGGATTAAAAATTCGAAAATACGGCTGAGCATCACACCCCGTACTTGCAGCCCATTGCCAGCCACCGTTGTTAGAGGCAAGGTCACCGTCTATAAGATGCTGCATAAAAAAGCGTTCGCCTTTACGCCAATCAATTAATAAGTGCTTGGTTAAAAAGCTCGCGACCACCATGCGTAAACGGTTATGCATCCAGCCAGTTTGCAGTAGTTGCCTCATTGCAGCATCAACTAATGGATAGCCTGTTTTACCTTCGCACCATGCTTTAAAGTCGCTTTCATCATCACGCCACTTCACGGCGTTGTATTTCTCATTAAAGTTATTGTATTTATTTAGACTTGGATAAATCGCGATAAGATGACGATAAAATTCACGCCAAATCAGTTCGTTAACCCAACAAAATAAGTTACTTTTACTGCTGCGTAGTACATCTGGGTGGCGCTGTTGGATCAGTGCCAATAATTGATGAACGCTGATAATGCCAAGTGCTAAGTAAGGGCTTAAACCTGAGGTGCCTTTAATGCTTGGGATATCACGATGGTCTTGATATGTTGCTAGCTTCTCTTCAATAAAGCGCGCGCAAACTTGGCTGAGCGTTTCATCATCAACGGGCCATTTTTCTGAGCTGCCGTCTGAGGCTAATAACTCATTTGGCTGCCACTCAATGGGTTCGAACATCTTAGGCGGCTCAGCAAAATAAAAGTGGGTGTCTTGATAAACTTTTAGCCATGCATTTTTAAATGGCGTGAATACTTTAAACATTTCGCCGCTTTGATTTTTGATGCTTCCCGGTGGCGCAATTACATCGCCATCGTATGCGTAAAAAGCAATCCCTTTACTATCAGCGTGCTGTAAAAAGGCTTTATCTCGGTTTACTTCATTAAGCTCATATTCGTTGTTAGCGTATACATTTTTTACTTGATGCAGCTCGCAAAATGACGCTAATTTTTCAACACAACCGGCGTAATCAGCTGCATCAATAATATGTAATTCAATACCTTTGCTAGCTAAAAGCTCCCCCAAGAAGCTAAGCCTACGCTTTAATAAATCTAGCTGGATAGCAGCCACATCATGCTTTTGCCATTGCTTTTCAGTAATAAAAAATACCGCATTTCTGCAACCATTTTCGATTGCCTGATACAAAGCGTCGTTATTAAAAAGGCGCAGATCGCGCCTAAACCAAAATAATGTATTCATTAAATTCCGTAGCGTAGTTTTAATTCGTTCGGATAGGGGTCAAGATACACTTGCTTAGCAAGATACTCGTTTGGATGCACTTTTAAATGATGCTTAATTAGCGTAAGTGGTACGTAAAGTGGCACTAACCCTTGTCGATATTCATCGATGGCATCTCGCAGTTCTTGCTTTTCAATCTTAGAAAGCGATTTTTTAAAATAACCTTGCAAGTGCATTAAGGTGTTGGCGTTATTTTTACGAGAAGCTGGTTTTTTAAGGGCTGTCATTAACCCTAAAATGTATTCATCAGCTAAAGTTTGGATATCTTCGCCATCAAAAGTGCCAAGTAGGTTTCCTAAACTACGGTAAGCTTCGTAGTTATGCGCCATCAATAAGTACTTATATTGGGCATGAAACTGAGTCAATCTATGTACTGTGAGTGGTTGTTCGCTTAATGTTTGCCAGTGCTTATAGGTATAAACACGCATTACAAAGTTTTCGCGAAGGTGCATATCATTTAAACGACCGTTTTCTTCGCAAGGTAACAATGGGTTATGTGCCATTATTTGCTCTGCAAAAAAACCCACACCTTCTGAAGTATTGCCAGTACCCGCTTCGTTATAAATTTTAATACGCTCCATTCCGCAACTAGGGCTTTTGGCACAAAATACAAAGCCGCTTAATTCTGCAGTTTGCTCTGTTGCCACTCGTTTGCCGTATTCAGTTAATTTAGGGCCAACATCACCAGTGCCATCTGGGCGGCACACTTTAATAGTATCGCCAACACGCACTTGACGAATAGTTGGTCGAGGGATTGGTAGCCCTACCGCTACTTCAGGACAAAACTTTTTATATTCAACATGGTTAGCCAACTCATCCATGCAAAAATTAGATTTTTTGTGCCCGCTATCAAAGCGAACCTTGTCGCCTGCTAAGCAGGCGCTTAAACCAATTTTAATTGTCGATTGCTGCATATAAACTCTACTAATAGATAAGATTTCCAATTGGGTTCAGTAATTTACTAATACCTTTATTGAAGTGTAGGGCACTACTAACAACTGTAAAGCACAAGCACCCTTCAATCGTTTTTGGTGTGTGATTGTGACGACCATCTAACATCATAAAGTCACCTGGTACATAGTGTCCGTCTTCATCACTAAACTCCCCATCTAATAATAATGTGAGCTCAAATCCAGTATGTGTGTGCTCAGGTATTTCACCACCCGCATCAATATGAAGCAGGCTTGCTCGTAATGGGCCATCCTCTAAATCAATACGAGAGCGGGCAAGTTTACCTATTTGCATAAAGTTACTGTGGCCAATACGCGTAAGTGCTCTAGGCAAAGTGTAGGTTTTATCTTTAACATCAACCAACACCTGTTCTTGCTCGTAAACTTCATCAATTGATTCATCAGCGGTGATGGCATCAAAAAGAGTTTTATCGAACATATCATCCAGGTCTGTAGCTGATTCAGTAAATACATTGTCAGCGTTTTTTGCTTCAAGCGCAGCGAGTTCTTTTTGACACACAGGGCACATTTCAACATGAATAGCGACTGCAACACTCAAAGTGGCAGGTAGATTACCTTCACTGAACTTGGCAAGTAATTCGTTGCTAGGATGGTGCTTAATCATGGTGATCTCCCATTTCATTGCGTAACTTTTGCAAGGCTAAGCGAAGACGAGATTTCACTGTGCCTACGGGAATATTTAAATGCTCAGCAAGCTGCTCTTGCGACATATCTTGAAAGTACACCCCGCGGACAACTTCACGTTGCGCAAGCGGTAATTTATCAAGGTATTGTTTAATCTGTTTATCTTCTAAGTGGTCACTAAATTCGTGCTGGCCCGGCAAGGCTTCATCAATCAATGGCCAGATATCTTCACTAATACACTCTTCTTTACTGCTCTTCATTTTTCTTAGCATATCGAAAGAGGCATTGCGCATTACTGTATATACCCACGTTGTCGCTGCACCTTTTTCTTTATGGTAAAGGTGTGCTTTACGCCAAACTGAGGTTAGTGTTTCTTGAACTAATTCCATCGCTTGTGCTTCAGAACCGAACTGCTTTATTCCAAAACGTTTAATTTTTGGTGAGAAATATTGGAAAAGTATTGCAAACGCACGTTTATCACGGTGCTCAGCAACAGCAAATAAAGCATCAGCAAGCTCTTTGCTTGGAGTATCTGGCATGGCAGAGTATTGACCTGTGTTAGGTTTACAACCTGTTTGAAGTTGTTGACTTACCATCTTTATGTCATCCAATTATTGTCGTTAGAAGTAATACGGCAAAAAGTTGATGTTAGATCACATTAATCAGTAAATTCGTTGTTGATTAGAGTATGGAGGAAACTTAGCAAGTTTTCAAAGTTAGATTTATAAGCAAGTTGTTGTTTTTTAACTAACGATATAGGCAAAATTTCAAGCCAGCGGGCAACAACCCAAGCAAGGTTATCGAATTGTGGGTCTTTATATAGGTCTGCTAAATCCGGCTGATTTGCAAATACAGCACGAAGTGTGTCACTCAATAAAGTGTTTTCGTCATTAATTGGCGTGCTTACGTACCATGAAGGTGACGTAATTATTTCGATGTCAGCATGTCGAAGTTGCTGCTTATCCTGAAAAGCGTTATGCATAGACACTGCATGCTCAGCATAAACATCAATTAATAATTGACCATTATCATCTTGATTGAAGTCGGTTATTTGCACTAAACAACCAATTTCGGGCAAGTTAAGATCTGTATCGTGTTGGTAAGTGCACAGCACAAAACCAGTGTTATCCTGTACAGCTTCTTTGACCATCGTTAAGTAACGCTGCTCAAAAATTCTTAGCTTGGTGAAACCTTCAGGTAAAATAAAAACCGGTAAAGGAAAAATCGCACGCTTCATAAAGTCTACTATTCTAAAACCACATGCCTTTAATTACGTGCGCTTTTAATCCGCCGATCAATATTTCATGAAATCTTAATATCTACTTTGTACCTTAGAAGTTGAACCATTGTGCAACGTTACGAAATAATTCGATTGATGCATATGCACTGAGTAAACTCAAAACCGGTGCAACCATAAGTAAAAATAAGCTGATTTCACTACTCATTGTCTTGTTTCCTTACTGCTTGTTTGTTGCTTTAGGAGCTTGAGCAACTTTTAACTCTTCTTCTTTAGAAGCAATTGCATCTTCACTCATGTAAGTATCTAGTAACTTTTGAGCATCAAACTCAATGCTGTTCATTACGCTTTCCTTCAGCTCGTTACTCGCTTGTTGAACATAGCTTTTAACAGATTGTGTAATTGTGTTGCTGATATCTAATTCAAAGTCAGTAGCACTTGCTTGAGTTGACCCTAATACAAGTAACGCAGCAGTAGTTAATTTAAGTGAGTTATTCATAGTGGTATTCCTTGTCTCTTTAAGTAATTAGTCGTAATTACTTAATCAAAGGTTGTGCCACCCTGAAAATAAATTTTAAATTATTGATTTTTAATATTTTAATTATTAATTGGTTTTTTAACCTTATTCAGGGTTGGTTAATAAAACCAATAGGTTTAAATGTTTTGACCAACATTTAGTGAAAAAATAAGCATTGCCAATTTCAGCGCACACTTGTACACTGAAACTGTTTTATTCACTCATTTTTAGTAGATAGATATGACAGAGCAACTCCCTTATTCACGCCAAGAAGAACAACTTAACGTGCTTACTCACAGCATGGGAGTCCTGTTTGCGGTATATGTACTGTGGGACTTAATTTCACAATCTAAAGTTGTGTCAGCTACGGTAAGTGCCATCGTGTACGGCTCAAGCCTACTGGTATTATTTTTAGCCTCGACCTTATATCACGCCAGTACCAGAGAGCGTATACGAGCCATTTATAAAAAATGTGATCACTGTGCAATTTACTTGCTTATTGCAGGTACCTATACGCCTTATTTGGTTATTTCGTTATCTGGGGCTTGGGCAATTGCTGCTTTGGTGTTTATTTGGACTTTAGCGCTTGGTGGCGTTGCATATAAATTACTGGTCAAAAACACGAATAAAAAAGTCTCACTCGCTACCTATTTGTTAATGGGTTGGTTTGCATTAGCACTTGTTTACCCACTTTATTTGAACCTTGATTTAAGCGCTTTATGGTGGCTGCTAGCTGGCGGGATTGCCTACAGTTTAGGCACTGTATTTTATAGCGCTAAAACCCGCCATTACAGCCATGCAATTTGGCATGTATTTGTGCTAGTTGGCTGTGTTTGTCACTACTTATCAATTAGTTTGTATGTTTATTAGTCCCATTGATGCAGGCGCATATTAATTTTAGCCTTATTAAAAGTAACACCTTCACTGAGTAGTTTTTGTCGTTGCTCAAGGTGTTTATTGCTACCTTCTGGAAACGATATTTTACCTTGGCTATTAACCACCCGATGCCATGGAATGCTTGAGCCCTCGGGCATCACTTTTAATAACCGCCCCACTAACCTTGAGTTATTAGGGTATCCCGCAAGCTTTGCTACTTGCCCATAACTGGCAACTTTCCCCTCTGGAATGGCACAAATAATGGTATAAATTAAATCTTCTTTAGTTGCCTGCTGCACGACTCGACTCCAAATACTGTTTACTGACCTCGCTAAAATCCTGCCAAATAGCTCTTGCAACAGGGCCATGATGAACTGAGTGCTGTCTAAATACACGAATTTCTGCGCCAAACTGGTGTTCACGATCGATAATTTTAATTTGTTGTAATAAACCAGCATCGATTTCCGCTTGGCAATGTTGCAAACTGATCATTGCCCAGCCCGCACCAGAGAGCAAAAACGACTTAACACTGGTTATATCGTCAATTTTCATTAATGCGGAGCCTAGCGTATAAGAAAGCCTATCACTGTCAAAACTCAAGTCACTTTCAAACATGGCTAAACACGGGTAATTTTGAATATCTGCAAAACTGATTTCACTTGGCACTACATCAGGCGCGCTAACTATACCTATATCAAATTTACCAATCGGTAAACTTTCGAGATCCCCTGTTGCATGAAACAAATCAAACCAAGGGCCAATTCCCAAATCAGCCTGATGACTATTAACCTGCTCTAGAGATACAAAGCGCTTACCTGAAGAAATACTAAACTCAGTACTAGCAAAACGTTTGAAGGTTTGGCTGATCACTTGGTTATAACTGTTTTGATGGCAAAGTTGCTCGTAACAAATTTTATAATTGGCTTCATTACCTAGTGCCAGCTCTTTAGCAAGTGAGCTTAACTCACTGTTTGCATTAAGTAATTGCTTGGCCTCACGATAAAAAATACGGCCCTTCTCAGTTAAATGTAACCTGTATTGGCTTCGGTCTAGTAGCTCAAATCCTAGCTCTGATTCTAGCTTCTTAATAGCTAACGTGAGCGCAGGTTGAGTCTTATGTAATTTAAGTGCGGCTTGGCTCAAACTAGTGCTTTGCACAATAGCATCTAGAATGATTAATTGATTTAAATTCATTAATGGCAAACTATATAAATAAAATTTATGCTGTTTCTAAAATTTAATAATTTTTATTTTATATCTTTGCAGCGTATCCTGCAGCAAATTTATGCTTTCTTATCTATGGAGAAGACAATGAGATTGGCAACCGCCGCGTTAATGAGCAGCATGTTATTGCTTCTTGCGGCATGTTCAGAGCAAGCACAGCAAGGTGAAGTAGAGCCGGTAGTACGTCCTGTTAAACTTTTTAATATTGGCAATAATTCAGAGCAAAGCATTCGCAGCTTTCCTGCTGAAGTGGTTGCTAACCAAGGTTCCTATCTCGCTTTTAGAGTAAATGGTGAGTTACTTGAGTTCCCTGCTCTTGCGGGCCAACACGTTGAAAAGGGAGAGCTTTTAGCAAAACTGGATCCTGAAGATTTTCAACTGCAGTACGAAGAACGTAAAGCACGCTTTGAACTTGCTGCGTCTCAACTTGAGCGTGTGCAAAAGCTTTTTAACCGCTCTATTGCCAGTCAATCTGAGTTAGACCAAGCCCTTGCCAATAAACAGGTTGCTGAGTCAGCGCTAAAAATTGCCAAAACCAACCTTGATAATAGTGAATTACGCGCGCCGTTCGCCGGTACTGTGGCAAAGGTATTTGTGAAAAACTTTGAAAATATTCAAGCAAAACAAAACATCCTTCGCCTTGAAACTCGCGATCTAATGGATGTGGTTATTCAAGTGCCTGAAAAGCTCATTGCACGTATCGATAAAGACGTACATTACCAACCAGAAGTTGTATTTGATGGTTACCCAAACAAGTCATATCAATTAACAGTTAAAGAGTTTGATACCCAAGCCGACCCAATTACTTTAACGTATAAAGTTGTGTTTTCATTGCCTGTGCCAGAAGACTTTAACCTACTTGCCGGTATGACTGGCCGCGTTGATATAGATTTAAGCAAAATCACCAGCTCACAATCACCTTATACATTACTGCCTGTTGAGGCGGTATTCTCTGAGCCTACTGAGTCTGAAAACAACAACAGCTATGTGTGGCTGTATGACGAAAACACCGGTTTAGTGCACAAGCAAGCTGTTGAAGTTGGCCAGTTACATCGTGATGGCATTGAAGTACTTTCAGGTATTAAAGAAGGCCAAATCGTTGTGGCTGCTGGCGTGCACTTTTTAGAAGAAGGTATGAAAGTGCGTCCATGGCAAAAAGAGCGAGGCTTATAATGAGCTTTGCAGCACTTGCTATTGAAAGAAAAGTCATTAGCTGGATGTTCGCGCTGTTTTTACTGATTGGTGGAACCGTCGCTTACTTTGGCTTAGGACAACTAGAAGACCCTGAATTCACCCTAAAAAAAGCCATGGTGATCACCCTTTATCCGGGCGCGTCACCACAGCAGGTTGAAGAAGAAGTCACCTTCCCTATTGAAAATGCAATTCAACAGCTACCGTATGTTGATTACGTAACCAGTATTTCATCACCGGGTAAATCGCAAATTACCGTCGAGATGAAAAGCAATTATCGTAAACAAGACTTACGTCAAATATGGGATGAGTTGCGTCGCAAAATCAATGATCAAGCATCGTCGATGCCCTCTGGTGTTTATCCTAGTAAAATTATGGATGACTTTGGTGATGTATACGGAGTGATGTATGCAGTCACTGGTGATGGTTATTCTTACGATGAGCTTAAAGATTACGTTGATTATTTAAAACGTGAACTGGTTTTAGTTAATGGCGTTAGTAAAGTAACCGTGGGTGGTGAGCAACAAGCACAAGTCATGGTTGAGATTTCAACCCGCAAACTTGCCCAATTAGGTATTTCGCCTAATCGTATTTATCAGCTTTTACAAACTCAAAATAGCGTGTCGAACGCAGGTAAAGTCCGCGTTGGCGATGAATCAATTCGCTTACACCCAACCGGTGAATTTAAAGACGTAAAAGAGCTCGAAAACTTACTTATTTCTAAGCCAGGTGAAAATGAGCTTATTTACTTAGGTGATGTTGCTACCGTTTTTCGTGAGTACGCCGAAGTCCCTAACAATATTATTCGCTATAACCAACAGCAAGCATTACTGGTTGGCGTGTCATTTAGCACAGGCGTTAACGTTGTTGATGTAGGCGCAAATATTGATGCCCATTTAGCGTCACTGGAATATCAACGACCACATGGTATGGAAATAAACAGCGTTTATAACCAACCTGCTGAAGTAGAAAAGTCAGTAAGTGGCTTTATTATCAGCCTACTTGAAGCCGTTGCCATTGTTATTATCGTGCTTTTAGTCTTTATGGGCTTTAAGAGCGGCGTATTGATTGGTGTAATACTCCTACTGACCGTACTCGGTACCTTCATTTTCATGAAGTTATTTGCCATTGATTTACAGCGAATTTCGCTTGGTGCTTTAATCATTGCCTTAGGGATGCTGGTAGATAATGCCATTGTGGTTACCGAAGGTATATTAATTAACCTCAAGCGCGGACAAACAAAACTGCAAGCGGCGACTAATATTGTTAATCAAACCAAGTGGCCATTACTGGGGGCTACGGTCATCGCAATTACTGCCTTTGCGCCGATTGGCTTGAGTTCAGATGCCAGTGGTGAGTTTGCTGGCAGCTTGTTCTGGGTGTTGTTTATTTCATTGTTACTAAGCTGGATAACAGCTATTACTTTAACGCCTTTCTTCGCTGATTTAATGTTTAAGCAAGCCACTGAAAAACAGCCGCATCACGATGAAGACCCTTATCAAGGTGTTATTTTTAATGTTTATAAAGGCGTGTTACATACAGCAATGCGGTACCGTAAAACCACGCTACTGCTGATGGTGATCCTGCTTGTTAGCTCAGTTTATGGCTTTAAATTTATCAAGCAGTCGTTCTTTCCTGCATCGAATACTCCTATGTTTTATGTCGATTATTGGCATACACAAGGCGCTGATATTCATACCACAATGGATGGTGTTGCAAAGCTCGAAAAATTCTTACAAGCCGACCCATTAGTTGAAGAAATAACCACAACGGTTGGTCAAGGTGCACCGCGTTTCATGCTGACTTACGCACCTGAAAAATCATACCCAGCTTATGGGCAATTGATTATTCGAGTAAAAGACCGCGACGCTGTTACAACCATGATCAAAAAAGTACGCGATTACCAACATGAACATGTACTTGATGCTCAGCTAAAAGTTAAACGTATGGAAATTGGCCCATCAACAGATGCAAAAATTGAAGCGCGTTTTTCTGGTGCTGATCCTGTGGTACTTCGCCAGTTAGCAAAAGAGGCGAAAGATATTCTGCATCAAGATGCGGGAGCATTTAATATTCGTGACGATTGGCGTGCTCGCTCAAAGTTAATTCGTCCGCAATTTAACGAGCAAAAAGCCCGTCGTTTAGGAATTGCCAAATCTGACCTTGATCAACTGCTGTTAACTAGCTTATCGGGTAAACAAGTGGGTGTTTATAAAGACGGCACACAAATGCTGCCAATTATTGCTCGCTCACCTGCTGAAGAGCGCTTAAACGTTGAAAGCCTGCGAGACTTACAAATTTACAGCCCAGTGTTAGGTGTATTTGTACCGGTGACACAAGTGGTTGATGATTTTGTTGTTGAGTGGGAAGACAGCTTGATCATGCGACGTGATCGTAAGCGTACCATCACTGTAATGGCCGACCACGATGTCATTGGCGATGAAACTCCAGCGAAGCTGTTTGCACGTGTTCGCAAAGACATAGAAGCTATTGAACTACCACGTGGTTATGAATTGCAATGGGGCGGCGAATATGAATCGTCAACAGATGCGCAAAAAGCTATTTTCGGTTCATTACCTCTTGGTTACTTAGCCATGTTCGCAATCACAGTGTTACTGTTCAATTCAGTTAAAAAGCCTTTAGTGATTTGGGCAACAGTGCCACTAGCCATTGTGGGTGTATCAGCTGGTTTATTACTAATGAATGCAGCATTTAGCTTTATGGCTCTGCTTGGCTTACTGAGCTTAAGCGGTATGCTCATTAAAAACGGCATTGTATTAGTTGATCAAATTAATCTTGAACTCGATAGTGGTAAAGACCCTTACAAAGCAGTATTCGACTCAGGTGTAAGCCGTGTTCGCCCTGTAGCGATGGCTGCAATTACCACCATTTTAGGCATGATCCCACTGCTATTTGACGTGTTCTTCCAGTCAATGGCGGTAACCATTATGTTTGGTCTTGGTTTTGCGACAGTGCTGACACTAATTGTTGTGCCTGTGCTCTATACCATGCTGTTTAAGATCAAAGTACCTAAACAGCGTCACGCTAATTAATACAGATTGACTCTCAACCAAAAGCCCTATCAGCAAACTGTTAGGGCTTTTTTCTGCTGAGTTAACACACGAGTTGAGGTGGGTGTCTAGTTATGGTGGGTTACTAGTTATTCTGCTTAACCACTTAGTTTTAATGGGTGTCTATTTTTGGTGTTCAGCTTATGGTTTTAAATAAAGTGGGTGTCTATTTAATTATCAGCTTTGTAATACCTATTGCTGCTGATTTAATAAAAGACTTTCAATCAAGAGGAGACCTCTGGGAAGCTGATGCTATATATCCTGATAAAGGCTGAGGTTGCACTATATATCATTGAAGAACCCTGAAGATTACGAGTAAATACTAGTCAGGGCTCTAATGCGCTGAGCTTACTTTTTCAGACTTAATGTGCCTGTGCGTTTGGTACTGCTACGCTTCGTTTGATTTTGTTTTGATGAATGTGAATTGCCAGCCTTTGATCTTGATTGACCTTGCTTAGCATCACTGCGTGCTTTTTTCACGTATTTAGAAAAGTCGCGCTTTTTTTCTTCTTCATTGCGTGGCTTTTGCTTAGCACGAGCTTGCGTTGGCTGTTTGTTTTCATCAATCGAACGCTCTTCCGTTTTACCTGAGTCGGCAATTGAGTTATTGATCTCAGCCATTTCTTGTTCGGTTAAATGACGCCACTGCCCTACTTTTAAACCCTTTAGGGTCACGTTCATAATTCGTGTGCGCTTTAGTGTCACCACTTCATAACCTAAATATTCGCACATACGACGTATTTGGCGGTTTAAGCCTTGTGTTAGTACAATGGTAAATTGCTGTGGGCCAGTTTGCTTGACCTTACACTTTTTAGTAACGGTATCGAGGATAGGAATACCGTTTGCCATCTTATTCACGAACTGGCGATTAAGTGGCTTATCAACGGTCACTACGTATTCTTTATCATGATTATTACCAGCGCGAAGAATTTTATTAACGATGTCGCCTTCGTTAGTTAAGAAAATTAAGCCTTCTGAAGGTCTATCCAAGCGTCCGATTGGGAAAATACGCTCTGGGTAATTAACGGCTTTAACAATATTGCTTTGAATTTTTCGCTCTGTTGTACAAGTAATGCCAACAGGTTTGTTATAGGCAATATAAACCAACTTAGGCTTTGCTTTTAAAGGTTTGCCATCTATAAGTACATCATCGGCGTCACTAACTTTTACGCCCATTTCAGGCAAGTTGCCGTTAACAGTAACACGACCTTCTTCAATATATTTATCTGCCTCACGGCGTGAACAAAAACCTGTTTCACTGATAAATTTATTTAATCGCTTTAACTCTGTCATGGCACACTTCTGTCTGGATTTTAAAGCCGCTAGTTTATACCAGAAGCCTTTACCAAGCTAGGTAGAATCTAGGCTCTTTGACTACACTTTTAGTGTTGCGCTGCGTTTTTGGGCCTTTCGCTCAATAAACTATGTAGCGTATCAAAATCGAAGGCGTACTCAGTGCTTTTGCTGTTTTGCAGTAAGAAGGTTTCAAAAGGGATAACCGACCAATCTTTGATGTTTCTTAGCCAGCTGTAACTTTGAATATTGTGCTTTGTGATCACCCCAAGCTGAAACTTAATCTCATCGTGATTTTGCCAATAAGGGTTGCCATTATGATGATCGACCACGCTAATTAAAGCCCATGCTCCCATCATAAAATGCCCGCCAACACTGGCTGTGAGTTTTTGTTGTTCTATTAAGTCTAAATTATCATCAAGCCAATCAATGCCACCTATGAAATAGGCTTTATCTTTTTTACCTTTGACTGCTTCTAGGGCACCTTGCGCCATCAAATCAGATGCACACCAAATCACATTCGTATCTGGGTATCGTTGTAATAATCGGCTCACTTTATTCTCGGCTTCTTGCTTATTCCAACTGGCATACACAACTTGCTCAAGCTCAACATCTTGTTTTCGTAAATAATGAACAAGGCCGTCACTGCGGGTGTCTGACTCTGTGCCATAATGACCATTAATCGCAACAAAGTGAGGCGTTTGTTTTGTATTTATCGCCTCATCAAGTAAGGCTTTGCCAAGTTGCTCACCCGCTTTGAAGTTATCATGAAATACTTCACCTAACCAATACTTAAAGCGCTGACTGGGTTTACCCACTTCGTCACGCTCTACGCCAACAATCGTTTCTTCAAGGGTGATAAAATTCACTTTATGTTGTTCAAGCAAGCTCATTGACTGCTCTGCACCACCTGGGTAATTGATTAAAATTGCGTAATCAGGTTTGGGCTTATATTGCAGGTATTGTTTGAGTTCGGCTAATTGAATGTGGCGATTTCCACCGCCATAAATCGTTGTGAGAGAAACATTATTTTGCTTGGCAGCAACCTGCATCACATTAGTCACTTTTTGCCAAAACAAATCAGTTTTAACTGAGGGGTTAACTAACAGCACAGAGAGTTGCTCGCCAGCATAAAGTGGTGAACAGCAAAGCAATGTAAAAACCAACAAGCAAACTCGCATTACCACTCCGCTTTGTTTTTCTTTGATTGTAGTATACGAGGAATTATCTAGACAATTTTCGCCAAATTAATTCACACGGACCATGTGTAAAATACTGACTATACACTTTACAAAAAAACAATTGAAAAACAAGCACAACAGCAATGACCAACCAATAATCCATGCGATCAAAATTAAGTGCTGCGGTTGGGTATGCGACTTTAAAAAACAGAATAAAAATCACTGTTTGCATTAGATATAGCGTTAATGACATGCGACCGGCTTGCTGTAGCAATAACCAGTTACAGGGGGAGTTTTTAACTATTTTCACAATGATGTGGCAATAACAAATGGCCATAGCTAAAGCAGCAAGCCAATTAATTGGTTCAGCAACCGCGTACATGAATACACTTTGGTCAGGCTCTATCATCAACCTTAGAGCCGTTAAACTTATCGCTGCAGCAGTAATCAACTTAAGCTGAGAGTGTGTTAAACCTTGAACAAATACCCCTTGTTTATATAAATAAACGCCCACCAGCATTAACCCTGCAGCCATCCACATTGTGATGAGTGGCACAGCAATAAGCATTATTATAAAAATCAAGAAGTTACTGACAAACCCTGCAAAATAAGAAGAATAAGCCGCGTCATATGCCATTAAAAAACTCTCAGAGCTTCTCGTTACAGGGCTAAACTCTGGCTCTATAAAGGAGAGTAAAAATGAAATGAAGGCACCAAGAAGTAAAAACAGCATGCCCATACGCAGTATTTTTTCGTCATCTTGCTGGCTAAATTTAAGCGTTAACCAGCCTGCACAAGAATAAATAAACAAAATATCGCCAGCCCACAATAAAAAACCATGGGCAAGGCCTATAAAAGCCAAAACTTTTAGTCGCCTATGTTGCTTCTCGACGCTTTGCCAAAGCTGCCATTGAATAACTAAAGACGCACCAAATAACAAGCAAAAAAGGCTCCTAAAGCGCCCATCAATAAAAGCAGTATTAAAAATGTGAATTAGTGAATCTGAAAATGGTGGTGTAGCACTTGGGGTATAATCGTACTCGAACACGGCAAAAGTGTAGATATTCATAAACATCAAGCCGAGTACTGCAATACCCCGTAAAACATCCATATTTATATTGCGCATAAATCCCTTATAGGTTTTGTCTGCAGCTATCGCTCCAATTTACCGCATTTTCGTATATCTTGGGAAGGTCAGCACTTTCAATACTTAGATAGGCAACAGCCTGTTCGAGTGCCCACCAACTGCCAGTTTCGTAAGCTTTGACGGTTTCTAGTATGTAATAGAGGATATTTTTTTCTTGCATGAGAGCAGCATGAATTTCGTCAGGAAACGGCAATCGATCCAATAGCTTTTCCATTGGCTGATCTAATATGGCATCGAGTAATGAAAACAGCCCCGTTAAAAATGCCTCACCAGTTTGTTGCTTAGCAACACGCTGCGCTATTAATTCGCAAAAGCGCGCTCTAACAACACAAAGCCGAGTAAGCTCGGCTGGTTTTGACTGGGCACTGTGGGCAGTAATAATTAGGCTAACAAACTTTTTCAGTCGTTCATGGCCTAAATATACAAGCGCTTGTTTTAGAGAGCCAATTTTGCTTTTAATAGGAAACACGCCGCTATTAATTAAGCGCAGCAATTTATAGGCAAGTGCGGTATCTAACGAGAACAAGCCCGCAATTTCGCTTATATTTGGGTCTGGGCGCATGACTTCAGCATAAATTGATAATACCAGTGCGTAGTTGTAATCAATATCACGATGCTGAATCATTTTAGGTTTAGCAAAGAAATAACCTTGGAAAAAATCAAAGCCCATTTTATAAGCTTTGTCGTAATCATCGGCTGTTTCAAGCTTTTCTGCCAAAAGCTTTATTTTTTTATGTTTTTTAAGCTTATTTACAACAGGGGCAATTTCTTCAAAGGGTGTTTGCTGTACATCAAACTTGATAAGACGAATAAGTTTTAAAAAGCGATCCCACTCAGGTTGGTAGACAAAATCATCCAGTGCCAACTTGTAGTTGTTGTGAAAAAGCTCGCGACAATATTCGTAATTTTCGTCGGTAGGTTCCATGGTTTCGAGTAACTCAATCACCACATCTTGAGTTGGCAAAAACGCGCAAAGGTCCAGCTTCAAAGACTCTGGACCTATATTAATTAATGCTTTTTTGCCCGACGTAATATGACGGGTACCTAAATTGAGCTGGTTTTCCATAATCAGCCGAGCCGTTGCCGTACTCTCTGACACATCAGGAAAACTATTTTTTAAACTATCTCTAAATAGTAGCTCATAGGCGACAACTTGTTGACGACGATTAAAGACCGCTTGCCTAGCAACAAATACAGCCACTTTACCTACTTTTTATATTTTATCTCACACTAAGTAATTAATAGCTGAAATTGACAAAAAAGTCACTTAATTACCATGAATCACGCATTTTTTATTGATATAAGCCTGATAAATAGCCTTCTGCAACGGATTGCCACGTAAAACGGGCATTTTTAGCCTGTTCACATATTGCACACCATTGTTCTGGTTGTGATTTTTTAAGCTCAAGCGCATCGCTAAAACTAGTAACAAGTTCGTAGCTTTGTGATACTAAGCTCTCACCTTGAAAACTAAAACCACTCACATGATGCTCTACCGTATCACGCAAACCACCCACCCCGTGGACTAAACATGGCTGACCTGCTCGCATTGCTAACATCTGACTGATACCACATGGCTCAAACGAACTTGGCATTAAAAATAAATCGCCTAAGTGATACATATATTCGCCAACAAAATGTGCGTACCCTTTTAAAAATAGCAGGTTTTCTTGGCGAGCCATAACCGATGTCATAATTTGCTCAAGTTCAGCATCCCCTGAGCCTAAAATAATCATATAGCCGTTATGTTGTTTTAAGCGCTGACACAACTCATCTAACACCAGTCCTTTATCAAAAGGCTGGCGAAGTAACAGTGCTTTTTGGTCCGTTAAACGGCCCACACTGGTTACTAATGGCCCTGAAAACGGCTGAGTTTTAAATTTAAGTAAGCGTTGATGCGCTAAGTAATAACTTGAATCTAAGACCGGACTTTTTGCCATCCATTGAAATAATGCATTTTCGGCATGTTGATAAAGGCTCGCTAAACTAATGTCCTCAAGCTTCATTCCAGGGTATTCGCAACCATTAAGAATGCCCACTACGCGGCCTTGTTCATAAGCAGCTTGTAGGTCAGCTTCAAGCCCCTCACCACCAAAGAAGCCTTTTTCTGCATCACTAGGGCGCAATACTTCTTGGCAATAAGTTGGCGATACAAGATGAACTTTATCCACTAGATTAATTGCGCTGCGCATTGGGTTAAAACAATCAAAATAACGTGGATCGCATAACCGTTCGCCGTTATAACCTAGACTTGGGAACCAGGCTTCAAGGCTTGAGCTATCGCCTTTGAAAGGGCGTATCCCTTGCAATGCAAGGTTATGTACTGTGTAAGCTAAAAATAAGTGCGATAGTTTTTTATAGCGGCTGTCTGTTTTTAGTAATAGAGCAACACAAGCACTGTGCCAATCATGTAAATGCACAACATCCGGCGTGCGGATAAGCCCTTGTAATAAAGCTTCACAAACAGCAGCATTAAAAAGAGCAAACTTACTTGCATCGGTTGCAAAGGGGCGGCCTGGTTCATCATTACAATAAACAGCACCATTATGGCGACTAAATTCCCAATGAGATATAAGCAGTTGCGTTACACCTTCATCACTTTGAGCGAGCTTCCACACATCCATTTTTTGCATTTGACCTGCAAATGGCACATGTACTACACCTATGTGATGACGCTCTAAATAATCAAAGCCATAATCAGGGATCACCACATCAACAGTAAGGCCTTTTTCTACTAACGCTTTAGGGCAATCTCTAACAACATCCGCTACACCACCGACTTTTGCATTCGGTAATGCATCATTCTCTGCAGCTACCATCAATACATGCATGCTTTGCAGTACTCCATAAAACTGTTATACCAATCAGCAATAATACTTAATTAAGCGAATTGGTATTATTCAAATATAAATAAGGGAGGGACATGCCCTCCCTTTTTCATTTAACGCGATTGCTTAAGCAAGTCGTTTATTATCTTGCTCTTGTTGTTTTAACTTTTTTGCAAGTTCATTCAACATATCACGAGTTACCAACACAATCCCTTTTTTCGAGACTCTAAAGCCATTTTCTTTGTCAGCTTTGTGATCGTAGCCAATTTCTAGGCCTGCTGGGATCTCACAATTACGGTCAATAATAGCACGCCTAATTCGGCAATTTCGCTGTATTTTCGCACCAGGTAAAATCACAGACTCTTCAATTTCACAGAATGAGTGAACATATACATTCGAGAACAGCAGTGACTTTTTAACTTTAGAGCCAGAGATAATACAGCCACCCGAAACTGTTGAATCAACAGCCATTCCACGTCTGTCATCATCATCAAAAATAAACTTAGCAGGTGGTAACTGCTCCTGATAAGTCCAGATTGGCCATTTTGGATCATAAAGATCAAGCTGAGGCTCTGGCATTACCAGCTCCATGTTAGCTTCCCAGAATGAATCAAGCGTACCCACATCGCGCCAGTATGGTTGACCATCTGTGTTAGAGTCTCTAAACGGATATGCAAACACGTTATGCTCTTCGATGATAGCTGGGATGATATCGTGACCGAAATCACGGCCTGAGCCTTCCGTTTCTGCGTCTTTTTTCAATTGTTCAAATAAGAACTCAGTATTGAAAATATAGTTACCCATTGATGCTAAGCAGGTTCCTGGTTTACCCGGTACAGACGTTGGCTCAGCAGGCTTTTCATCAAAACGACGGACACGATTGCTTTCATCAACCGTCATTACACCAAATGTATCTGCAGCTTCTTCGCAAGGTACTTCAATACAACAAACCGTCATATCAGCACCTGTCTCAACATGTTTTGCCAACAAACCGCCGTAGTCCATACAATATACATGGTCACCAGAGAGGATCATGACATACTTAGGCAGTTCATGACGGATGATATCCATATTTTGGAATACCGCATCAGCTGTACCGCAATACCACTCGTCACCATATCGCTGAGATGCAGGTAAAATCTCTACAGATTCACCCAATTCTTTCTTAAAGTGACCCCATGCACGGTTTACGTGACGAATTAACGAGTGCGACTTATATTGAGTAGCAATACCAACTCGACGAATACCTGAATTAATACAATTCGACAATGGAAAGTCGATTATTCGGTGTTTACCACCAAAATAGACTGCTGGTTTAGCACGCCAGTCTGTTAATTCATGTAAACGTGAGCCACGTCCACCGGCAAGAATTAGGGCATACGTTTCTCTGGTTAAACTACTTATGTATCGGTTTGCATAACTTGGCATAACTCTCTCCGTCTTAAGCTAGCTGCTTTTCTTCTGTGTGTTTTGCTGTGCACTAGTGTCCAGTAATGGCTCCAAATGCCAGATATCTTCACTGTATTGACTAATGGTTCTATCGCTCGAAAACATGCCACTGGCTGCAGTATTCAAAATACTCATTTTGGTCCAGTGAGCAGTGTCTAAGTAGGCTTGTTCAACTTGCTCTTGCGCTTCTACAAAGCTGGCAAAATCATGAGCAACTAACCATGGATCGTGCGGGCTCTTAATCGCCGCAATAATGTCGTCAAATAAATTAGGCTCAAACAAATTGAAGTGACCGCTCTCAAGTAATTGCATTACTTTATAGAGGCTGTCAGTTTGGTGAATAATCTGCTCAGGATTATAGTGCGCTTTGATATCATCAATTTGCTCTGCACGTGCACCAAATAAGAAGAAGTTGTCAGCACCCACAGCATCACGAATTTCGATGTTAGCGCCATCTAACGTACCTATAGTCAATGCGCCGTTCATCATGAACTTCATGTTACCTGTGCCAGATGCTTCTTTACCTGCTGTAGAAATTTGCTCAGATAAATCCGTCGCTGGGCAAATAGTTTCCATTGCTGTCACGTTGTAATTAGGTAAAAAAGCAACTCTTAAATACGGTTTAGCAAGCGGATCTTTGTTGATCACTTCTGCTACGTTATTAATTAACTTAATAATTTTCTTCGCCATGTAGTAACCTGGTGCAGCTTTGCCGCCCAATAGCACACAACGAGGAACAATGTTTGCTGTATCGCCTTGGCGAATACGGTCGTAAAGGTGTATAACGTGCAATACGTTTAATAGCTGACGCTTATATTCGTGAATACGTTTCACTTGCACGTCAAACATCATTTCGGCATCAAACTCTACGCCACAGCGGTTTTTCACTAACTCAACAAGGCGTTGCTTATTGCTGTGTTTTACAGCTTGCCATTGTTTATGGAATTTAGGGTCGTCATATAAACGACGTACCTGACTAACTTTACTAAAGTCTGCAACCCATTCATCACCAATATGTTGATTAAGCAGTTTAGCCAACTCAGGGTTACAATGTGCTAACCAACGACGAGGTGTTACACCATTGGTTTTGTTGTTGAATTTTTCAGGCCATAGCTGATAAAACTCATTGAATAGGCCCGCTTTAAGTAGCTCAGTGTGAAGTGCAGCTACACCATTCACCGAATAGCTACCAACAATCGCTAAATATGCCATGCGAATTTGTGGCTCAGGGCCTTCTTCGATAAGCGACAGCGCACGTTGTTTTTCAACATCACCTGGCCATGCTAACGCAACTTCAGCGAGGAAACGTGCATTGATTTCGTAGATAATTTCTAAAATACGCGGCAATAATCGAGCAAATAAAGATACTGACCACTTCTCTAATGCTTCAGGAAGTAAAGTGTGGTTTGTATAGGCCATGGTCTTAGTCGTGATAGACCAAGCTTCTTGCCAATCTAGCTCATACTCATCAACCAAAATACGCATAAGCTCAGCGACAGCAATACTTGGATGTGTATCGTTTAATTGAAAAACATGGTAATCAGCAAAATCAGAGAAGTCTTCGCCATGTTTGCTAACCCACGTGTCAATAATGTCTTGTAAGCTCGCTGATGATAAGAAGTACTGCTGACGTAAACGCAGTTCTTTACCGTTCTCACTGCTGTCATTCGGGTAAAGAACCATGGTAATTTGTTCAGCTAAGTTTTTACGCGCTACTGCTTCTGAGTAACTACCCGCATTAAATTCGCTCAAATCAAATTCGTCTGTTGCTTCTGATTTCCATAAACGTAAGGTATTTACAATATCATTCTTGTAACCCGGAATTGGCACATCATAAGGCACAGCTAAA
Organism: Pseudoalteromonas sp. NCCP-2140; assembly: GCF_023708065.1. Classification (NCBI taxonomy): domain Bacteria; kingdom Pseudomonadati; phylum Pseudomonadota; class Gammaproteobacteria; order Alteromonadales; family Pseudoalteromonadaceae; genus Pseudoalteromonas; species Pseudoalteromonas sp. NCCP-2140. The sequence goes on along the minus strand of NZ_BRCZ01000004.1, from coordinate 377,204 downwards.
ACATCATGAGAATCTAGCCATTGACGGTGCTCACGACCATATTTATCAGTATAACTTTCAACATGACCAAAGAATTTTACGCGCTTTGATTGCTCAGGTGCACTTAGTTCCCACGGGTGTCCCTCACGTAGCCAGTTATCTGGTTGTTCAATTTGATGACCATTTTCAATAGCTTGATTAAACATGCCGTATTCATAGCGAATACCATAACCAACCACAGGTAGTGCAAGGCTTGCACAGCTATCTAAGAAGCATGCAGCTAAGCGCCCTAAACCACCATTACCAAGGCCTGCATCGTGCTCAGCCTCAGCAACTTGCTCGAGCTCTGTGCAGTATTCTTGTAACGCTTTAGCGACTTGCTCATCTAAGTCTAAGTTCAAAATCGCATTACCAAGAGCACGCCCCATTAAAAACTCAAGTGATAAGTAAGCTGTTTTACGGCGTTTTTGTTCATGGATTTGCTGTTTGGTCACACGGCAACGAGCAACTAATCGGTCACGAATAGTTAATGCTAATGCATGGTATAAATACAGCTGTGATTTACCCACTTTGTCACGCCCAAGGGTGTAATAAAAATGGCGTGATAAGTCATCATCTAGTGTACTTTCATCAACTGTAGGCGCATCCTGCCAGCCCTTTACAATACATACTTGATCGGCATTTTTAGCCATGATTTAGATCCTCTGAATTGGCGGTAAAAACCCAGCTGCTCATTGCAGCAATCTGGTGTTCCTTATCAACAAATTGTGTCGACATAGGATGAATGCTGGTCAGTGCTAACTGCCACTTTCCTTTATCTAAACTAGGAAGTTGGCACGTTACCGGCTCTGATCCTGCATTTAATATGATCAATAAAGCTTGATTTGTATGCTTGTCGGTCAGGCTGTATATCAACACTTGGCGATCACCTTGATGCCAATCGTCTTGTTGCATATTGGAGCCTGATTCGGTGAACCACGCGACTTCATAACGTGGGTCATTATCGTGAACAAAAAAGCGGTGTTTAAAAATGCTGAACTGCTTACGAATGCGCAGTACATCGTCAATAAATCGAGTTAGAGGATGACTGAATTGAGAGTCTTTCCATGCAAGCCAGCTTGTACGATTGTTTTGACAATAGGCGTTGTTGTTACCGCCTTGTGAGTGTGCCATTTCGCTTCCTAATGAAAGCATAGGCACGCCTTTAGAAAGTAACAAAGTTAACAGCATATTTTTTTGTTGTTGTAAGCGTAATTTGCTCACTTGTGGATCGTTGGTAAACCCTTCGACACCACAATTGAATGAGTGATTGCCACTGTGGCCATCACGATTTTGCTCACCATTGGCTTCGTTGTGTTTATGCTCGTAGCTGACTAAATCAGCAAGCGTGAAGCCATCATGACTGGTGATGAAATTAATACTGTTAAGTGGCCCACGTAGGTTGTGCTCAAACAAGTCAAACGAACCATGTAAACGTTTTGCAAGCTCTCCAATTACGCCCTGCTCTTGTTTCCAAAAGCGTCTTATCGTATCGCGATACTTATCATTCCATTCACGCCAAGGCGCAGGAAAAGCCCCTAATTGGTATCCACCGGGGCCAATATCCCACGGCTCTGCAATCAGTTTAACTTGGCTTAGTACTGGGTCTTGATTAATCGCTTGGAAAAACGCATGCGCCTGATTAAAACCATTTGGGTTACGCGCTAAAATGGTCGCTAAGTCAAAACGAAAGCCATCGACTCCCATCACTTCAACCCAATAACGCAAGCTATCAAGTACCAGCTGTAAAGAGCGAGGCGAATCAATATTTACGGTGTTACCACAGCCGGTATCATTAATATAATGCTGGGGTTTATCAGCAACGGTGCGGTAGTAACCTAGATTGTCTAAGCCACGTAGCGACAAGATAGGTCCATCTGTGCCCGCCTCTGCAGTGTGGTTATAAACCACATCGAGTATTACTTCGATATCTGCTTTGTGAAGCGCCGCCACCATTTCTTGAAACTCGCTAATATCATCATTAACCAGATACTCTTTATGCGGTGTAAAGAAATTAAGTGTGTTGTAGCCCCAGTAGTTTTGTAAGCCTTTGGCTGTTAAAAACTGCTCACTGATAAAAGCATGAACGGGTAATAACTCTAAGCAAGTCACACCAATAGTACGTAGATGTTCAATAAAGCTAGGGTGGCTTAAACCTAAAAATTTACCTTGTAACGGTTTTGGGATCTCAGGGTGGCGGCATGTTGCACCAACCACATGACACTCATAAATAACCGTTTTTCCCCAGCAATGATTGGGTTTTTTACCTGTGTAAGGTGCCAGTTCACGGACACGTGATTTTGGCATATCAATGGCATTATTAACCTGACTTAACTTTCCTACAGGCATTTGCCCATAGTGACGTTCACTCCAGGTAAACTCACCATACAAATCTCGAGCATACGGGTCTAACAGCAATTTGTGATTATTAAAAAATAGTCCTTTTTCGGGTGCGTACTCACCATCAGCCCGAAAGCCATACAAGGCGCCACTTTTCAAAGGGCTCACTTTCAGTGTCCAGATGCCACCTTCGTTCATATGCATCGCAAGGGTAAGAATTTCTGAATGACCGCTGCTATCAAATAAGCACAGAGACATATGTTGTGCTTGTGGTGCGTACACAGCAAAGTTTACGCCCTCACCAACAACAGACGCCCCTAAAGGTGAGCTCACACCGACTTCTAGTTCGACACTATGACTCATCGCTCACCTTCTTAAGGTAAATTGTCGCAAGGCCAGGCAAAGAAACACTAATACTTTGATTAAAGCCATGACTTTCTTTCGCTTGGCTTACAATTATTTGCTCTGCATGATTAGTTGCTTCAACGCCGGAACCAAAATAATCCTCTTTGTCGGTATTCAAAATAACTTGATAGGTACCAGCTTTTGGCACACCAATCACGTAGTCGTGATACACCTGCGGCGTTAAATTACAGATCACCACCACAAAATCTTCAGCTTTTTTTGCATAGCGAATAAAGCTAAACATACTTTGCTCAGCATTATTGCTATCAAGCCACGCAAAACCCGCAGGGCTGGTATCCTGCTCGTATAAAGCTGGCGTGCTAGTGTATACAGCATTTAAATCTTTAATCGTTTGCTGCATGCCTCTGTGGCTAATATGTTCAAGTAAATGCCAATCAAGCGATTGGTCGTGATTCCACTCTTTACGCTGGGCGATTTCTGCACCCATAAACAATAATTTTTTACCTGGATGCGCCCACATAAAGGCATAGTATGCACGTAAATTTGCAAACTTTTGCCAGTCGTCCCCTGGCATTTTTTCAATTAATGAGCCTTTACCATGCACCACTTCATCATGGCTAAGCGGTAGAATGTAATTCTCACTGTAGGCGTAAACCATCGAAAACGTCATTTCATGGTGGTGATGCGAACGGTAAATGGAATCGCGCTGCATATAATGCAAACTGTCGTTCATCCAGCCCATGTTCCACTTATAACCAAAACCTAAACCATCATGGTCTACTTGGCGCGTAACACCTGGCCATGCTGTTGACTCTTCGGCCACCATCATAATGCCCGGATTTTTTGCATAGCAGCGCATATTGACTTGTTTTAAGCACTCAATGGCGCCTAAGTTTTCTCTGCCACCGAATTGATTTGCAACCCATTGCCCTTCTTCACGGCTATAGTCTAGATAAAGCATTGAGGCAACCGCATCAACGCGTAAACCATCAATGCCAAATTCATGCAGCCAATACATTGCATTCGCAATTAGGAAGCTACGAACCTCTGCGCGATCATAATTGTAGATATAGGTATTCCAATCAGGGTGAAAACCTTGCCTAACATCAGCATGTTCGTATAGATGGGTGCCATCAAAACGATGTAAACCATGAGGATCACTCGGGAAATGACCTGGTACCCAGTCAAGAATAAGGCCAATATCGGCTTCGTGACATTGCTCGACGAAGTAAACAAAATCTTCAAAGCTGCCATAGCGACTGGTCGGGGCAAACAATCCAACAGGTTGATAACCCCAAGAACCATCAAATGGGTACTCGCTGATTGGCATTAATTGTAGATGCGTAAAACCGAGCTCTTTTGTGTAAGGAATAAGATTATCAGCAAGTTCACGCCATGTGAGATAACGCTCGCCATCATCTCTTCTTTGCCAAGAACCCGCATGCACTTCATAAATACTAACAGGCGCATCAATACTGTTTCGTTTTGCACGATTTGCTAATGCCTTTTCAGAAAGCTGAATACCTGTTTTTAGCTTTTGTAGTACTGACGCCGTACCCGGTGCTTGTTGCATCTTAAACGCAAAGGGATCGGCTTTATCAAGCACTTCTCCTGTTAGAGTGGTGATAGCAAATTTATAGCATTGATGCTCTTTAAGCCCAGGAATAAATAACTCCCATACCCCACTGGCAGGATGAAAACGCATAAAATGACGATTACGCTGCCAATAGTTAAATTCACCAATAACCGATACACTACTGGCATTCGGCGCCCACACTGTAAAGCGAACACCATCAACGCCTTGTTGAGTCACAAAATGTGCACCAAAATGTTGATACGCATGCTCTAAACTGCCTTCATTAAACAGATACATTGCCTGTTCATCTAAGCTGCTTTCAAAGCTGTACTCATCGTATTGTTGATGAGTAAATTCATTGCTATAGCTAACATCTAGCTGGTAGTCAGGCTTAGTTTTTGATTTGATATTTGCGATAAATAAATGACTATCACCTTGTTGCTGCGCAACGATTTTTTCTGTACCAAGCAGAATCGAAACACTGCTTGCGCCAGGCAAAAAGCAACGAATTTCATAGCTTGTAGGGCCACTTTTATGCGCTCCAAGAAAGCTGAAAGGATCTCTAAAACAACCACTGGCTAATGCATCGATTTGTTTTTGATAAATAACAGGTTGTGCACTTTGCTCTTGACGAACACGACTTCGCATTATTGATTCCTTATCGAAATTAAATTGGCTAAGAATGACTGTTGCGCTTCGATAATCTGCGCCGCTGGACGCGACAATAAACGCCGCCAATTTGGGTACTCTTTATCAGTACCGGGGATATTTACAGGCAGTATTTGCTGATCTAAGTCATCTATTTGAATAGTAAATAGCTTTGCTGGTGCTGCCGCTAATGAGGATGCTAACGCTTCATAAACCGTAAAGGCATCTGTTTCTAACGATAAATGCTGGTTTGACTCTCGTGCGATAAAATTAAGCATACGATGCTTTTCAATGTTTCTCGCATCGAATTGAGCCCGAGTTTGCTCATCATCAAGCAAACCATATTGTTGTTTAATCGTAATATCATGGCCAATCCACCAGCCTTTGAATGGTGGTACGTCATGGTTGGCTATCATTAAAAGACTATGAGGAGCAAAATGCTCAGCCGCTAAAAACTCACCTTGGTGGTCCTTTTCAAAGTAAAACAACCCGTTTGAATAGATTGCACTTGCTTTTAGTGCTTCACGCACTTCATTAGGTACAACACCTAAATCTTCGCCAATCACCACACATTGATTGAGGTGAGATTCAATCTTTAGAATTGCTAATAGTTGTTCAAAGGGATAATAGACATAACAACCATCTTGCTGGGAGTTATTTTCAAAACACCACCAAAGTCGGCGTATCGCCATAACATGGTCAATTCTAAGACCACCAACATCTTCCATATTGGCGCGGATAAGTGAGCGATAAAAAGCAAAATTGTCTTTACTTAACTTTTGTGGATTAAGTGCCGGTAAGCCCCAATTCTGACCATGTTCAGCCCAAGGGTCTGGCGGAGCTCCAACATGTGCATTTTCGGCAAATAATTCATTTTGGCTCTTGAACTCACTACCATCACCTGCACAGCCAACGGCTAAGTCATTAATAAGGCCAATTGCCATACCACTGTCACGGGCAGCTTGCTGGCAGATATTTAATTGAAGGTGAGCTTGCCATTGTAAATAGCTAGCATAATCACGGTCCCCAACCAACATAGTTGCAAGACTGTGTTTATGGGTTTCACAAAAACGAGTGAACTGCTGTTTTCGCTCTGCTGAGCCAAATTCACAAAAGTGTTGATATAAACAGCTAAACACTTGATATTTAAAGTCACTAACTGATGTATAATCAATGTAAGTCGCATCGGTTTGCGGTTTATCCGCTAACAATTTAATAAGTGCATTATTATTTTTGGCGTCTTCGCATAATGACACTGCAATATACAGCGGGTTCAATAACGCTCGGCTATTTGGACTATAGGGACTAGCCCTCTCTGGGCTGTGTTCAAACAGTAAATGCAGTGGATTAAGCAACACATAATCCATATTTTTAGTCGCCGCTGCTTTAATAAGCTTTGTTAAGTCAGCGAAGTCACCAATTCCTAACCCCTCTTCATTGCATAAGCTATAAAGCTGAATGGATAAGCCCAAACGCTTTTTGTCATCAATAGAGAAGCTTTCTTTAGGTGTGATCCATAGCTGACTGTGAGATTGCTGATCTGCCACAGTAATGAGCGCATCATGATAACCAATTGGCATTTCTGGGACTGGTAAAGCAAGCTCAAGATAACGAATACCGTTTAGACCATAGTCACCAAGAATAGCTAAGCCTTGAAGATTTTCACGGGTAAATTTAATATCCAAAGAAGGCACGCTTAGAGTACATGAGCGTGATAACAAACGCTCATCAACGCGCACTTTCAAAATTGGGTGGTGTGCCTCAATAATACTTGTATGAGGCAACAAATTCAGCCAAGTACCTGCATCTAATGCAAAATTAAGTTGATTAATTGCATCATTATCTTGGATATCTATGCCACAACAACTAAGCGCCTGCCTGCGTGTACTTTCATCGAAAATAACATGCTCACCAGTGTATTTAGTATATTCATAGCCTATGCCATGCAGGTAATATAACTGCGAAAGTGACTGCATCAAAACACCTAAGCGCGTTGGGTATTAACAATGCTGTTATCAGTACCAAAACCATTAGGAATATAACCATCAGCTTGGTGGTCGTTATCCCATGTTTCGCCATTGATTAAGTAACGGAAGTGGAATTCTTGATCAAGCGGTAAGCGCTGTTTGCATTTGAACACTTGTTCTTTCTTATTAAACTTCATAGGCACTGGCTGCCAATCTGTAAACTCAGCAACTAATTGCACTTCATCAGCGTCAGGGTGTTGGAATTCAAAGGTAACTTCGGTTTCGTCTTTAGTTTTAAAAAAACGTTTACTTAACATAGTGGGCTCCAATTCAACCAATTGGTAAATTAATCCTTGCCACAGTACCGCATTCAACGACTCATTAAGCGGAAGCTGTGCGTTCCAGGTATCAAAACTTGTTTACTAAACACCAAGTTCGTATCTAGTAAATCAAACCTATATTTACGCATTATGACAGTGCAATTGTTTGTTTTTCGCACCAATAAAGTGCAAAAAACAAACAAAACCTACAACAATCATATTGCTGTATTATTACGAGCAATAACTGAACCAAGTTGATAATAAAATATACTTTATTTTCAGTACCTTTTTTATCAGCTATCATCGCAACTTATAAAAAGTAGATAACAATTTAGGTTGGGTAAAGTGAATAAAATTGAAGTGATAAATTAGAGTAAACACACTAAAAGAGACACTACTTTATTTTCCAAATAACACATTGCCAATAATCTACAAAAAATAATACCTTTATTCTTTTTGTATAGAACTAAAAGCCAGATAAAACACCTTTCAATTCTTAGTGATTATTAACTCTCACATACAAACTAAAAGCAATTTAACCTTTAAACCAACCGTCAATTAAAACTCCAATTAACGCTTTTAAAAACTATCCCAATACAAATATAAAAACAATAAGTATAATAGCGTAAATATAAATAAAAACCCCAGCCAACAAAACAAGGGAAGCGCTACTTTTTAGCTGTGTGATAGCAAATTTGTCTTACAGTAACATTTATGAAAAAAGAGCTTTTCTCTTTAAAAAGGCGCAGATCCACTACTCTCAAAGAATAATAGCGAAAAACATAAAATATAATTACAAACATCTAATTAATAAAGAAAAAGCAAAGGGTTAGCTTTCTAACCAAAAATCAAAATGTGGATTTAACTTATTAAATCAACTAAAGCTAGCTATCGTTTGTTTGATTAACTTTCTAAATTATTACTTAGGAAAAAGCAATAAAACAACATAAAAGTAGTAATCGTTTTTTTCAATATAAATACATTTACCTACAAAGCTAACGCTAAACACTATGAATTTTCACATTCCGTTATCATCCAAACCCCAAAGTATGAGAAAGGCTTTGTCTATCTCAGTCACACGCAATATACTAACTTCATTCACTGGTGAGGTTTTATGGTAAAACAATAACACCATAACGGTAGTAATTTATGGCCAATGCTCTTCGAATTTTATCTATAAGTATTATAACGTTAATAGCTTTTATATATGGCTTAAATATCTTTTTGACTAAACAGGTCAATGATTTGGTATACGCCCCTAAAGGCATTGAAATGTTTAGCTTTGCACAAGAGCAAGTAAATGTTGTTGCTGCTCCTTGGTATAATATTGTTTTAAGCGGCCAGCACTTAATTTACAGTGACGATACCGCTTACATTGTGATTCAAACAACTGCCGACTCTGTGATAACAGCCAGCGCTTCAGATCTTGTATTACTCACGTTACTAGCGCCTGTTAACATTATCATGCTGTTATTACTTGCATTAGCTGTCAGCTGGCTAGTAAATTTAAGATTTCAAAATAGTCAGGAAAAATACACTCTCAAAGTACTCAATAGTCAAGCTATAGAGTTACTCACTAGTCTAAATATAGCAGCTGGTATAACTCCTAAAAAGCATAGCCAACTTGAACAATTACAGACAAATTTTCAATCCCTGAATACATACATTACTAATTACACTCGTGAATCTGAAGTCAGTATTTATCTGGATAAGTTGACGCATTTAATCGACCGCCATGCGTATATCGAGCATCTAGCTAAACAGCTGCGGCTTGCAGAAGTGGAGCAGTTTAGCTGCGCATTACTATTTATTGATTTAGATGGCTTTAAACAAGTTAATGATTCATTTGGACACAGTTTTGGTGATGATGTATTAATCCAAGTAGCGACGCGTTTAAGCAATGTTTTACGCCATCATAAAATTAGTAATTTATCTCCAATAAGCCAGTTAGAACAAAACTTAGCACGTCTTGGAGGTGATGAATTTTCAATATTCATTAACTTAAAAGATGATAGAAACAAAGCATTAGAAGTTGCGCAAAATGTATTACAAGAAATTGAACGTGACTTTGTATTAGGAAATAAATTAATTAAAATTAGTGCCAGCATTGGTATCGCTGTGTACCCAGATAGCGCTTCCACCCCGCAAGCATTACTGCAAATGGCTGACGTTGCCATGTACCGCGCCAAAACAGATGGTCGTGGCATTTTTAAAGTCTATTCTCCTGAAATGGGCATAAAGATTCGACGCTATCATTACTTGCTAGAGGAAATGCGTCTTGCCATTGCTAGCAGTAATTTTCACATGTCTTTTCAACCGATTGTACACGTCGACGATTGTGCCATTGATTATTTTGAAGCGTTAGTTCGCTGGGATCACCCAGTTGAAGGCTCAATTACGCCTGACGAATTTATACCCATTGCCGAAGAATCAAACTTAATACTAGAGCTCGGTGATTGGATTATGCTTGAGTCATGTAGACAGATGTCGGCTTGGTACAATGCCGGAATGAAAAAAGTCGCTATTTCTGTGAATATATCTGGCGTGCAATTAAAGCATTACGATATTTATGAGTGGGTCATGGAGAAACTTGCCAAAACAGGGCTGCCTGCAAAAGCATTAATGCTGGAAATAACCGAATCAACCTTAATTAAGGCCAGTAATAAAATTATTCAATCATTAGAAAAACTTAGGAGAGAAGGTATAACCATTGCGATTGACGATTTTGGCACAGGCTTCAGCTCATTAAGTACTCTTGCAGACTTACCTATTGATGTCATTAAACTTGATAAACTATTTGTTTCACAAGCTAACGACAACCTTAAATACAATGAAATCATGCATTCAATCAGCGAGCTTGGCAGTAAACTTGGTCTGAAAGTAGTGGCCGAAGGAGTTGAAGAGGTAGCCCAATTTGAATTAGTAAAATCAATGGGTATTAATTGTATCCAAGGCTATTTGGTCAGTCACCCTGAGTCTTCAGTTAATGTTGGCCATAAAGTGTTGCAAGATAATATCAACTTTATGTCTGTCACTGGAACAGGGGTTTGGAATATACAGCAACCGCTTAAGTAAGTTATAATAATCACATTATCCAAAGCCACTTCATTGTTAATGTTAAAAAAAAGCTTACTTACGGTTTTTATCTTGTCAGTCACCATTATTGGAATACTGGTAGGCTCTTCTATTTATACCCTTTACAGCAAAAAACGCTTAACTGTGGACCCAAAACTTAGAGAAATCTCCGGTATTGAATTTGATAAGTTCAATCGACTTTGGGCTATTAATGACAGTGGCGACCTACCTAAGCTCTATCGCCTTAATGAAGATGGCTCTATAGCGAAAGAAATTTTAGTTACCAATGCTAAAAATATTGACTGGGAAGACATGACACAAAACAAATTTGGTCACTTCTTCTTAGGGGATTTTGGCAATAATAAAAACGATAGAAAATGGTTAACCATTTATAAAATAGAGAACCCTATCGACATCAAAAGTGACACCACAGAAGCAGAAATAATCAAGTTCACTTATCCTGAAATGGATGGCAGCCCAATTCAACCTGATCAACGTAATTTTGATTTAGAAGCCTTTGTAGCCCTTGGCCGACACCTCTACTTATTTACTAAAAATCGCACTGAGCCATTTGATGGTATTACAAAAGTGTATAAAGTTGGCGATCATGCGGCTAACTTTGATGCACAATTAATAGATTCGTTTCAAACTTGCACCACAATGGAAAAACTTTGTTGGATCACATCTGCAGCTCTGAGCCCTGATAGAACCAAGTTAGTTCTACTAGATTCAACCAGCATTTGGTTATTTGAAAATTATCAAGGTGATAAGTTTTTTTCCGGTGATGTATCGCGCATTGACTTAGGCATTGTTACGCAAAAAGAAGCAATCACTTTTTACGATGACAACACAATTGTTTTTACAGACGAAGAGTTTAAAGGCATTGGCGGTAATGCCTATGTGATAAAGCTCGATGAAGTCGAAAAGAAAGTCATTCGCAAAGCGCCAAAAACCAATCAATAAGCCAGCGCATTATTTAGAGAGCGCTTTTTCGACATCTACACCTAAAATCAGCACTCCCATGTGCTGATTCTCCTTATCGAATATGGGCACGCTAAACTGCACCTGAAAGTGTTTAGTCGATTCATCAAATTCCACTGTATCAATGTAATAGTCATCATCTTGCTGGTACATATTTAAAAATTTGGCTTCATCACCCTGCCAATAGTCAGTTGTGACTTCACTAATAATGACATTTTTACCTTGTTTATCGCTGACGATTATTTCTGTAATCACACCTTGCATCTGCTTTTGCCATACTTGTAAGAATTGTGAACCTTCAAGTTTTAAGTAGCGCTCTGCCAGTATAGATGTATTGTCACGGACTTGTTGTGCCCACTGATGATCAAGCTGTTCTAGATCTTGCTGCGCGAGTGGTTGCTGATTACTTTTAATTACTGCTTGCTGCACCTGTTCTGAATTCGCTAATTGCTGTATTTTTTCTAAAAGTCCTTGCACTAAAGTAAGTTTTTCAATTTTTGACAATACAAAGGGGCTTTGTGAGCAACTACTTATGTGACTGTTAAAGGCATTTAAAAAGTCAGGAAACTCCTCGAGTGTTTTATTTGCTGCAAATAAACCCAAAGGCACATAACGATAGAATGTTTGCGTGTATTCATCTGGCTTTATCTGTAACTGCACAGCATTGAACTCAAACTCTTCTAAATCAAGCAAGATTCTATCTACCCGTTGCTTTTTAAATACTTTTATAAGCTCTTGCGTGGTGTTAACTTCGACTTCAATTTTCCGATTTGTTAATTGATACCAATCGGCCTGATGACTCCCTCTTACGACGCCATAACGAAGCTCGTGTTCAGCTATTGAAGCTGAATCTGCATGAGTAAACCAGTACCAGTTTTCTAAAAACATCGGGGCAGAAAGCTCACCATACTCTTGCATTTGTGATAACAGGTTTGCGGTAAAGTAACCATCGAGCCGATTTAGCTGCACTTCCCTTTTAGCCCTTAACCAAGGTAAATTCTGCAAGTGAAATGGCACATTAATTTGCTTGAAAATACATTCAACATGCGTAATTGCGTTGTGTGGTGCGTTAATTGGTAAGTTAGTACCTAACTGAAAAGGCTGAGCTACAGTGAGTGACAGCAATAATGAAGCAAGCATCAATACAAGCCTAAATAACTAACGAGTAACAGTTATTATAGACAAAAGAAGCGGTTTTACCTGATTAAGGGTTAACGCTTAAACTTCGTTTCTAAAATCACCGACGACGTTGTTCGCTCTACGCCATCTAAATTACCAATGTCATCTAATAAGTGGCTCAGCTTTTCAAGGTTTTGTGCTTGCACAACAGCAATCAAATCAAATTCACCACTAATTGCGTAGAGCTGTGAAATAGCATCAATCTGCTTTAGTTCAAGGTTCGTTTTGGTGGTCAGTTTTTGTTTCACTTTAATCGAAACGTGGGCCGATACCATTTGGCTCAAATAGGCGTCACCATAGTCTACGCTGTAGCCTTTGATCACACCTGTTTCTTCTAATTTCAACATTCTGCTTTGAACAGTTGAGCGCGATAAATTAAGCGCTCTCGCTAGGTCAGAAATACTCGCACGCGCGTTGGTTCTTAAGATAGCTAATAGTTTTTCATCTTGTGAAGTTATCACTTTGACTACTCTTTTCGTTAATTTGCTTTTTATTTTAGTCATTTTTCACAAAATAGCACTGCAAATTTAAGTCCCTAACCCAGATAATAAGAAAAATAGATAAGAAAAATAATCTAATCGTGCTTAATTAGGCAGGAACGGCTTAACTGACCTATTTTTTGCAATTTAACTTTTTTCATACTAAGCCAGATTTAGGTGCAACAAATGCAAGTAACAAGAGAACTTTTTAACGACGTAATGGTACCAAACTACAACCCATCAGAGGTGATTCCTGTTCGCGGAGAAGGCTCACGTGTGTGGGATCAAAACGGTAAAGAATTTATCGATTTTGCAGGTGGTATTGCCGTTAATTGTTTAGGCCATTGTCACCCAGCGCTTGTCAATGCCCTAAAAGAGCAAGGCGAAAAAATTTGGCACTTATCAAACGTAATGACTAACGAGCCTGCACTTCGCTTAGCTAAAAAGTTAACTGACGCTACATTTGCAGATAAAGTGTATTTTGCAAACTCAGGTGCAGAAGCTAACGAAGCGGCATTAAAATTAGCGCGTCGTTGGGCATTAGATGTACACGGCGAGCAAAAGAACCAAATCATCGCGTTTAACAAAGGTTTCCACGGTCGTACATTCTTCACTGTTACCGTAGGTGGTCAAGCTGCTTACTCAGATGGTTTCGGCCCTAAGCCTGCTGCTGTAGATCACTGTGATTATAACGATTTAGCTGCGTTTGAAGCGCTTATCAGCGACAACACATGTGCCGTGATGATGGAGCCACTACAAGGTGAAGGCGGCATCATTTCGCCAACGAGCGATTTTATCAAAGGTGTTCGCGCATTATGTGATAAACACAATGCTTTACTTATTTTTGATGAAGTACAAACAGGCGTTGGCCGTACAGGTGATTTATACGCATACCAAGGTTTAGATGTAACGCCAGACATCCTAACTACAGCAAAAGCGTTAGGCGGTGGTTTCCCAATTGGTGCGATGATCACAACAACTAGCATTGCAGAGCATTTAAAAGTAGGCACACATGGTTCAACTTACGGTGGTAACCCACTTGCATGTGCTGTAGCAGAAGCGGCTTTTGATACTGTGAATAGCGAAGAAGTACTTGCTGGTGTTAAAGAGCGTGAACAACTTTTACGCGATGGCTTTGCAGCAATCAACGAAAAATACGACGTATTTAGTGAAGTACGTGGTAAAGGTCTATTATTAGGTGCGGTTCTTAACAGCAAATTCGAAGGCCGTGCACGTGACTTCCTAGTAGCAAGCACTAAACACGGTTTAATGAGCCTTGTTGCTGGTACAAACGTTGTGCGCTTTACGCCATCTTTAGTGATTCCATTAGAGGATATCAAAGAAGGTTTAGCTCGCTTTGAAAAAGCGGTTGCAGACGTTGTAAACGGTTAATCCTAGTTGGCGCATGCTTTAGCATGCGCCATTGGAGTGCACTTAATGCAAGTATTACGTCCTATAACAGCAAATGATTTTGCTGCGTTAAAACAAATTGCTGTTGAATCTGGTCATGGTTTTACCTCTTTACCGGTTGACGACAATTTACTACAAGAAAAAATTGAACGCGCTGAACGCAGTTTTGCAAAAGATATTAATAAACCACAAGACGAAACCTATTTATTTGTATTAGAAGACAGTGAAACGGGTGACGTTATCGGCACAACGGCTATCGAAGCTGCTGTAGGAATGTCGGTTCCTTTGTATCATTACCACCAAGGTAAAACTGTTCACCATTCACCTACTCTCAACGTATATAACACGGTTGATATTCTGAGTATGTGTAATGACTATACGGGTTGCTCTGAAATTTGTACCTTGTTCTTACGTGAGCAAAACCGCAAAGGCTTAACGGGTCGCTTTTTATCACGTTCTCGCTTTTTATTTATGGCCCAGCACAGCGAACGTTTTGCTGACACCATTATTGCAGAAATGCGCGGTGTAAGTGATGAAGACGGTCATTCACCTTTTTGGCAGTGGTTACAAGAACACTTTTTTAGCATTGAGTTCCCGCAAGCTGATCACTTAGTGGGTTTAGGCGATAAAGTTTTTATCAGCGAGTTAATGCCTAAGTACCCTATCTATGCCAACTTACTGAGCAAAAAAGCACAAGCTGTGATTGGTAAGGTTCATGAAAAAACCAAGCCTGCGCTAAAACTTCTAGAAAAAGAAGGGTTTGAGCACCGTGGTTATGTTGACCTATTCGATGCAGGGCCAACTGTTGAAGCCAAGCTTGGCAATATTCGTAGTGTTCGTGAGTCACAAGTGTGCCCTATCACGATTGGTGAGCTTGCGCATATCAATGAGCAAAGCTCAGATACATTAGCTATCTGCAACCATGGTGTGAATGACTTTAGAGCCACATTTACCAAACATGCTCATTATAACCACGCCAAGCACACCTTAATCATCAGCCAAGAAGTGGCAGATGCACTTAAATTAAAACAAGGGGATGCAGCACGGTTCTTCCGTTTGTAACCACTTAAGGAGTTTAAAATGAGTTTCACAACTCAACTTATCGATAACCAATGGCAAGCTGGCCTTGGTCATGATTTTAGTTCAATCAACCCAAGTAATGGCGAGGTTGTTTGGCAAGGTAAAACAGCCACGGCTGAACAAGTCGCTGATGCAATAAAAGCAGCTCGTAGTGCGCAGCTGGGCTGGGCTGATATGACTCTTGAAGAGCGTATCGTTATTCTTGAAAACTTTGCTGCAGAGCTTAAAGAGCACAGCGAAGAGTTTGCAACGATCATCGCCCGTGAAACAGGTAAACCGCTTTGGGAAACACGTACTGAAGTAGGTGCAATGACGGGTAAAATCGCCATTTCAATCAGAGCCTATAACGAACGTACTGGGACCACAGAAAACCCAATGCCTGGCGCTAAAGCGTTTATTCGTCATAAGCCACATGGTGTTGTTGCGGTGTTTGGCCCATACAACTTCCCGGGTCACTTACCAAATGGCCATATTGTGCCAGCTATTTTAGCGGGTAATACAGTTGTATTTAAGCCATCAGAACTAACGCCTCATGTTGCTGAGTTCACCTTAAAACTTTGGCTAAAAGCAGGCTTACCAGCCGGTGTCATCAACCTTGTTCAAGGTGAAGTAGACACAGGTATTGCTCTTGCATCTCACCAAGATATTGATGGCTTATTCTTTACGGGTAGCTCAAATACAGGTCACCTATTGCATAAGCAATTTGCAGGTCACCCAGGTAAAATCTTAGCGCTGGAGATGGGTGGTAATAACCCACTGATCGTAAAAGATGTCGCAGATGTAAGTGCGGCTGTTCACGACATTATCCAGTCTGGTTTCATTACTTCTGGCCAACGTTGTACCTGTTCTCGTCGTTTATTCATTGAGAACTCGGCAAATGGCGATGCAATTTTAGAAAAATTAATTGCTTCAACAAAAAATATTAAAGTAGCCGACAGCTTCAGCGAAGATCAACCGTTCATGGGTGCAATGATCAGCGAAAAAGCGGCTTTAGGTATGGTTGCAGCTCAGCAGCAGTTACTTGATATGGGAGCAACCTCTCTTGTCGAACTTAAGCACCTTGAACCAGGTACTGGTTTTGTAAGCCCTGGTATTATTGATGTAACGGCTGTTAAAGATATGCCTGATGAAGAGCACTTTGGTCCTCTTATCAAGGTTTATCGCTACACAGATTTCGATAGCGCGATTAATGAAGCAAATAACACCTCATTTGGTTTATCTGCTGGTTTATTAAGTGATGATAGCGATGACTACCAGCATTTCTTAAAACGTATTCGTGCCGGTATCGTTAACTGGAACCGACCAATTACTGGCGCATCAAGCGCTGCACCATTTGGTGGTATTGGTGCCAGTGGTAACCACAGAGCAAGTGCCTATTACGCTGCTGACTACTGTGCTTACCCTGTTGCTTCTGTTGAAGCCGAAAAAGTTAACTTACCACAGACCCTTGCGCCGGGCTTAATTATTGAATAATTGTTTGGCGGCCTCGTCGCCTTAATTGAAGGAATTAAACATGCACACAGATGTAAACGCCCTATTTGAAAACCTATGGGACAACTATTTATCAGTTACGCCATCGGCAGTAAAAGTACATGAGTTACTTGGCTCAACACAAAAAGATGACGTGATTAACGACCACATCGCACTACGTACTTTTAACCATGAAAAAATCGGTTTAGAAAAACTAGCTGCGCACTTTTTAGCAGTTGGCTACAAAGAATGCGGCGAGTACCATTTCGAAGCGAAAAAACTATACGCAAAGCACTTCGAACATTCAGATCCTAAGCAACCTAAAGTTTTCATTTCTGAATTACTTGTTGAGCAATGCTCAGAAGAATTACAAGCTATCGTTAACGACATGGTTGAACAGATTGACGAAGACGCTGTAACAGCGGATAATTTCCTATATTCAGGTACACACTGGCAAGTAAGTTCAGACACTTACAAAAAGCTGCTAGCAGAAAGCGAATACGCTGCATGGATGTCAGCATGGGGTTACCGTGCTAATCACTTTACCGTGAGCATCAATGAATTGGCTAAATTCGATGATATCGAAAGTGTAAACCAAGCACTTAAAGATGCAGGTTTTGCGCTAAATACATCTGGCGGCGAGATCAAAGGTTCACCAGAAGTATTACTCGAGCAATCTTCGACTCTTGCTGATGACAGCGAAGTTGAATTTAGCGATGGTGTTGTTGCCGTTCCGAGTTGTTTTTATGAGTTCGCTCTGCGTTACGCAAAACCAGATGGCGAGCTATACACAGGTTTTGTGGCAGCATCAGCTGACAAAATTTTTGAGAGCACCAATGCTCGATAAGTAAGTTATATTTTAATACTCAGGTCATTATGAAAAAACTAGCGTTTAACTATCAAAAAAATCGTTTTTTTTATCAAATGGCTTGGGTATTTAACCTTCCTTTAGTACTTGTTGTAACATTTATTAGTATAACTGTTAAAGCCAATGAAAAGAGTGCTTTAACTATTCTAACTCCTTCCTATTTTGCGAATGAGTATGACGAAAAGAACATAAATCAACACTTTGATAAAGTGATTGAACCTGCGTTAAGTGATGAATTTCAGCTAAGTGTCCAATTCACTAATCACGCTCGGGTAATGAAACGCCTAGCAAGCGAAAAAACGAGTTGCACTTACAATGCGATTAAGACACCCGAACGAACTAAAAACATGTTGTTTTCAAACGTGCCTACTTATATGCACATGCAAAGACAACTGTTCGCTTTAAAGCCGAATATCGACAACATTCCATCTTCTGCATCCGTTGAAAGCCTTTTAGCAAATAAACAAATTTTTGGTGTTATAGGCTCTACAAGCTACCAACAACTGGACCCTATTTTTGAAAAGCATAATACGAAAATAGCTCACATCTATGGTGAAAACCCGTTTCTACAATTAAGTAAGTTACTACTAAATCGTCGTATTGATTATATCGTTGCGTATCGAGAGTCTTTATATTCGCACCTAGACGCGAAGCAATTAAAGTTGATCAGCTCACGAACGATAAAAGAATACCCTCAATTTATTAATGGCTTTTTTACCTGCAGTAAAACCGCTGCGGGTTATCGTGCCATTGCACTTATCGATGAATATATGAAAAGTGCAGAAATGGCTGCCTATATTCAGCAATTACACAACCAAAGTAATCACCCCGATGACGCAAAAGCCATGCTTGATCTTTATTCAAAAAGCTACGGAATACGCTTTGAAAACAGTAACTAAGTGACTATTAATTACTGTACAAAATTAATTCAAAAAATATTTAAAAAATACTTGCGCAAATAAAAAAGCAGATCTATTATCTCGCCGCTTCTTGATGATAGCCAATCCGAGTACATTACAAACCCTGTTTGTAGCAAGGCGATAGAGCAACTATCCAAGAGTGTATTTGATTGCACGGAACATACTGTGCGCTTAATAACACTCAACTGACTCGGACTTCCATTTTTTCCGAGCAGTTGCTTAATTGCCGGAGAGTAAAATGGCTATTTCAACACTTACACAAGACTTAACAATCAAAGTACCTGCAGCGTCGGTTGCTGCAAACGAACCAGTCGCACAACCATCAAACCAATTTATTGAGCAACTTGTTGCACAACATGGCGCGCCATTAATGGTGCTAGATTGTGAATCTGTTCGTCACCAATACCGTGCATTAAGCCATGCTTTACCTGGCGTTGCTTTACACTTTGCGTTAAAGCCACTTCCTCATCCTGCGGTTGTTCGTACGCTTTTAGAAGAAGGTGCCAGCTTTGATTTAGCAACCAGCGGCGAAGTTGACTTAGTCGCCAGCCAAGGCGTACCTAGTGATCGTACAATTCACACGCACCCTATCAAACGAGATCGTGATATCCGTGATGCACTTGAATACGGTTGTAATGTGTTTGTGGTTGATAACATCAACGAACTAGAAAAGTTCATTGCATACAAAGACCAGGTTGAGTTACTTGTTCGCTTAAGTTTTCGTAATGCGGAAGCTTTCGCAGATTTATCGAAAAAATTTGGTTGCAGCCCAGCAATGGCCATTGAAATCATTAGCTACGCACAACAATTAGGTATTCGTATCAAAGGGTTGTCGTTCCATGTTGGTTCGCAAACAGCAAGTCCAACTAAATATGTAACTGCCATTGCTGCATGTAACCAAGTGATTAACGACGTTGCCGCATTAGGATTACCTGCGCTTAGTACGCTTGATATTGGCGGTGGTTTCCCAGTGCCTTACAACAAAGATGTGCTGCCAATTGATGAGTTTTGTGCGCCTATTAATGATGCCTTAGCACAGTTACCAGAGACAGTTCGCGTAATTGCTGAACCAGGTCGCTTTATTGTAGCCAGTGCTGTAACCAGTGTTGCATCAGTAATGGGTCAAGCAGTACGTGATGGCAAGCCATGGTACTACTTAGATGATGGAATTTACGGCTCATTCAGTGGTTTATTGTTTGATGAAGCTTCATACCCTATCGACTCGTTAAAGCAATCAAACGAGCGCGTAGAGTCAGTGTTAGCAGGCCCGACTTGCGATAGCATCGACGTAGTAAGTGAGTCAATTATGCTACCAAAATTAAACAATGGTGATTTAATCATCAGCCGTATGATGGGTGCTTACACATTAGCAACCGCAACAGATTTTAACTTCTTCAAACGTGCAGAAGTTATCGTACTGAATGATGTAGTTCATGTTGACGCACTCACCGGTTAATCGTTTCCTCGACTAAAAGCATGTAAGGCAACATGCTTTAACTCTTAAAATGCAGCTGCTCATTCCAGCTGCATTTTTTTATTTCTTTGTTTAAAGAAAGAGTGGTTTGTAATCGTTTTCTAATTGTTCAAACGACAAGTTACCAATAAAACGACCAAAGCTTAGCCAGGTTGCTAGGCCTCGTAAGTCTTTAAAGTGTGGTGGAATAAATTTAGGGTCTTCAATCACACCTAAATCATGTAATTGCGATATCAGTCTAAAATCATCAATTGAGATTTTACCGACCAATAACAAGTGCAATTGATCAATTCGACCTAACTGAATGGCAACTCGTATAAGGTTATACACCAACACGAAACCTTTGATGTAGGCGATATCTTTGGTAAAAGGTAAGCCTGTTGCTGTACTGCCTCTAAACACCCGCTGAGTAAGCGTATAACTGTCGTCTTTACTCAAACCTTGCGCTACATAATCACGATAAATATCAACGAACTCCGCGCCATCAATAACCTTAGTAATACCTTGAATACGGTTCACTAATTTTGCTAAACGTCGTGGCGTCGACTTTAAAGTAATAATTTCGGTCAATACAGCAAGGCCCTCTTGGGTCACTGTAGAGCTCGGTGTGCCTTTACTTAAACAGGTTAAATAGGGCTGAGCAAGACCGTTTTGCGTGGTCCCGACATGGATCCAGCCTTCATGCACCTCTAGAATATCTAGCTCTCTTTGAGAGAATTTAACATCTTGATTAAGTTTAATATTATTTGCACCTGCCGCAGCATCACTCACAATACCGTCGCTCAGAATAACCTCAACATCGATACCCGGCATCGTTTGAGCCACTTGTGATGCTAGAATTTTCACGGCATCTTGTGCATCTATGTTTTTTGGATCGTCCGGTAAAATATCCGCATCAAGCATACTCTTTAGCGGCTGCTCAAGCATGGTTGCAAGCTCAGAAAGTGAAGGCTCTCCTGCATGGAATAAATCCTTGGGATGACCGAACAGCTCAACTGACAAATCATGAAACTCTGGGGTACCACGATATTCAATCATACTAAGTACGGTTTTATATTCAGTACACATCTTGCTCATGTATTGGGCAATAGGATTTAGCTGCCCTAACTGGCTGATGATATCGCGATTTAAATCAGAAAACGCGCGGCGCAACTCGCTTGGTACAAAACCAAGATCACGCTGTTGGTAATAGGCTTGATCAACCGTTGGGTTCTTTTGGCATTTATGCTTAAAAAACTCTTCTTTGATTTGTTTATCCCAGTTGATCGCATCAAGAATACGAATGGGTGTTTGCAATGCGATTAATCGGTCAGATAACTCGCGTGTTTTTGCTAATAATGCCTTATCTATCATGCTCTAGGCTCACTGTAAAATGAGCCTTGAGCATAGGCTAAATTTGCATAATAACAAAGTAAAATTAAGCGGTTTTGAGCTAAAATTCAGCGTGCTTAGAAACTAATTTTCCATCGTTGTAGAGAAGTAAACTGGGTACCGAATTAATACTATTTTCGATAAATAAATCATTACCATAATCGATTGAAACCGGCATGGTTACAGCGAATTTATCAACATATTCTTGCACTGCACTTTGATCAGTCCACAGCTGACTCACTTTAACCTCGACATTAACTCCTTGCTCTACCAGCTTATTAACGTGTTGCTGCGCTAGTACACACTGTTTTGCCATTGCAGGGCGCGTGTCGGCTAAGTACCAGTCGCACCACGTAGCGGTGAACAGCACGGCTTTTTTACCTTTGTTCGGAATTACCAAAGGAGTCGCTTGGCCTTGCTTTTCGCCTAGTAAGCGCGCTTTATCAACTTTGCCATTGTGTGATAACAAACGTAATGTGTTATCAAGCGGTTTATCAGCTTCGTGACCTTGAAAAATCACCTTTTTATCACTATCGATCAACACATGAAACGGGGTGCCCATAAATTCATAATGTTTAGCAACCTGGGCTGTGTGATCAGTAAATAGTGGCATAGTGAGCGAAAAGCGCTCTTTAACCTTAGCAACAGCGTGTGCATCATCATTAAGGTCAATATTAATAGCCAAAAATTGAATTTTATCGCCATACTGCTCATAAGCATGCTGAAAATGTGGCATTTGCTCCATACATGGCTTGCACCAAGTCGCCCAAAACTTTAAGTAAACGGGTTTCTTGCCTAAGTAACTGTCAAGTTTAACTATTTGCCCCGCTTCATTTTCTAACATCAGGGGAGCTGTATTTGCTGATATGCTTTTGCTTACAAGCAACAAGCCTGTTAGTAGTATCAGGGGTATAAACTTATATTTCATTGTGTGTCCCTCAAATAAAATCTATCTTAAGTTTAAGGTAAGAGAAAATATTGTAAATTTTCGACATCGGCTATCTAAATGTGATTTTAGTGATTTATCGCAAAGTAAGGTTTTAAAAACACACAGCACGTTTAATACCTGCATAAAATAGCACTAAACTTTTTATAGATCTGAAACGTATTACTTCAAAAAGGAGTCATCATGAAAAATGAGCTAGACGGTAAATTAATTCTATCTGTGTATGAAAAAATCATTCAACACGGCGAAGATCATGAAGATGGAAAGCTTTATGAGGGTATTTGCGCTTTTTCGGATATCGATGGTTATACGGTATATCTAAAAGGCAGTGGTGTGTTACTGCGCTTTGGCTTTCATAATACCTATCACCTTGACTATCAACATGAAAAGAACAAAGAAGACTTTTTAAAGAAAGTGCTTTATATCGCAGAACAGGAACTGTAGAGAAGTAATGAAACGACGGGTGAAAGCTGAATCAAATCAACAGCAGGCATTTATCAACCAAGTTATTAATGAACTAAAATCTAACCCAGGTAAGTTAGATATTATTCGCGAAAACCTTAGCTACTATCGCGAACAACAGTTCCTCAAGCGTGGCTTTTTGCTTGCTATTGAGCGTTTTGATTGGGTATTTGAAGCAACTAACGATGTAGATCAAATCTGTGCGCAAATTTTAGCCGATGATTACATTGGCAAACGTTTGCGCCGCTACCCCTTGCTATATAAGGGCGTATTGGAACGTACCTATTAGATATCCCACCGCTAAAACATGATCTGTTCGGTAAAAAATGCTAGGTTAGCGCCATTTTGAAATAATGAGAACTGGACATGTCAAAAGCTATAAACTCTCACAACACCCATGAGGGTGGTAACAATGGGTTATTTAACCGATTTTTAGCCACTGTTGAATTTTTGGGTAATATGCTCCCCCACCCTATCACTTTATTTGCAATGTTCTGCGTTGCCATTATAGTTTTTAGCGGCATTGCCGATTGGTATGGTTTAAGTGCTATTGACCCACGCCCTGAAGGCGCTGCAGGTCGAGACCCTGATGGGGTTATTGAAGTTGTCAGCCTACTTAGCGCCGAAGGCCTGCAGCGCATCGTTACTGGCCTTGTTACGAACTTCACCAGTTTTGCACCACTTGGTACAGTACTGGTTGCTCTATTAGGTGTTAGTGTTGCAGAGCACTCTGGTTTACTCTCTGCTGCTATGCGCGGCATGGTAATGGGCGCATCAAAGCGTTTAGTTACTTTTATGGTGGTGTTTGCTGCGATTTTATCAAATACGGCATCAGAACTTGGCTACGTCGTACTAATCCCATTAGCAGCAATGATATTCCACAGTCTTGGTCGTCACCCTCTTGCCGGTCTTGCTGCGGCATTTGCCGGCGTTTCAGGTGGTTACAGTGCCAACTTATTACTCGGCACCATTGACCCGCTACTTGCAGGTATCACCACGCCAGCAGCACAAATGATTGATCCGAACTACCAAGTTGGCGCTGAAGCAAACTGGTATTTCATGATGATCTCAGTATTTTTAATTGCCATTTTAGGCACGTTCGTTACCGAGAAAATCGTTGAGCCACGCCTTGGCAAATACAACCCAGATGAAGCAAGCAATGATTTACCTAAAAATGACATTGCAGGGCTAACTGATAAAGAAAAGTCAGGTCTTAAGTGGGCGGGTGTGTCACTGTTAGTGGTTTCATTATTACTTGCTTGGACAATTGTTCCTGAAGACGGCATTTTGCGTAACCCAGAAACGGGCCTTGTTGCACATTCACCATTTTTAAAAGGCATTGTGGTCTTTATCTTTGTAACTTTTGGTATTCCAGGTTTTGTTTACGGCCGCGTTGTTGGCACCATGAAAAACGATAAAGATGTCATCGATGCCATGAGTAAAAGCATGAGCTCGATGGGGATGTATATTGTGCTGGTTTTCTTTGCTGCACAGTTCGTTGCCTTCTTTAAATGGACCAACCTAGGCACAATTTTAGCCATTAACGGTGCAGCTCTTTTGCAAGCATTAAACCTAACTGGCCCAGAAGTATTTGTGCTCTTCATTTTAATGTGTGCATTAGTAAACTTAAGCTTGGGCTCTTCATCTGCACAATGGGCTGTAACGGCACCTATCTTCGTGCCAATGTTAATGCTCATCGGCTATGCGCCAGAGACTATTCAAGCGGCGTACCGAATTGGTGACTCGGTTACTAACCTTATCACCCCAATGATGAGTTACTTTGGCTTGATACTGGCTGTTGCGACTAAGTATAAGAAAGACATGGGGATTGGTACATTGGTTGCGACCATGCTTCCTTACAGCATGATCTTCTTTGTTGGTTGGGTTGCGTTATTCTACTTATGGGTATTTGTTCTGGGCTTCCCAGTTGGCCCTGAATCACCGATTTATTATCAGCCTTAATCTTTTTCTTAAAGATGTAAAAAAGCCAAGCTAATGCTTGGCTTTTTGCTTTTTAACAGCGAGCCCGATACTGATAGCATCTAATAAACATTAGCAGTAACAACAATGAGATTAAGCTCAGAGGTAGCGCCCCCCCACTTGTTTTATGCTCAACACTCACTTGTTTATAGGCTTTAACAACCACATTAAACTGCCCTTGGGTTGTTCCGCCATCACCATCAGAGATAATAAAGGTCACTGTGTCAGTGCCATCAAAGCCGACATTTGGTGTATACGTAATAGTGCCATCATCATTGATGACAACCGTCCCAGTATCAGCTGATGCAGAAATAATAGTGAAATCATTATTATCATCATCAGTAACATTGGCCAGTATGTCGATGTTAACTGGGTTTTGATCATCTGTTGTAACATCAATAATTGCACTCACTTGTGGTGCTGTGTTTTCAACAACCTCAACGGTCACAGTTGCAAATGCTGAGCCGCCATTTCCATCAGATACACCATAGCTTATTGTAGCTGTACCTAGATGTTCAGCTTGTGGATTAAAGTGCAGTTCATTATTAATAATACTCACTTCACCAATATCAACAGTTGCCGACGTGAGCGTTAATAAATCACCATCTGCATCTGTATCATTAGCTAATACATCAAGGTAAGCGCTGATATTACGTTTTACCGTCATAACATCATCCATTGCGACTGGCTGGCTGTTATTTGTATCTAAAGTTGCAATACCACTTGGATCTTCAATCGCACGATTAACTTGGCCATCAGCATCATTTGGACCACCATCTTCAATAGTCAGCTGCACACACCAGTGGCCTTCACTAAGCCCTTGTGTGTACTGTTCATCCTGTGGAGGTGGGCAGAACCCTTCAGCGCCTGGCGCTGATGCAATACTATTACGACTATCGACTACAAATTCAGTCCAGCCAGTTGGCATCAGTTTACGATAGATAGCATTGCTTGGAATTGGACTAAACTGTGCTATCACTATGCTCACAGACTGACCTGCAACCGGAATTTCATTTACATTGAAATCAAATACGCCGCTTATATAGTCAAACCCATCGTCAGCATTCGCACCTAATCCGTTATGTCCATACTTCACGGCATCGTCTTCAGTAATACCGGTATTACTACCAGAGGCTTTAAAAGCAACGTTACCTAAGCTCAAATGAAGTCCTGGCTCTGTCTCCATCAAGAAAAATTCACTTTCAATCAGCTTTTCTTGAACAACATTGCTAGCAAGCGAGCTTGCATCAAGATAATCTGGAATACCGTCGTTATCACTGTCGGCGTAACCTTCTTCATCATCATTAATCCCATCAAAGTCTGAATCAATGGCTGCTAACTCAGGCAATGAATCAAGCACTGTCAGTGAAAGCTTGACTGTGCCAGTCTTGTCACCGTCATCAACAGTAACCATAAATTCATAAACACCTTCAGCGAGTACGCTTGGGTCAAAGCTAAATTGGTCATCAATTGAATCAGCATCAATGATTGCTTCATCGGACACTTGCCAATCAAATACATGGGTATCGGCTAGGTTTGCATCTGTTACAAGTGCACTGATAGTTACTTCACCAGCTTGTTTATCAATAAGACGTGTACTCATACCTTGCTGAGCTGCAAATAATTCTACGCTTGGCGCAACATTCCCCTCTGCAATTGTCAGTGTATGGGAACCTAAAGGACCCACAACTGCATTCTTAGGTTCTTGAAAATGCACAGTTAATGTTTCTGTATTTTCTGGTACGTCATCTTCAATAAGGTTCACGATCAACATGGCTTCGCGCTGACCTTGTTTAAAGGTGAACTCACCTTCAGATAAGTCATGATCGTCTCCTGTAATTGCATCACCCGAGACTGTAAATGGCACAATTACTGGGTAAGTTACTGCATCACCATTAAGAATCGCTTTAATTATGACACTTGTTCCCTCTGTTGCAGTTTGATCTTTACTGAAGTTAACTTGCGGGATTACATGGATCAATTGCGTTGCTGTAACTTGGTCGCTCCCTTCACCTGCACTCCAAACAACGGTATGTGTTCCCGATGCAAAGAAGCCTTTCGAGCTTGCCGTAACTCGAACTGGGTTACCTAGTGAATCCAATGCAACAGCCGTTCCCATATTCACTTTAGTGAACAGTCCTTCTGATGCGATTGTTTTATCTTCAGGCGCAGTGATAGTTATATCAGACACCGTTGATACCACTTTAATAATAAGTGTCACATCTACAACTTCACCACTTGCATCTTTAATTTGATAAGTAATAGTCACATCGGCGTTTAAACCAACAGGCGGTAAATATTCCAGCTTATTATCAACAATTCGAATACTGCCAACACTTGCAAGCGCTTTAACTAATGTTAGTGCATCACCATCAACATCAATGTCGTTCGCTAACACATCAAGTACGACATACTCATTTAAGTCTGCATTAACCGTAAAGTTATCTGGTGTAGCAACAGGTGCATCATTAACTGGGTTCACCACAATAGTGACTGTTGCTAACTCAGAAGTTAAAACACTATCAGAGACGCTATAAGTAAAGCTATCAGAGCCACTAAAATCTGTATTTGGTTGATACATAAAACGATTAGAATCCATCGTTAACGTACCATTGCTAACCGGTGTGACTAGATTGAAAGTCAGCTCATCACCATTCTCATCAAAGTATCCGAGTGTAAAGGTGATGCTCTCGTCTTCATCGGTACTGAATTGCTCACCAATAGCCACAGGCGCAACGTTACTGATAATTACAGGGCTAGTAGCACCTGACGTAAAGGTCTCAGTATTACCATTGCCATCAACATAGGTTACGACAACAGTAATCGTCGCACCGATATCAGCATCGGTTAGCATGTATTCTGACAGTGTTGCGCCTGTAATTAACACCCCATTGCGCATCCATTGGTAAGTAAATTCACCCAATCCATCTGGATCGTCAATGGTTGACTCAACACGCAGGGTTTCACCTTGTTTTGCCTCACCACTGATACTGATACCACCTGTTGCTTCATCATTAACATCGGCCACTGTGATAACAAAGGTTTGTGTATCAGTTAACCCTTCAGCATCTGTTACTAATAAAGTAACAGCATGAGTACCCACATCATCATTACTTGGTGTACCACTTAGCTCACCTGTCGCAGGATTAAAGTCAAGCCAGCTTGGCAGTTCGGTAGCACTTAGTTTATAGCTATCAGCACTGTCTACATCATTGATAATAAGTACATAGCTATACGCTTCATCTTGTGTCGCCGAAGTGACTGGCGCTGACTCAATCATTGGCGCATCATTTACAGCGAGTACGGTAATAGTCACTGATGCCGTATTTGACTCTGCACCTTCATTATCAAGTACTGAGTAAGTAAAGCTATCAAAGCCGACGTAATTACTAACTGGGGTATAACTAACTGTACCATCTACATTATTGATAACGTTACCAAATGCAGGTTCAGTAACAACCTTAACTGAGTCCTCATCGATGCTACCATCGACATCAGAATCATTGCCTGTTACATCGATGATAACGCTCTCATCTTCATCAATTTGTATTACATCATTATTTGCTAGCGGTGCATCATTCACAGCTGTTACAGTGATGAATACATTTGCATTATTTGACCAAACACCCAAATCATCTTTAACACGATAACTAAAGCTATCTTCACCATTGCTATTAGCATTAGGCGTATAGCTGATCATGCCGTCAACAATTTGTGTACTACCATGTTCTGGCTCAGTCACAACCTCAAGGCTTGATTTATCAAGCGAACCATCTACATCTAAGTCGTTACCCAATACGTTAATGCTATGAGCTGTATCTTCGAGCAATTGTGCAACATCATTATTAGCCACTGGCGCATCATTCACACTATTCACGGTTAATTTCACTACAGCGATATTTGAGATTAATGATTGGTCATCTTTCACGCTATAAGTAAAGCTATCGCTGCCAAAGAAATCTGCGTTTGGTTTATAACTGATGGTTCCTGATGCACTATTAATGCTGACTTTACCGTGTGCTGGTGCTTGGGCAATAGTCACATTGTCAATAGTTAAATCGCTATCTACATCAAGGTCATTGTCTAAAATCGACAGCTCAATCGAGGCATCTTCATCAAGCTCAGCTGTATCGTTTGATGCGATTGGCGCATCATTAACTTCACCGACTGTGACCATTACACTGGCCTGATTAGACATGGCTCCAGATTCATCTGCCACACGATATGTAAATGTGTCATTGCCATTAAAGTCGGCATTTGGAGTATAAAGAATACGCTTGTTTTGCACACTCGCCTTACCATTTTCTGGCGCAGTGACAACTTCTAGACTAGATAAATCGAGTGAATCACCTTCATCTAAATCTGAATCGTTTAGTGCGACATCAATTTCAATTGCCATGTCTTCTTCAGTTATGGCCGTATCAATTTTAGCAAATGGTGCATCATTAACCGGATTGATAGTAATAGAAACAGTCGCAATAGCTGAGCGCCCATTTTCTAAATCATCGACGGTATAAGTGAAAGAATCAGAGCCATTAACATTTTCATTCGGCGTATAGGTAATAACCCCATTCGCAGTATTTAAGCTTGTTTTACCAAGCATTGGCGCTGTCACTACCCGAACACTGGCAGGGTTTAGATCATTATCAACATCTGAATCGTTCGCTAAAATATTAATAGCAACACTGTTATCTTCATCAACAATTGCTGTGTCATCATGCACATCTGGTACATCATTAACATTCACAACATTCAGGATAAACTCCTGTTTTGTCTCCTCTTTACTCGCATCTGTTACAACAAGCGTAATATTATACGTGCCTACATCATCATTAGTTGGTGTGCCGGTTAAGGTACGCGTTGCATCGTCAAAAGTTAACCAGCTAGGCATGTCCAGCGCAGTATAAGAAAGAGTATCTCCAGCATCATCATCCGTTGCTGAAGCGGTATAGCTATATAACTCATCTTCGGTTGCAGTTGTAATCGGCGTAGATGAAAACACAGGGGCATCATTTACATTCTCAACAGTAATAGAGAACAGCTGAGAATCTGTTTCTTTTGCACTATCAGTAACTGTTAAACTAACCGTATGAATGCCTACATCATCATTACTTGGTGTACCAGTAACTAAACCGGTCGCAGCATCTATGCTTAACCAATTCGGAAGCGTCTTGGCTGAATAAATTAGCGTATCGCCTTTATCTACATCTGTTGCACTAACAGTATAGTTATAAACGCTGTCCTCAGTTGCAGTTGTAATAGGTGTTGATGAAATAACAGGCGCGTCATTTACGTTTGTAACAGTCAGTGTAAATAATTGTCTGGCTTCTTCAGAGCTAGTATCAGTAACAACAACGGTAATGCTATATGTCCCTACATCATCATTAGTAGGAATGCCGGTTAGGGTGCGTGTAACAGGATCATAGCTTAACCAGCTAGGCAGGCCCTGAGCAGAGGACACTGTGTAAGAAAGACTATCACCAGAATCAACATCTGACGCTGTCACAGTATAACTGTATTGTGCATCTTCAAGTGCTACTGTAATAGGCGATGACGTAATAACGGGTTTATCATTTACATTAGCAACATTAATAACAAAATCTTGTCTGTCCCATTCATTTAAAGCATCTGTTACAACAACGGCAACATAATGCGTGCCTACATCATCATTTGTTGGTGTGCCTGATAAAACGCCTGATTTAGCATCCATTGTTAACCAACTAGGTAAACCAATTGCACTAAATGTTAGGGTATCACCCATATCGGCATCACTTGCCTGCACCTTATAAGAATACACAGAGTCTTCAGTTGCCCAAACCGGAGCTGAAGATGTGATACTCGGCGTGTCATTAATACCTGTCACTGTTATAGTGCCAGATACAGCCTTTGCACTACTATTACCATCTGATAAGTCAAATTTTATACTGATTAAGCCAGAAAAATTAGCCGCAGGCGTAAACGCAATGCTCGCCAAACTCGCATTAACATCTTCCAATGATCCACTGAGTGTGAAAGTTGCAGTTTCACTACTGTAATTTAATGTGGCGCCTGAGCTTGCAGTACCAGTAAGTTCGCCTGAAGTGCTATTACCTAATGTAACTGTCAGTGTTAAATCATCACCTTCTTCATCAGCAGTTTTAAGGCTTTTAAATAACGAGGTTGCACCTGAGTCTTCATCTACAGTCAGAGAATAACTATCAAATACAGGTTTTTCGTATTTTATAACGGAGATACTGCCACCATTTTCTAAATCAGAATAAATGGCAACAGGATTATCATTTTGGTCAATCACAAAGGCTGGGATTCTAGAAACCTTATTTGAAAAGCCTTGTTTGTCTAAACTAACCCACTCATTTTCATAAAACTTCATTACCGTGAGTCGATATTCATTAGCAACATCAGTTAAAGCAAGATGAGGGATACTGTTACTGTCAAATGCAAGATCAGGCGAGTAAGCTTCACCTCCTGTGAAATTATTATTACCAACTAATACCCATTCACTACCGTTGAATAGTTTCACTGACGCTATGCGAGATGAGCTAGACATTGCAATGTATGGCACATCGTTATGAATTTCTAAATCGACGAAAGTGACACGATCTTCAAAATTATCAGAACCGACATTCACCCAGTTATTATCAACAAGTTTTTTTACATTTAAGTAATTTGTTCCATCGTTCCCATTATATGCAATATAAGGCGTATTAATGCTGTCAAAAGCCAGTTTGATGGAATGAAGATTTAGTGAGGAGGAAGCCGTTATCGTCGTCATAGACCAACTATTACCATCCCATTTATGAATACCAATAGCTCTAGAACTGACATCTAAGTCCTGAAAAGCGAGATATAAATTATCAGCGCTATCAAACTGTAATACCGTATGTAAGGCATAACTTGAAGTTAATGGTCCGCCCTCAAGTTTTTGCCAAGAATCATTCTCATACTTTTGCACTGTAGCATTATAATCAACATCGTTATAAGCAATATAAGGGATATTCTGACTATTAAATGAAATACTTAAAGGAGAGCTAATTCTAGCTTGTGCGATGTACGTATCGCCCAATGATACCCATTCGTCATTGGAATACTTCATAACTTCGACATAATTAACACCATTATTTTGGTAAGTATATGCCACATGAAGAATACCATTTTTATCATAGGCAGGTTTAATACGGTCAACACTATTATTTGTAAAATTAGCCTTACCTACATACTCCCAAGTAGGGTCTATTGAAAACATAGGTGCATCATTTATTAATGAAACAGTAATAGCGAAAGTTTGATTTGTAACAGCTGCGGCCCCATCTTCACCGCCATCTGCAAGATCAAACGTAAAACTATCTGAGCTTGTTTCAGTGCCATTGTGCTTATAATAAAGCGTCGAATCATCCAGTGTTTGCTGGGTAAATGAACCATTCATAGCAAGCTCTTCGCCTGAATCTAAGCTGCCATTATCATTGGCATCGACAAACAAGTTGCCATTAGTAGGTACTGATTTAAGTGTATATGTTAGCTCTGTACCAGAGTCGTCACTATCGTTTGCCGCTAACAGACTATTAGTAATAACTTTTGAATCACCTTCACTAACAGTTAACCCTGTATTTATACTAACTGAAGGAGGATCATTCACTGCTTTAACAGAGTAACTACCAACGATAGTTGAACTTGAAGCCGTTCCATCATTTACAGTAAAACTAAGAGTAAAATCCCCGGCTCCACTTGCAGTGCCATTAAAGACAATGCTAGCAATTGACGCATTAACATCCGTTAGAGTACCAGAAAGTGTTAAGATACCCGTACTTTCATCATAACTAATTGATGCTGAGCCGCTTGCTGTGCCAGACAACGAGCCAAACTGTGTATCTGAGAGTGTTACAGTTAATGTGACCTCATCATTATCAGTATCTGCAATACTCACATTATTAAGTAAGGTTTCGCCTGTAGTGCCTTCTGAAATATTTTTATTGAAGTTTTCAAAAGCAGAATATGTTTTTTTAACAACGAACGGAGAACCAATCTCAGTCGTTGTATCAATTGCATAAAACGTATTAGCACTATCGATTGCAGCTCTCATTCTAATACCGAAATAAAACGCTTTATCTGCAGGGGCAACCTGACCTAATGAACTCCATGTATTGTTTTCATAAATATATAATTGCCCTCTCCCGTTAGTCGCTTGTTCACTAAACGCAATTAAAGGTTTATCGTTTGAATCTATTAACAGATTCAAGATTTTAATTGCCGCCAACGTTGAAGTATCCCCCACTTCAGACCAGCTATCATTGACAAATTCGAGTACCTTAACTGGGCCCTCGCTTGACGTTGAATTAATAAGAGAGACGTAAGGAGTATCTTGACTATCAAATGCTATTTGAGGATAAACACCTGATAGACCACTTAAACCTGTTA
The DNA here is from genome assembly GCF_023708065.1 of Pseudoalteromonas sp. NCCP-2140. NCBI lineage: Bacteria > Pseudomonadati > Pseudomonadota > Gammaproteobacteria > Alteromonadales > Pseudoalteromonadaceae > Pseudoalteromonas > Pseudoalteromonas sp. NCCP-2140. The sequence goes on along the minus strand of NZ_BRCZ01000004.1, from coordinate 343,862 downwards.
AGCTTAGACTGTTCCAATTGGCGCCATCAAATTTTCTAACTTCTACAAAGGCAGGAATACGCTCTGTTATTCTAGATACTATATGTAGCTCATTCATTGAGTTAAATGCTATTTCAGGGCTTTCTGAGCGTCCGCCACTTGCCTGAGAGCCTACACTAACCCAGTTCGTGCCATCCCATTTTTCTACATAAGAGTAAGAGTTATCATAAGCGAGATATAGCACGCCATTCTTATCTGTTTTCAAGTCAATATGATTGATGTTAGAGCCTGTTATTTGATCAGAACCAAGTTCATTCCAACTACCATTTACCAGCTCTTTAACCACTACTTTTTTCGCTCCACCCGTGCCCGAAATGAATGCTGCGTATAATTGGTTATTTGTATCAAACGCTATATCGGTGTCAGATGCTGAGTCTGTTGAAAGCGCACTTCCTCCTACTAATTCCCATGTATTTGTATCGCTAAACTTATAAACAACCGCCTGACTTTGACCATTTTTAAAAATAATGTAAGGGGTATTGTTGTTATCTACAGTAATGTTTAAATTTGTCGAATCCCCCACTGACGAAGAAATTGAACCTACTTGCTGCCAAGGACTATTAGCACTAAAGCTAGGCGCTGCATTCGATTTAGTTACATTTAGTGTTGAATTTTTTTGCACATTATAATCAGACAACGAGCGACCATTTTCTAATACTTTTCCATTAAAGGTGATAATCTGCCGAGCTTGCGCAATACTCGTCTGCTGCTCAACAAGCCCTTTTACCGTTTCAATGCTGTCACTTGGCTCAACATCGAGTGTAAAAGTTTCGTTCGGTGCAATGATTGTTATTGGCATAGCCAATATAGACATAGGCGCAATAAGCGCTATGAGGTATAGGTATTTAATAATTGTTGATAGCATGACGTATTGTTCCTGTAGAAACTTCAAGCTGTGAGTCATATCATCAAAATGATTTACTCAGATTCTCAGCTATTCCTTGAGATAATTTAAAATGTACGCCCCTTGCGCACATCGATAATAAGTTAGTCGTAGTAATATCTTGCGCCTATTGAGAGCATCGAAGCATCAGTTGCATCAAGCGCTGCATGGTCGTAACTTAAAAAAACCTGGGTATTTTTAAAAAGGGCAAAACTCGCTTCAATGCCAAAGGTGACACTGCTACCACTGCGTTTTGCTTTAACTAGCTGTGAAGAATCAGCTTGATACTGGTAATCCTGATGCCAATCTAAATACCCCAACTTACCAGTCAACGATATTTCTTTGCTAATTGGCCAAGACGCTAAAAGTGATATTTGCGGCCCAGTTGCTGATTCCGGGTAAATTTGTTTCATGGTGCTATGAAAGCTATCTAAGTCGGTGACTTCGCCTGTAAAGCTAAAATGTCTCTCACCAAAATCTACATAACCAATTTGCAGTGAATAGATTGCATTGAATTTATAACCGATTGCTGCTTGGTAACCTGTATCCGAATCTTTAATTGAAACAGAATCAATCAAGGCCCCTTGATCATTGAGTGATGATGTTAGGCTTTTTGTGCTAATGTCTGTGGAGGCTGAGCCTATTTGCCCAGACACAAACCAGGAAGTTTGCTCTGCTTTACTCTGTTGGCTACAAAACAAAGAGCCAGCAAATAGAATGACTGCCGCAAACTTAGGAATAAAGCCATTTTGACTAGTGGAAAAGTGTGAATATTTCAAAGTGAGACCTCTTTAACAGATTGATTGTAATTGCAACGAATCCACTGTTAATTACGAACATCCACTTTGTACATGTCATTTACATTAGATTAAAATCCTAGCCATTCTAATGAGAAAATTCTGATTCAAGATGGGTATGTGAAAATTCTGACAACCTTTGTTATTAGTTCTGAGAAAAAACCTTTGTATGATCTGAATAGCAATTAGGAACTAGTACAGCTAGATTTAAACACTTAGGTATTCAATACTTTTGAGCGAGAGTTAATTTTTTAAATGAATAACAATGTCATAAGCTGTTTAAATGTTTGCATATTGATGACGTGTATTTTTTGTGTAAACAGCTATGCTAATCCAACCAAGCAACTCGAAACCGCATTTGCAACGTCGTTAGTTTTAACGGATGGTGACAGTATTACTCTTGGGTTTGGTGATTTTGATCCACAAACACTGTTTGACCCGCAACATGCCAACAAAGATGAAGACAGTATCGCACTTAGGAAGGAGCTTAAACTCTACAGTATTCCTTACACTTGGCAGCTTGATGAGCCAATTTATCAGCACCAACTAAGTGTAACCGGCAGAATAAGTTATTTAAATCAATCAGATTTTATCTCACTGTATGAGAATGTCGCTGACGACTATATTTCAGAAACAGTGTATAACGGGATGCTCGGTTTTAATGCCGAAAAAGCACTTGGCTCTAAATGGTCATATCAATTTGGCTTTAATACTCACTACTTACATTACAACAATGACTATGAGTATAACTCTCCTGAGTCTAGACGTAACTTTAAGCCTTTAGCTGAAAATCTTTACACCAACCTCAACAGTAATGCGCTGGTGTTAAACCCAAATGCGACCATGATCTATCGCTTACCTAGGCATTGGGGCTATTACGAGTACAAGCTTAATTTTAATTATTACTATGGCTGGGCACTCTCTCACCCTGATGGGATAAGCAATGCAACACCCGAAACATGGCGCACACTCAATGGTATTAAAGCTAAATTTAACATGTTCAAAATCGGGGTTTTTGAGCAAGCTTTTTACATTAAAGGCCAGCGTATCGATTTAGGCGGCGATAGTCGCGTAGCATTTGGGACCGATCACTTTTATGAATATGGTATCGGCTTATTATGGGACAGTAGAAAGTGGACGTCATGGTTTGACAACTTTGGCATTGGTATCAACATTCACAACGGTAGTAGCCTCGATGGCGCAGCTATTGTCTTGTACTTTAACGAAATTTAATACTATTTTTTAAAGATAAAAATTTTAAACAGACTATATTCTTAGACATAGTTAAAATTCATGGAAGATTTATATGAAACATCACCTCGCAATCGCTTGTTCATTACTTGCCTTAACGGCTTGCGATAAAACCCCAGAACAAACAGCTAAAACCCTACCTCTGCAAGTGAGTGCTGCAGATGCTATTTATTATGGTGGCGATATTCTTACGATGGCTGGCGATGAACCAGAATATGCACAAGCAATCGCTACCCAAGGTGAAAAAATCATCTTTGTGGGTGATAAAACTAAAGCCCTTGAGCATAAGTTTGGCAAAACAAAACTAATTGATTTACAGGGTAAAACCTTAATGCCAGGCTTTGTTGATGGCCATAGCCATGTCTATGGTGTTGGTTTGCAAGCCATGGTAGCCAATGTAGTACCTAGTCCAGATGGTGATGCCAATACCGTTGAGCAAATTGTTAATATTCTCACTGCCGCACAAAATAACCCTGACTACACCACATTTATTGAAAAAACGGGGGCAATTTTAGGCTTTGGTTACGATGATGCTGAGCTTGATAGATACCCAACAAAAATGGACTTAGACCGCGTTAGTACAGAAAAGCCAGTGATCATCATTCATACTTCGGGGCACTTAAGTGTTGCAAACAGTAAAGCTTTAGCCATGGCCGGCATCGACGAAAACACAGACAATCCTGACGGTGGGCTAATTCGTCGTATGGCCAACTCACAAGAACCCAATGGGGTGCTCGAAGAAAACGCGCACTTTGGTTTACTGTTTAAGCTCATGCAGTCCTTTGATCCTGACTTACAAGATTTAATGCTGCAAGAAGGGCAAAAACTCTACACAAAATACGGCTACACCACAGCGCAAGAGGGCCGAGCAACTCAAGAAGCCTATGATTCAATGGTAAGGGCATCAAAAGCGGATAAATTCGTGATTGATGTGGTTGCCTATGCCGATATGGCCACCAGCAGCAGTTTTATGGACTCACCCTATAACAGTAAAAACTACACAAATCATTTTCGTATTGGTGGTGTAAAACTTAACTTTGATGGCTCACCACAAGGGAAAACCGCTTGGTTATCTCACCCATACTTAAAAGCACCTGAAGGCCAAGAACAAGGCTATGCAGGCTACCCTACTTTTAATGATGAACAAGCCTATCAGTATATTGAAACGGCCTTTGCCAATGACTGGCAAGTGATGACACATGCAAATGGTGATGCTGCTATTGAGCAATTTTTAAATGCCGTTGAAAATGCCAATAACAAGCTTGGTAAAAAAGACCGCCGTCCCGTACTTATTCATGGGCAAACAATTCGTCAAGATCAAGTAAACCGTCTTAAAGAATTAGGCATATTTCCATCGCTCTTCCCAATGCATACCTTTTATTGGGGCGACTGGCATGTAAATTCGGTGCTTGGTCACCCCCGTGCCGATTTTATTTCGCCCACCCATGCGGTTCGCAAACAAGGATTAATGTTTAGCACCCATCATGATGCACCAGTGGCCTTGCCAAACGCACTACGTGTATTAGATGCAACGGTTAACCGTACGACTCGTACAGATCAGGTATTAGGCCCAGATCAACGTGTTTCTGTGTATACTGCACTGCAAGCAATGACGACATGGCCTGCGTATCAACACTTTGAAGAAAGCTCAAAAGGGCAATTAAAACAAGGGATGCAAGCAGATTTAATTATCCTTGATAACAACCCGTTGAAAATCAAGCCTGCAGAGCTACATAACTTACAAGTGCTAGAAACCATTAGCCGTGGTAAAACCGTTTACAGCAAAAATTAAACACTTTTAAAGGAGTAACATGAATAAGTTTATACAATTGGCATGTGCTGCGCTGCTGTCATTTTCAGCATTAGCAACACAAACAGCTGCTACGAAACTGAATATTTTAAATCTTAAGGCGCAGTCTGAGCATGTATTAACGTCAGGTCAGCCAAGTCAAACTGATTTTGCGAAATTAAAACAACTTGGTGTTGAGAACATCATCAACCTTCGCGGTGATAACGAAACGAATTGGTCTGAGCAAGAGTTAGTCACTGAGCTTGGTATGAACTATTACCATATTCCTGTGCAATCTAAAGCTGATATTACCATTGAAAATGCTACGAAACTTCAGGCTTTGCTCAATGAGCACCAACAGCAAACCACCTTACTGCACTGTGCTAGCAGCAACCGTGTCGGTGCTCTTGTAGCGCTATACAATGCCATAACCTTAAAAAAGCCAGTTGATGAAGCTGTTGAGATTGGTAAGCAATGGGGCTTAAAAAGCCTTGAAGGAGTGGTAAGAAGTAAAGTAAACGAAGAAGTTGGTCAGCTATAAGCTGACCAACTATGTATTATTTTTGCTTAAGCTAAAGCTGCCATGCATAGCTTAACTTAGTGAAGAAGGTACGCTGATCACGCTCAAGATTCTTCAACGAATCATCTTGGTAGCCTTTATCAGAATAACCTAAATAAAACAGTGTCTGTGAGTTAATTTTATACGAGTACACTAGCTGACTACCATAATCGCGGTTAGTTTGGCTTACATCAAATCGATAAGCTTCATTGTTCCGATCGACATCTTCAAACTGTAAAACGAGTTTCAGCATTGAGCGCATATTAAATTTATAATAAACGCGTAGATCCGTTAAGTTTGCAGTATAAACACGCTCATTTTGCTCGTTATCTAGATAGCTGTAGCTGTGCTCTAGTTGCACCTGCCAATGATCGTTTATATCCCATGTCATCTCAGGTTCAATGCGAACCATAGTACCTAAGGCTGCATTACTGTAATCAATTTTACTGCCATATTGAGCATACAATAAAAAGCTAATGTCACGAATGGGTCTAAAACCGCCGTAGATATAACCTATGTTTTGATTAAAAAACTCGCCAGCATAAAACTCATTACGATGGATAAAGCCAATTTCTGTTTGTGATTGCATCTTACCTTTAAAGGTAAAAAAGCCATCGTATTCTTCTTCGAGTAGCTCGCCATTTTGCGCCCATGTTTTATCCCACTCAACATTGTAGCTGTACTCTGTGATTGCATCATCAGCATCACGATACCAAGTTTGTCCACCGCCTAGTTGTACTTGCTCGTAATCAACTTTAGCTTGATAACCCAAATCTGAGCGGTATTCTTTACCTATATTTTCGTAGCTAGCATAGACTTCGTAATCACGCTTAGTTCTTGTAAATTCAATGGCATAAGCTTGATCTGATTGATTTTTATCAATGCCATAATAATCAACTAAAAATTCTGAGTTAGTGGTATCTGTGGTTGCTACTTGATACTGCAAACTATCTGATTGATTAAACCAGTAGCTGCCATCTAAAGATAATACCGTATTATGATAATCATCATTTTCGCGGTGGGTGCTCATCACACCAATTGTGCCTTTTTGGCCAATATCAAACTGATAACGCCCCGCTACTGCTTGCGTTTTATCTGCCAGATTAGCAAAGCCCGAACCTTGATTCGTCGGAAGTAAGACACTGGTATTCTGATCGTCAGCATACATAAAGCCGTAGCTGTGCGCGCCGGTTTTACCTGTTAACTTTAAACCCACATCAGGTTCAGCAATCATTCGCGTATATAAAAGCTCTAGTTGGCTGGTATTAAAGTAAGAGGCGCCATCTAAAAAGAATGGACGCTTTTCAGCATAATAAATTGAGTAAGTAGTATTTACATCAAGCTCAAGTGAATCTGCCTCGACCTGCGAAAAGTCAGGATTAATGGTGGCATTAATAACCGCATCTTGCGTTACCCCCCAACGTAAGTCCAAGCCCGCTTCAGTATCAATATCACCATTTTGCCAATCACCCGGCACTTCGTCTTTGGTATCATGGCGAAGCGCCGTTAAAGTGGGCGTAAGCTGAATGTTTTGGCTTTCTGTCATGTTGGCAAAGCCTGTGAGTTTATCAAACTGGCAAAAGCTACATTTTACATCTCGGTCAAAACCAACATTCGACATTTGATAATACACATCACGCGGATAATTTCGCCAAACTGCAAAACTCCACGTTAACTCTGTTTGATCTTTTGGAAAGCGAAGTGCAGTGAATGGAATACGCATTTCAACCACATAGCCATCGTCAGTTATTTGCCCTGCACTGTCCCAAATGGCATCCCATGATGGATCTTCCACCCAATCATCAATATCCGTCATGCGCATATCGCCTTGCGCACCAAGAGGGTTTACATAAAACTCATAGCCGGTTCGTTCATCATTGAAGGTATCAATCATCAAGGCAACATTGTCGTCTTGCCAAAGCGTATCACGATCTCGAAGGGCGGCACGAATTTGCGAAGGGTCATTATCTTTTGCAATAAAACCAACATACAAGTATTTACCATCTTCATACATGTAGGCATCGGTTTGTACGAGCGGCGTGCCTTTTTCGGTTGGCTCATTCTGATATTTTAATGGTACTTTTGTGGCGTATTGCCAATGCGACTCATCCATCACACCATCAACGCTAATAGACTCTTTAATATGGGCAAGGGAGAACTCTGCTTTATCAAATGCATTGGCAGAAAAAGGCACACAGGCAACACTAAGTAAAAAAGTAGGGGCGATTATTTTATTTATTATTCTTTTTAAGTACTGCATAAACATCCATTTAGACACTGACGCGCTAGAAACGCTACTTGACTGATTTCAAAGCGATTGTAATTCAGTAAGGTACATTTGTTAATCTAATTTTCAGCTTTATGTCATAAAATTTAACAAAATACTCCATTTGTACTAATAAAAGAGCCAAAAAAGCCCTATTGCCAAACAGCAATGGGGCTTTTTCATACGTTTATTATCGAAGTTTATTACTTTTTAAGGCTTAATTTATTGCCTTTCAAAGATTTGCGAACATTTGCGATACGTGAACGATTCTTCGCACGCGCTTCACCCGTTGCCTGACCTGAAGCCTTATTTGTACGGCTACGGCGTAAATGCGACGGCTTTTTACCAATTTTATCAATCAGTACTTCACGGCTGCTTACTTCGTAACCTGGTAAAACAACACGCTTGATGCGCTGTCCGATTAGCTTTTCTATATCAAATAAAGTGTTTTCTTCTTCACGGCTCACAAACGAAATTGCTTGGCCCGGCTTACCAGCACGACCTGTACGGCCGATACGGTGCACGTAGTCTTCTGCAAGCCAAGGTAGATCGATGTTGATCACACGTGGCAACCCTTCAATATCAATACCACGAGCAGCTACTTCAGTTGCGACCAGCACGCGAACTTTACCTTCTTTAAACTCGCGTAAAGCGCGGCGGCGGTTACCTTGGGTTTTATCACCATGACAAACAACCGCTGGAATACCATCAAGGTTAAGCTCTTTTACAAGCTCATCAGCAGTCTCTTTCATGTTTACGAAAACAAGTACCTGCTGCCAATTTTTCTTACCAATCAATTCAGATAAAAGCTCTTGCTTACGGCGCTCTTCAACCGGATAAACAACGTGTTGCACTGTTTCTGCGGTGCTGTTTGTTTGATCGACACGAATAATTTCAGGTTGCTTTAATACTTTACTTGCAAATTGTTTAATTGCCGCCGGGAAAGTGGCAGAGAACAACAAGATTTGACGCGCTTCATCACAGCCATTAATAACCGTTTGCATATCGCTGATAAAGCCCATGTCTAGCATACGGTCAGCTTCATCAAGCACTAAATGCTTAACATTAGCTAAGCTGATGTTACCTAAACGAATATGATCAAGTAAGCGACCTGGCGTTGCAACTACGATGTCAACACCCGCTTTCAAATCGTTAGCTTGACCCGCTAAATTGATACCACCAAACAAGCACACTGTTTTGAGTTCAGTGTATTTTGCAAACGCTTTAAAATTATTAGCGATTTGCTCAGCTAACTCGCGAGTAGGTGCAAGCACTAATGCGCTTGGTGCATTATTTTCACTAACCGCTGATTCTGATAATTTTTGGATAAGTGGTAAAGCAAATGCAGCGGTTTTACCCGTGCCTGTTTGCGCACTAACAAGTACGTCTTTGCCTTTTCTTACCGCAGGAATTGCACTACGTTGAACGGGAGTAAGCGTTTCGAAATTAAGCTCTTCTAATGCCTGTAAAAGCTCAGAAGAAAAACTAAATGATTTAAAATTCATGCTGTATAACCTGCGGCCATCATATCAAGGGTCGCAAATTATACAGAAAAAAAATGACTTTAGTTAGTTATAACTTAACTAAAGTGCCTTTTAATGCCACGCCAGCAACAAATGTGCCCGCACCACATTGATATTCTGTTTGGCTAACGAACTCACGTTTTTTGTAGTACGACTGAATATTTACAACTGCATTCATGCCTTCACGAACAGCACGCTCTTGTAATGCTTTTAAAGCACTAAGCATTACCCACTCACACGCTTCTCGGTCAGTTTTATTAAATGCGTTGGTTTTCTTGTTGGTGATCACTTCACCATAATTGGTTTTAATGCTGGTATGACTTTGATCAGCAAAATACAGTGGAATATCTAACAGCGCTTGTTTCGCTTTGCTAGTTTCAAGTAGTGCCTGTACAGGTAGCGTTTGTATATCATCACGTGCAAAACTGTTTGCTGAAAACAAACAAGCTGCTAAAACACATGCAAGGATCAATAACTTCATTTAAAAATTCCTTCTATAAAATTTCCATGCAACACCAAAACCAACCGAAACATTATAATCTTGCTTCACGAGTGGGCTTGCATCTTGTTGACTGTTAGCAAGGTGATGATATTTAACAAAACCACCTAGCCAATACTTTGGTGTGTCAAAATGTACCCCAATTGATACATCAGCGCCAGAAAAACCTGAACGACTTGAGTATGCTTGGCGAGTTTCATTGCTATGTAAGTCACTCACTCCATAGTAATAATCAAGGTATTTATCGCTAGCAAAGTTGATATTGCCACGAAACGCTAATGAAAATTGTGAATCTGCTTTTTCGATGATCGGCACTCGATAATACACACTTGGCCCATAACGCCAGCCAATATCATCAATACCTGAGAAATCTGTCGCAATGGCTTTGCGTGCAAACAGGCTTAAATACAAATACTGTTTAGCGTTTGGTTCACCTATTAGGTAGTAATTAAGTGAAGGCCCTAATTCAAACACCCAATCTAGATCATCCATACCTTCTCGGGCTTTGTTGTCTTCACTGTCAACTGCAAGACCTACGTTGGCAGATAAATCTAAATGGAGATTTTCTTGTTGCCACAAAAAGCCAGTGAAGTTATTACGGTCGATGGCCATTTTATCGCTTTGATAACGAAAATAAGGCACAGGCAATAGGTATTGCTCACTTTCATCTGAACCTAAATAATGCGGGATATCTGCATAAAAAAGGCCTGCACCGAACTCCATTTTTGCAGTGCCCTTTTCTACACTGTCTTCTGCAGCATAAGCATTAAAAGTTAGAATAAATAAAATACTTATGATGCAGCGCTTGATCATGCTTGCCACTTTTTAAAAATTAACGAGGTATTGATGCCACCAAACGCAAAGTTATTACTCATAATGTAATCTGTTTGCATTTCACGGCCATTGCCCTTGATATAATCTAAATCAGCACACTCAGGATCGACATCCATTAAATTGATAGTAGGTGCAAACCAACCATCATTCATCATATTGATACTTGCCCATGCCTCAATGGCGCCACACGCTCCTAAGGTATGACCTAAATAACTCTTTAATGAGCTAATAGGTTTCTTGCCAAGGGCATTGAAAGTCGCCTGAGACTCCGCAATATCACCCCGATCTGTTGACGTACCATGAGCATTCACATAGCCAATTTGGTCGGCAGTAAGCTGTGCATCATTAAGGGCCATTTCGATAGCCACTTGCATAGTATCTGCGGTAGGTTGCGTCACATGTTGACCATCTGAGTTACAACCAAAACCGACCAGCTCCGCATAAATGGTCGCTCCGCGGGCTAGGGCATGCTCATACTCTTCTAAAATGAGTGTGCCTGCACCTTCACCAATAACCAGACCATCACGATTTTGATCAAATGGTCGTGGCGTGCTTTTCGCAGCATCATTTTTTGTGCTCGTCGCGTATAAGGTGTCAAATACCGCAGCTTCTGTAATGCATAACTCTTCTGCGCCACCAGCCACCATGGCTTTTTGGCGACCATACTTAATCGCTTCGTAAGCATAACCAATACCTTGCGAGCCTGATGTGCACGCAGAGCTGGTAGTGATCACCCGACCTTTTAAACCAAAAAAGACACCCACATTCACAGGCGCTGTATGCGCCATCATCTGGATGTAACTGGTGGCCGTTACGCCTGTCATTTCGCCGGTTTCCATCATTTTTGCAAAAGCCAATAATGGTGGCGTTGACCCCGTTGATGAGCCAAAAGCAATACCTGTAGAGCCGTCGGTTAGACTTGAGTGCTCTAATAGCCCAGCTTCTTCTAAAGCAAGCTCTGTAGTACGGGTCGACATCATAGCAACACGCCCCATTGAGCGAACTTGTTTACGCTTATAGTGGCTTGGTTTACTAAAATGAGTAACAGGTGCTGCTAGTCGAGTGTTTAGTTCTGGCGCCACATCCCAGTCAGTCATGTACTGAACGGCATTATCACCTTTTTGCAAAGCGGTTTTAAATTCAGCCCAGGTATCACCTAATGCAGTAATGGCAGACATGCCTGTAACAACAACGCGCTTCATTACACCATACCGCCATTCACAGAAATAACTTGGCGGGTGATATACGCGGCGTCATCTGAACATAAAAACGACACAGTACCCGCGACTTCACTAACCGACCCCATACGTTTTAATGGGATCATTTTTAGCATTTCATCAACCGGTAAATCGTCTGTCATTTCAGTTTCGATTAACCCTGGTGCCACGCAGTTAACGGTGATCTTACGTTTTGCAAGCTCAAGCGAAAGCGCTTTGGTCGCACCAATAATGCCCGCTTTAGCGGCACTGTAGTTAACTTGCCCGCGATTACCGGCAATCCCTGACACTGACGCCATAGTGACAATACGGCCACCTTTACGACCTTGCACCATTGGCATCACCGTTGGATGCACCACATTGTAAAAACCGTCAAGGCCAGTACGGATCACTTTATCCCAATCATCACCTTGCATCGCAGGGAACGCCATATCATTCGTGATACCGGCATTACAGATCACCCCATAATACGCACCGTGCTCGGCAATATCAGCTTCAATTTGTTGTTTTGCTAGTTCTCTATCGCAAACATCAAATTGCAATAAGCTTGCATGACGACCAAGCGCACTAATTTCTTCACAGGTTTGCTCTGCTTCAGCCACGCCACTGCGACAATGAACAGCAATATCAAAGCCATCGTTAGCTAATCTAAGTGCGATTGCTTTGCCAATACCACGGCTTGAGCCGGTGACTAAAATACGTTTTGTCATTGATTTTCTCTTATAAACTGCATGGGGTCTTGTGGTTGAAACACATTAATTTTTGCTTCTGCTAAGCATGTTTCATCGCTATGTATTTGACACTCAAATACACTTAACCCTGATTCTTCTTGATATAATTTTGTCACCGAGACTTTAAGCGTTTGCTCGTTTTTAAATACCGGTGCATAGGTTTTATATTTGCGCGTACCAATTAAAAAACCGATTTGTACTTCACTTCCTTTGTCTTTTGCCAGCGCACCAGCATACGCTGCGATAGTTTGCGCCATATATTCACAGCCAATATAACTGGCAACGCCATTTAAGCTCTCGTCATAAAACGGGCTGTGTGAACTAATATCCACTTCACAGCAACCTGACTCTTCGCTGTAATTGGATAGGCGATTGAGCAATATCATTGGTTCGCTATGAGGGACTACTTGCTCAATTTTATAGTGATTCATTTAGATGTCCTAGTACTACACTGACATTATTGCCACCAAAGGCAAACGAATTTGATAAACAAGTGTTAATTTCTGCCGTTTCTGGTTGTGTTATTAAACCAATTTCAGCCAATGATTCGTCTTTTATAACCTGATTGCATACTAATTGATTAAACTCTGGGTAAGCCAAATAGAGCCAACATAATCCAGCTTCTAAAGCACCTGCAGCGCCTAAGGTGTGGCCGGTCAAATGTTTAGAAGAACTGACCTTTGTATCTTTGCCAAATACCTCACTGATTGCCAGAGATTCCATGGCATCATTTTGCGGTGTGGCTGTTCCATGAGCATTAATGTAGTCGATATCTGAAGGCGTTAAATTCGCGTCTTGCAACGCCGTTGTCATCGCTGCGATTGCGCCAGAACCATCTGCAATCGGGGCTGAAATATGGTGGGCGTCGGAGCTTTCACCACCACCTAAAAAGGCAATACTTTGTTTTGTATGCTGCTCTTTACTCATAACAAATAACGCTGCGGCTTCACCTATATTGATGCCTGCTCTGTCGCCACTAAACGGCTTACAAATTTTATCGCTAATAGAAGATAACGAATCAAAGCCATTGATAGTGAGTTGGCACAAGCTATCTACCCCACCACAAATTACCACATCGGCTAAATCGGCACTGAGTAAGGCACGCGCACTAATAAGCGCCTTGGCACTTGAACTACACGCAGTTGAAATACTGTAACTTGGCCCCTTCGCAGCGAGTTTCTTGGCAATATAATTGGCGGGTGCGACGAGCGCTTGGTCATAATAATCAAATTCCTCTGGCCACTTTCCCTTAGCTGCATGGGCAATTCGGCCTCTTTCACCTTCTTGAATTGCAGCAGTACTGGTACCAATCACCACAGCAATACGGCTGCTCGGAATGTTTATGCTTGCCAATGTATCAGCAATTTGCCCCAGCGCTAAATCGATTAGCTGATAAAATCGCATTGATGCTGTTAATGGCAGTTCATTAACCAAACCCACAAAGGTTGGGCGCTGCTCAAATGCAAGCGACGTCACCTTTGTGAGTGTTTGTTTAGGTTGTAAGCTGATACTTTGCATTGTTTGTTGATGACCAACCCCCAATGCACTAACAATACCTAAGTCGTTAAGCCAAAATGGCATAATCAATTAACCCTTTGAAATTTAATTTTGTAATCCCGCTGAAAGTTTACAAGTTCTGTTGCACCGTCTAAATAGCGAATTTCACTAATTAACTGCTCACCCTGATATAAACGCCGCGTTGAGCCTTGTTCAACCAAGTTCAAACCATAAAGTTGCGAGTTCAGCACAGTAACCGGCCAGTGTACTAGCATGATATCAGCAAGAATATAGCGAGGATCAACCGCGTTGATAGGAAGCATTTTTTCGCTTTGAATTGGCCCTAGTGGCGCTTTTTCTAACTGAAATATCGGCATACCTTGAGCCGTCATCACAACCAAGTTAATACCCGTTTCACTGTTTAAACTCAGCTGCGCTAGTAATGTATGCTGCTCATCGCCATGGTGTACTTCAAGTACTTGCTGCCAATTATCGGCAACTAATGATGGCGGTGGATCAAGCAAATAAATCCCTGCATTTGGCGCTAAATCAACGCCCGTTTTTACTGCAAATTCACTGGCACAACTCGCCACTAATATGCTCAAAGATAAGAGCAAAGAGCGTGTTAGTCGCGACATAATTCAACCAACGTATTTAAGCGTTTGTTGCTTTGTTTTACAAATGGGTTTTGTAAGTCCCATGCATAACCCGCAAGAATAGCACTGATCATCTCGCGCACTTGTTGGTTTTTCTCACTGTAAAAAATCACGTCCTGAAAGGAGCCATCATACCAAGCACTGACGTAGGTTCTAAAGCAATTAACCCCTTGTTGCAAAGGCTCACTGTAATCGTTTTTGAAATCAACTTGCTCACCACGTAAGTAGCTATCAACTAAAGGAGCGACCAATGAGGCTGATTTTAATGCAATCGTCACTCCAGATGAAAATACCGGATCTAAAAACTCACCAGCATTACCAAGTAGTGCAAAATGCTCACCATACAAGCTCGACACATTAGCCGAATAGCCTTTGATAGCACGCGCTTCACCAATAGCTTCTCGATTGGCTAATAACTCACTTAAATAGCTATCTTGTTCAATAAATTCATTTAAACCAGCGAGTGGTTGTTTATCCTCAAGCTGCTCTGGTTTACCAACCACACCAATGCTTGCCGTACCATCACTAAATGGGATCAGCCAATACCAAATATCTTTATGCTCTGGGTGAACATTAATTAAGATTTTTTCGCGGTCAAACTGTGTATCGCTAATATTATCTTTAAAATGGCTGAAAAAAGCCCAACGTACTGGGAAATTTGATGCTGACTCTAAATCAAGTAAGCGAGGTAATACCCTACCAAAACCACTGGCATCAAGTACAAAACGCCCTTTAATTTGATAGCCTTGTTGGTTTTCATCCGTAACATCAAGTAAAGCGCCATCCTCACAATCGGTGAACGCTAACACGCTATGTTGGTAACGTATTTCAGCCCCTTGCTGCATGGCACCATCGGCTAAGCATTTATCAAAGTCAGCGCGTTTTACCTGAAAAGTCGTGCCAGGGCCTTCGCTAAATTTCTCGGTAAAATCGATTGTTGTGTGGTCGCCCCGACGCTGAAACGCCGCCCCATTTTTAAACTGAAAACCAAGCGATTGTGCCTGTGCTTGCACCGCTTGCTCAAGGCCTGCTTCTGCTAAAAAGCTCATGCACTGGGGTAATAAACTTTCACCAATCGAAAAGCGCGGAAAGGTTTGCTGCTCTAACACCACTACATGCCAACCTTTTTTTACTAGTAAACTGGCAGCCACAGCACCTGAAGGGCCAGCACCAATAATAACAACATCAGCCTGTTGAACTTGATTATTCACCTATTATTTTTCCTTATTTTTAGGTAATGCAATACTGAGCGGCGCCAGGATATAGATACAAACTAGCCCCACTAATACCGTTAATCCGAAACTGAAAATGGCCGGGGTTTTCGAAACGGCCAACATGCCAAATACCCACATCGATGATGCCGCTGACAAACTAATTGCAAGTACATTGCTCGGGCTTAAATTATTGACCTGATAAAACACTAAGTAATCGATTGCCAACGCTAATATCAATAAACAGCCTAGCAAATTAAAAATCGATAACTGAGATTGCAGTGCACTGCAAAGTAGCAGTACAGCCGCGGTTGTTAGTACAAGCACTAGCGTTTGTTTACACGCCGTTTTAAAACCAAATTTGACGCTAAATAGTAGTAACGCAAAGGTCATCGCAATGGCCAATGTTATCAGTAACGAATTTGAGTAATGACTTAAACCTTCACTTATCATCGCGACTTTATCGTAAACAATTAAATCTGGGTAAGCGTTGGTTAAATCCATCAGCTCGGATTTATTTACACCTGTTACCATAAACCAGCTTGCGGTTAGTGTATTGTTTGAGATCACTTGGTTAGCGATTAACGGCGCTAACGGTGAATTAAGTGCCGCGTTTAAATCAAGCATTGATGTTGAAAGCTCAACGGGCGTCCCTGTCATTTGGCTAACCACGCTCATAGCTTGCTGGGCTGAATGCAACTGCTCATAGTTTTGCTGTTGTAATTGTTTACTAGGCACTAAGTCACTAAGCATCACTGCACTGCCATTAAGGCCGCGAATAGTTGCTTTTAATGCTTCTTGTTGTACTAATAACTGCTGCGCATTATCGGCAAATAAAATCATGATTTGGCCATTATCTTTACCTAATAAAGACATATGCAGCGCTTCGTTTTGCATTAAATCCGCAGGACTTGCATTTAACAGCTTTACATCATCATTAATCACAGGGGGTTTTAGTAAAGCAAAAGCACTCAATAACACTAGCATCAGCATACTGAGTGCGACGCGATAATGCGTTAATCGTTTTAAATAACCACTTAAGCAGTTAGCTAATCGATGTGCAGCAGTGTTAATGGTTAAACCAGTTTGCCAATAAGGCAATAAGATTCGTGTGCAGAGCCAAGCTGTAACTAGCCCTGCAACAACAAATACTCCCACTTGACTGAGTAACTGCACCGGTGAGAAAAACAAGCTCGCGTAACCGAGTGTGGTGGTTAGTAACGACAACAACAGTGCCAGCTTAAGCCCTTGACTAAAACCTTGCGGCTGCTCGGTTAAATCAAGCATGCCATGAAAAGCATAATCAATGGCAATACCAATCAGTGTCACGGCAAACACCATGGTTAATACATGCACCTGACTAAAAATACTGATCAGCGCAATGGTGCCACCAATAGCGGCGCTTATCACGGTTACAGAGGCCAGCCACAATGCATTGATCGATCGAAACACCCACACCACCATCACAATAAGAGCTAGCAAGCTCACCGAACCAAACAAGGTCATTTCAAATTTGGCTTGCTGTGCATTTGCTGCGGTGTGAAATAAAGCACCAGCATAGCGAATTTGTGTATCTGGATAGCGGCCTTCAAGCTCAGCGATATAGGCAACTATCTCATTGCTTAAAGCTATTGATTGATTTATTGAAAAGGCATTGTCAGCACTTTGCACGAATAACATTAAATACTCATCACCTTGATAGCTAATGTTAATTCGGCCATCTTGCAGCTCAAATTGCTGCATGTGCGCCATTGCTTCAGATAAGAACCCCGCTGTGGCAAGCGTAGGGTCTTGGTTGATAGTACTTGAAACAAAAGGATCTGCGACTTTACTCAACTGACTAAAGTAATACCGTTGAAAGCGATTAGCATCGCCAATTGCTTGCTTATATTCCTCGGAAACTAAATGCCCTGCGTACTGACCGTAAAATGCTGCCAACTGGGATATTTCGGGTAACTTAAAACGAGGCTCAATATGTTTAGTCGCCAGCCATTGATGTAAATCATCATAAGCTTTTACTGCATTTTCACCACGAAAAGAAAAGCTTAACTGCTGTTTATTAGCTGAAAAAAAGTGTTCTTCGACTTGCTGTAAACGCGGTTCTGACTTTGGCAACAAAGCCAAAATATCATTATTCAACGTCGGCTGTTTTAGAATAAAAACAACCACTAAGGCGCTAACTAATAGGCTCAGCCAAGCAAGCGTTAGGCCCCATGCTTTCACTGTTTTTGCTCATTGTGAGGATAAGCAAAGCGTAATACAGTAAAGTTACCATTTGCTTCTTGAAGACGCACACGGCTCACTTGCTCTGCTGCTACACATAATTCGAACTGACTAAATAGCTGCTTTAGCAAGTCATCTTTAGGCAATAAAGTCTGACAACCGGACTCTGCATGACCTGTCATCGAAAATTGCTCAGCAAGTGCCACTTCATCATGCTTTAAAATCGCTTGCAGTAAATTAACGTAAGGCTCAGCTCCTTTTTGTAGCTGCGGCTCACCTTGATCGTTAAGGGTATATACTTGCCCTTGCTTGATTAATAGCGTGCTTTTAACCGGAGATTCAACCTGCCAAGTGAGGCCATCTTCAGCAAGTTCAAACGAACCTGTTGAAATAAAAGGTTTACTAAATCCTTTAAAATGCTTCTCTTGGCTAAATGTGCCTTGCTCTGTCACTGCGCTCGATGCAAACACAGGAAAAAAAACTAGCACACTCAGTAACAACACGCTTAATCGCATTAAATCACCTTTTGAAGTTTTTCATGTAGCACAGGCGGCGAAACAAACTGCATTTCTTTTTTCTCTATATCAACCGCAACTTGGATAGTCGTTGCTTTGGTTAACTTTTTACCTGTAGCGCAATCAGTGATTACGTAATCGATACGTAATCGTGTTTCATATTCTTTTAAGTACGCATCGACGCGGATTTTTTGTGTAAACAATGCTGAGCCGACGTACTTAATATGCATATCAATAATCGGCCACGCATAGCCAGACTCTTGCATTTGCACATAATCATAATCAAACAAACGCAGTAATTCGCAGCGCGCGACTTCTAAATAGCGCGGGTAATTACCATGCCATACCACATTCATTGGATCGCAATCATGAAAAGGAATTTCAATCTCAACATGAGTGCTCAGCAACGAGCCTCTACTATGCATATAAACTCCAACGTTTTGTTTGAATAGCGTCAACCGTAAAGCGAAGAACAGCCTCTAGAGGACGGTCTTCATCAAGCAGCGGGAAAAACTCGCTAATGTCTTGATACATACTTTGTACATCACTAGTTAAACTAGCGAATTCAAGCTCACCGCTATTAATACGTAAACGCAAACCTTGAATACTCGCAAGCAAAGTACTTGCAACCACTTGCTCAGTTAGCTGCAATATACGTAAACAATCTCGTGCAGCGATGGTTCCCATGCTCACTTTATCTTGGTTGTGACACTCGGTTGAACGAGAAAACACACTAGCTGGCATGGTCAGTTTTAATGCTTCGGCCGTGTATGCACTGGCACCAATTTGGACCGCTTTAAAACCATGGTTAATATAACGACGCTCATCATTACTCGCCGATAGGTTAGAAGGTAAGCCATTGTTATAGCGCGTATCAACTAAGGATGCGATTTGTCTATCGGCTAAGTCAGCTAAATTAGCAACAGCGGTTTTCATGCTATCCATAACCATTGCAATATGACCGCCATAGAAGTGACCACCATGCAATACGTGTTCACCTTCGCCATCGATGATTGGATTATCATTTGCCGAATTTAATTCATTTTCAATCATTTGCCTAAACCATGGCAAACTATCTTGCAGCACACCAATCACATGTGGAGCACAGCGAATTGAATACCTATCTTGTAAGCGGTCAGCATTACGCGGGTGTTCTACATGGTTTAAGTCTCCACGGATCCATGCAGCTACTTGCTGTTGCCCTGGATGTGGCTTCACCGAAAACAAAATATCATCAAAGTGATGACTGTTACCTTTTAATGCAAGGCTTGCAAGGGCTGTTATACGGCTGGTCAATTTAACTAGATAATCAGCTCTATCATAAGCAAGACATGCCAAAGCTGTCATCACGGCAGTGCCATTCATGACTGCCAACCCTTCTTTCGGGCGCAGCTTTAATGGCTGTAAGCCAAGTTCTTGCATCACCTCTAGGCTGTTTTTAATTTCGCCTTTGTAATACACATCTCGCTCACCAACCATAGCACCGGCTACATACGAAAGCGGCGTTAAATCACCACTGGCTCCCACTGATCCTTCTTGCGGGATCACCGGTACGATATTGTGATTTAAAAAGTCACGTAATAAATTCAACATCTCCCAGCTAACGCCAGAATAACCTTGTGAAAGCGAAGTTAAGCGGGTTGCTAAAATAGCGCGCCCTTGGGCTTGATTAAAAACATCGCCAAGGCCACAACCATGAAAACGAGTAAGATGCAGTGGTAACTCATTGACTAAATCAAGTGGCACTTTTACGGTTACTGAGTCGCCATAACCTGTGGTAACGCCATATATCACGCCATCATCTTCAAGCAACTTATCTAAAAAGGCCACGGCGCTGTCTATTTTATTAGCAAATTGACGGTCTGATGTTAACGCAACAGCACCTTGCTCTAATGCAATATGAACAATATCTTCGATTGATAAACGCTGTTGGCCAAAAACGGTAGTCGAGTGCTCTGACACCTTAGTTCTCCTTGTTTTGACTACGAGACACTTGCTCGTCATTTTGCCAAAAATCATAAAAATTAAACCATTGATACGGATAGGCCGCAGCATAAAAACTGAGCCTTTGCGCATAATCGCTAACAATTTGTTGTAATGTTTGTTGCCTCGTTTTACGCGGTAAAACGAGTTTGTCGGCGTATTTTTCAAAAATCACGCGGTAAAATGTTTCGCCATTGGGCTTTTTATCTTTTAAACAAAACAGATGAAACACCGGGCAATCTAACAGCGCAGCTAAAATAAATGGCCCTTGTGAAAAAGGGGCTGGCTTACCTAAAAAGTCAGCTTCGATAACTCTTCCTGCAGTGGTGGTACTGGTTCTATCACCGACAATCACCACAATTTCACCCTGCTCGACTTTTTCTTTGAGCATAATTGCCATATCAGGGCCAAGATCGGTTACTTGAATGAGGTTTACCGCAACATCCGGATTAATACTTTTCAGTAATTTATTAAATTCAACAGCATGATGTGTAAACACCAACACATTAATCGTTTTACTGTTTCGGTGTTGGCTAAGAGCTCTACATACCTCTAAGTTACCAAGGTGTGAGCCGATAAAAATAGCCCCTTGCTGTTGCTCATCAAGCTGTTTAAACAGCGCTTCGTTGGTGTAAAGAATATTATGTTGCTGAATTCGTCCAAGCCAGGCATCAATTTTGTCAAAAGCGCTGTCAGCAAAGCAGCGAAAGTGACGAAAGCTATCGCGCCAAGTAACCCCTTTGCTATTGCCATTCACTTTACGCGCTTGGGTTAAGAATGCATGAGACGCTTGGCGGGCAGTTTTGCCTGTTAAAAACAAATAAAATACCACCGGAAACAACACCAACCACAAGCCTTTTCGACCAAATACGCGATAACATACGAGCAATATTTGCATGCCTAAGCGATTGCCACGTTCTTGCATTTTTGACCAATGTTTTACAGCCATTAGCCAGTCACCTTACGCCAAAGTAGCTTAGGTGAGCGTAGCAACATGCCAAAGAATAAACGCGTATGCAGCCACGAAATTCCCACGTTATCGTGTAAGGCTCGAAAATGAGATACGCCATTTTCAGGGTAAATGACCTGGGTTGGCAAAAACGTGACTTTAACACCTTGCCAATAAAGCCTGACTAAAATTTCGATATCAAAGTCCATGCGCTTGCCAAGCGTTTGCTTAGTCATTAATTGTTCAACGGCTGCTAAGGGGTAAACCCGAAAACCACACATTGAATCAACAATATCAAAGCTGAGCGTTTCTACCCAAACCCAAAAATGGGTGATGTAACGACTTAAATAACGGTGCTTAGGCACGGAGCTGTCATAAATTGGGCAACCACTGATCACCTTGTTAGGTGATGCATTACTTAGTTCAATCAACTTACTAATATCTGCTAACGAATGCTGACCGTCGGCATCAACCTGAATAGCATGGCTAAACCCTTGCTGATAGGCAGCCATCAAGCCTGTTTGAACTGCCCCACCCTTACCTTGATTTTGAGCATGGCTTATCAAGGTTAAAAAATCGTACTGTGCGTCAAGCTGTGTAAATACATGCTTGGCATCAGCGTCACTGCCATCATCGACCATGATTATCGGCAGCTGTAGCTCTTTTAGCTCATCGAGTACTGCAGCGATAGCATGGGTGTGATTGTAATTAGGAATAACAATACAAAACTGGTTCATGGCTTAATCACAAAATACAATTCGACCAGATGCATGCTGGCCTTTTTCTGATTGATAGCTAAATAAACATTTGCCTTTTGCATTGCGCTCAAGGGTTAGGTTTACCGTCATATCGGGGGTTGTTACTACCTGAAACTTTAACACTTCTAAATCTTGAACTAGTTTGCCAAAACCCAAATATTGCTGAGCATATTTTACTGCCCAATCCAGCTGTACTACGCCTGCTAAAATTGGCGCATCTGGAAAGTGGCCGCGAAAATAATCTAAATCAGCCGCAATGGTTAACGCTAAACTCACACTAGTTTCTGTTTGTGTTAAAACGGCCACCTCTGGGGTCACGTTATTCAGGCTTGGCAAAATACTGCTCCAATGTTTTTAAACTTAATTTAGCTTGGCTGTTAAAAGGAAGTGCATCGATGTAGCGCCATTTACGTGGTAAACAAATACGTTCAAAGCGGTTTGAGAGGTGCGCTTGTAAAGCGCGGTTAACTGCCAGTTTACCCTGCTGTTCAAGCTCTTTATTAGCCTCATCACTGAGTACAACCACCGCACCAATTTGCACGCGCTTAGCTGGAATAACCACTACTTTAACTTCTTTTACCCAGTCGTGACTTTGCAGATAACTCTCAAGCTCATCAAGGTTTAAACGTTTTTCTTCAATTTTTATCGTTCTGTCTATACGGCCCAACAGTTTAAATTGACCATTTTTATGAATAAGTGCTCTATCATCTAAAGGGAAATTCGATTGCTCTAAAATCGCAGAATCTAGCATCAAGCGCCCTTCATGATTCAGCGATAAAAAATTACCATTAAACGGCTGCCATGGTACATCAACCGCCGCCTGTGTAACTTGTCGATAAGCAATACCGCCGGTTTCGGTACTACCAAATACTTGGGTAGCTGGGCGAGCTAACTGGTTAAATAAAGTTTCGGCATGTTCGTTGTTGAGAGGTCCGCCAGAGGAGAATAACCACTTAATTTTGTCGCGCTCAGGAATTAACACATTATCAGCACATAAACGGCCAAGTTGCGCAGGGCTTGAGACGAGCGCTGCATAACGAATATTTTTTAGCCTTTGCGCAATATGTTCAGGGTACTGAATTTGTTCACTATCAATTATATGGCCTTTCGCCAACGGCCAAAGTAAACGAAATAATAAGCCGTAAATATGCTGATGCGAAACAGTTGCTAAAAACGTAAATTGGCTGGGTAAGTCAAATGACATTGAAAGTACTGCAAGCTCTCGATTTAATACCCGCCACGGTTTCACTATCGGTTTAGATTGTCCTGATGAGCCTGACGTATAAAATATAACCGCTGTGTTTGTTGGCCATTGTAAACGGTTAGTTTGCAAAGGCGTGTGACCAAGACTTTGCTCAAGGTTAGTAAATAGCACATCATCATTGATATTGGTCGCATCGCCGGCAAAAAAAGCAGACTGTGCTAGCAATAAACTTAAGGTTTCGTGCTGACCATTAGGTGGCAAAATAACATTATAACCACTACACGCTAAAGCAAATAAGCGCACTGCAAATTGGTAGGTATCAGGATGGAATAACACCACATGGCTGCCAGCTTTAAGCGCTGTGAGCTTACTTTGATAAGCCGCAATATCAGCAAAAAACTGTGTTTGTGTTATTGGCTGCCCTGCAACAACAAATGCAGCGTCTGGGTGAAATTTCAGGTTACTCGCTACCATTACTTTTAACCTTTTGTCTTACAAGCCATTCCACAAGGCCTAAGAGAGCTATCAAAATATAGGCTATTAATCCGTTGTACAGAGTCCATGTCTGTAACGAAGTAAATAGGCTAGTGTATAACGCAATACTGCCATTAATAATAAAAAACGCGCACCATACTTTAGTAACTTGGCGCGTGTAATTAACCCCTTTTTCATCAAGATCAGGCTCTTTAATTCGAGCAAAACTTTCAATGACTGTTGGGCCACTTTTCAACGAATAAGCAAAGGTTATGGCCATTACTGTATTTATAATGACTGGGTAAAGCTTTAAGCCCAGATCACTGTTAAAAAACTGCGTTGTTGCTAAAGCGATAATAGCCAAAATAGAGGCTGGCTTTATCCATGGCATAGATGTCAGTAACTTCTTGCTAAGTAAAAGCCTTAAACCTAACAATACCATCAATACCAAGCTCACTTGCCTTAATGAGATATGCTGTAATCCAAAATACACAATAAATGGGTATAAAGATAAGCATACTAAGAGCAGTGTTGTGGTTATCGCTTTGAGCATAGTAATGTTTATGAAACGAGTTTTTCTACTTCGTTTACAACATCTTGCACAGTACGCACTTGCTTAAATGCATCTGGCTCAATTTTCTTACCAGTGATTTCGCGTAGTTTTACAACTAAATCAACAGCATCAATGCTATCAAGATCTAGGTCTTGATACAGGTGCGCATCTAGGCTGATATCATCAGCATCGATCTCAAATTCATCTACTAAAATGCCCTGTAAAACGTTGTAAATGTCAGCAGCGGTTTTCATGCTTATTCCTACTTCTAAGTCTGTATTATGATTGGTGTTGGTTAATAAATTCTGCCAATGCATCTACCGATGCAAAATGGGCTTTTGTTTGTTCTGAGTTTGCGTCAATCTTAACGTTAAACTCTTTTTTAATGGCTAAGCCAAGCTCTAGCGCATCGATGCTATCTAGGCCTAAACCATCAACAAACAAAGGTTGGTCATTTTCAATATCATCCACGGTAATATCTTCAAGATCTAAGCTGCTAATGATTAATTGTTTTATTTTGTTCTTTAGTTCAGTCATAGGTGCCTGAGTTCCTCTGAAAAGTAATGTTGCAAATCACGGGTTAATTGTCGTGCTTGCATGGCGGGTTGTTCATTATTAAATGTGTCGTTAAACGTAAATGGGTCAGTGGCAAAGCGCATCTCAAAATGCGCTTTTGTTGCGGCAACGCAATACCATGGTGTGCCTTTGGTCAAAGTGCTGGGTTTCATACTAATCAGCACTGAGGTAATTGGGGCTTCACAACGCGCAGCAATATTCGCAGCGCCACGCTTAAATTTTAACTGTTCACCTGGGGTTGTACGGGTGCCTTCAGGAAAGATAATCAGGTTATTTCCAGCAGCGAGTGATGCTTCACAATCATTAAGTAGCTCTTGCGGGTCTTCATTACTAATATAACCTGTGCCTTTAATGACACCGCGCATAAATGGATTTTTAAATAGGTGTGCTTTGACCACGCAGTCAGCATTTTTAATCACAGATATCAGCACCACAACATCAATTAATGAAGGATGATTGGCAAGTACTAACTGCCCTTTAAGATCATGAAATTTCTGTTTATCTTGCACAGAGAAATGGATAGCACCGGTGTAATGCATTAAGGCAACAAAGAATTTAAAACTATAGTGAACCGTTAAACGGGCTTTTTGCTTCCGTTTCGCTTGGCAAGGTTCAAATAAACGTTGTAAAGGCAAAACCAACAAGGTGAGTACAATACCGCCAAAACCAAATACAGCAAAACAAAACCCGGTTGCCAGTACCCGCCAAATTTTATTCAACTTAATGTAAACGTTAGTCGCCATGGTACTGTAGCATCCAAGCTGATTGTTGATGTGAAAGCAGCCATTGTGATCCTTTGCTTGTTAAAGCAGCTGCTAATTGCAGACTCAGTGGTAAACACGAGTCACTTTGAGTATGTTCTGATTCAGAAAGTTTTGTTAATTCAAAATACGGCTTACCGGTCTGCGCTGTTGATAATACGAACGATACACTATGAGCAATTTGTTGCTCGTCACTAAATGGTAAGTATTCATCAGGTAATACACTTTCGGCATGAGCAATCAAAATCTGCTGTTCAATACCACTATGAACACGCGCAAAACCATCTATCATGGCAGAAATAATGCAGTCTTGGTCACCAGCAATAGCATTCATCGGGGCTTTATTTTTTGCAATAATCGAAAATAATCCGGTTGCAGCATTATGTACACTCAAACCAAATGCGGTCGGAGAAAGAGGTTCTTGTTCGACAAGTGAATGTAACAGTTGCGCTGTTTTTGGTAAGTCGCCATGACGCGATGAAAAATTAACAGCTAACTGCTGATGCTCACCTTGCGCTTGATGCATAGTATGAAGCGCCATTTTCATAAATGGACTTAAGCGGCGGCGCTGCATCGGTGCAACCCAACTTAAATCAAGATCAGGGAGATTAAGATGGCTTAATTCTGCTATTTGTTGCTCAGGTGCCACCCATAAACTCAAATTCTCAACAACAAATTTCACAAATATTATTCTTATAACGCCAAACGATTGCTAATTTTACCTATTAGCTACAAAAAAGTAAAACAATGGTGCTTAATTACAGCCGCAATTAAGCACTCATTCATTTTTATCGTAAAATAACGTCTTTTTCGGCTAAAAGTTGTGCTTTTTCACCCACTATATCAGCAACATCAAGTTCGTTAATGTAACCTAAACCAATTTCTTGCTGAGCACTTGTTAGTGGCACATAAGGAAGACGGAACACAGGATTTACCGCGCCTGTCATCATTAGTGCCGTATTGATTGCAATTGGATTAGGCTCGCAGAATAACCAGCCCATAAGTGGCTGTAGTTTTGCATTAAGTGCATCATTTTGCTCATCCATTAACTGACGGAATAAGCCTGGAATAATATTAGATGTAACCGAGATAACACCGTGGGCTTTATGAATGTGTCTTGCGTCATGCGCTTCATCGTCATTACCTGACCAACAAGCAATACCTTGCTGTTCATAATGAGCAATACGCTCATTGCCACCGCACTCTTTTACACCGATAAAATTTTCGTGCTTAGCGAGTGGCTCAATGACATCGGGTGTTAAATCTTGGCCAGTACGACCGGCTACGTTGTAGATAAACGCAGGACCAATATCAAGTAAACGATTAAAGTGCTCTTTCACACCCGCCAGTGACGTACGCCCATAATATGGGTTTATTTGCAGCGCTGCATCCATACCGGTAGCAAAGCCATACTCGGTTGCTTTAATCGCTTCGCGTGTATTGTTGCTACCTGTATTACCAACAATTAATAAACGGTCAGAGAATTTGCTAACACTGTGAGCAATTAACATTAAGTGTTCTTCCCAATTCATTAATTGGCCTTCACCTGTGGTACCACCGACAATAATGCCATCAACACCAGCTGCAATTTGCTGTTCAACAAGGTCGTCATAACATGCAAGATCAATTTCACCATTAGTTAAATAAGGTGTTTTTATAGCGGTGATCAAACTTGCTTGTTTAATTGTTTCTAGGTTGCGCATAACTTTTTTAATGTTTGGAAAATTTGCGCTAGTTGTATCACAAACACGGGCATTTTCCGAGTAGTGTGCTGCAATAAATAAAAATACTTGAGAAAAAATCAAAGTTAAGCCAAAATCAAATACTGTATAAATTAACAGTATTTATTGTGAGTATTTGATAATGCAACTTTCAAAATTTTTGGCAACCTACTTTTATACCACCGAAGAGCTGTGTCATACCCTCTCAATTGATGAGGAAACGCTATCGGCATGGCAACAAAGTAGTTTATTTCCAAAGCCGAGTTATTGTTTGCAGAGTCAATTAGAATGCAGTTCGTATTCGGGCATTTATCAATGCGAAGAATATCAAGACTATTACCCTCGTGGTGCCGCTAGTTGGGGGCAATTAATTATCAAACATGACATAAGCTCATCCTGCCAAGCGTTTAATTATTTTGCTCAGCAATATTCAAATCAACTCAGTAAGCTTGCTGAGCAAGGCTTTGCTATCGATGAAGAATTATTTGGCAGTGAAATTGACGAGCACTTACAGCAAGTTTGGCAGCAGTTTTTATGCAGTAAATACGGTGTGCTAACACAAAATGGCTTAGTTGAAGAAGCCGTGCAGCTCGACGTAGCTAAATTATTAATTGATGATATTACGGAATTACGCACTAAAACAGGTTTAAGCGTGGAAGAGCGCCAAAGCTTACATAAAGCGCTCAAATTAATGAACCGCGCGTTAAGTCATGGTACGGGCAACGAAGGTAAAAACACCTTACGCCATCGTTATATTGATGACGTAGTGGCAAAGTACGATCTATCGGTAAAATAACCTCTCATTTTTGCGCTTAAAATGAAGCGAAACTGAATGACCGCACAAAGTTACAACAGTGTTTATTTTGTTACAGATAGGTTAATACAATTTGCTACCTTTGTTTTGTAGGTTTTCATCTGCATGATCGATAGATTGGTCTGGTTGAGTTATTGCTCTTGTCATATTTGTTGTTTTGACACCTAGCAATAACTCCTTTCTTCCAAACTAATTAAATCAAAATACAGGATGAAAAGATGAAACCTTTTCCAAGGCTTGGTCGCTTAAAGGCGACCTACTTAGCCATGCTCGGCTTATCGATTGCCCAACCAGCAACCGCAGAAGAATCATTTGTTACACAACAAAGTAAAGCGGATGCCCTTACATTCACTTTGATCACTGGGGACAAAGTATCGGCTGTTGTCAATAAAGACGGCAAGCTAGGCGGCATTCGATTAGTGAATGCAGATGGTTCAGATACATTCACCAGTATCTTTAAACGTGGTAACAACACCTATGTTGTTCCAAACCATGCTCAAGCCTTAGTTGATTCAAATGCGATCGATTTAGAGTTATTTAACATTAATAAGTTATATGAATCGGGTTACGATGATGCATCAACCGACGCGCTCCCCGTCATTGTTGAATACCGCGACGGCACCCTTGCAGGACCTGCAGTCCCAGCAACGCTTGCTGGTATGTCATTAACCGGTGAAATTGAGCTAATCGACAGCGCCGCATTTGCAATCAACAAAGACAAAGCAGCGCAAACTTGGCAAACCCTGGTTGCACAAGCTGACGTTGAAGGTATTTGGCTTGATGCTGTCGTTCATGCTCACAAGGTTACCCAGTCAGAAACACTGACTCCAACAGTCCCACTAACCGGCGCATATGGTGAGTCAGCGATTAACTATAATGGCGCAGGTATTAAAGTTGCCGTGCTTGATACAGGCTACGATACCGAGCACCCAGACTTACAAGGTCGCGTCATTGCATCCCGTGATTTTACTTTTTCGAGCAACGGTGTAGATGATTTAAATGGTCATGGTACTCATACAGCCTCAACCGTTGCAGGCAATGGTCATGAGTCAGAAGGTAAATGGGTCGGTGTGGCACCAGCTGCCGATTTAATTATCGGTAAAGTATTAAGTAATACGGGTTCAGGTTCAACTTACGGTATTTTAAATGGCATGCAATGGGCCGTGCTTTCTGAGCACGCTAATATTGTAAATATGTCATTGGGTGGTACGGCAACAACTTGTAGTGGCCCATTGGTTGAGATGGTTGAAGCGCTTAGCGATAAAGCTTTATTTGTTATCTCTGCAGGCAATAGCTTTACCCGCGAAACAATTGGTTCACCGGGCTGTGCGCCAAGTGCACTAACCGTGGGTGCCATTGATCGTGACGGCAATACGGCGTCGTTCTCTTCACGCGGTCCATCGCCAGATGGCCACTCAGCAAAACCAGATATTGCCTCGCAAGGTGTCTCTGTGGTTGCCGCGGCTTCTGGTGGCTTAGGTGATACGGCCTACCGCGTGTATTCAGGCACATCAATGGCTGCCCCTCATGTTGCCGGTGGTGCTGCAATTGTAATGCAAGCTCGCCAAGACCTTACGCCAAAAGAAATTAAAGACGTGCTTACATCATCTGTATTTAGTGGTGACTCACACGTCCTTGAGCAAGGTGCCGGTGCCATGAATATCGACCGTGCCATTGACCAAGCTATTGTGGCCCCTGCAAACCGTGAACTTGGCTACTTTGATAATGCCAATAGTGCATTTACCGAAACACAGATCACGCTAACAAACACGTCTGATGAAAGTATTAAATTAAAATTGAAATTAGACTTAATTGGTGAAGATGGCAAAACACAATTACCGGCGACCTTGGCAGGATTAGATATTAAATCTGTGACAATCCCAGCCAAAGGTGTTGCTCAAGTCCCTATGTGGATTGACCCTAGTGTGGCACTTAATAACAGTGCTTATGGTGCAATTACAGGTCGTATCACAGGCACAACCGTTGGCAATACCGACCAACAAGTAACTGTGCCAGTATCATTTTGGATTGACCAACCTCACGTTAATTTAACGGTAAACCTGACTGATCGCTGGGGTAATCAAGCAGGCTCGCCATCAAAGCTTTACTTAATTAATGAAGAAGATGATTGGGGCAGTCTTGTTAGGCTCACTGGCGGTAAAGCCAATATCGATGTACCTGCTGGTTACTATACGTTGATTGCTAACATTATGACTTACGATAATCAGCAAACCAGCTCTGGTTTAGTTGAATCAGCGGCACAAATGGCTGTATTAAATCGTAAGATTGATGGCAAAACAGAGATTAACTTTGATGCACGTAACGCTCAACCTGTCACCTTCAAAGCTGACCAGCCTCTTGATCCACAAGGTTATTCATTTGGCTTTACTTACGCGATTGACGATCAAGAAGTTGCGAAGCTTGCAGCTATCGAAATGGCACCTGATTACGTAAATGATATGTATGCATGGTCACAAGGTCATGACGATCGTTTTCGCTCATTTATCACCACCCGCGCGGTAGCTCCAGAAACAACCGTCACGATGCAAAATGGGGTTGAACTTGATTACATCAAACAAGGTTTAGCACTGTCTTTTCATGGTGAAGGCTCTGCAGAAGTCGTGCCAGTAGGTGATGCTGGTTACAGCACTGACTGGAGCCAATTTGAGTTAGACGGAAAAATTGCGCTTATTGCTAACCCTAATTACCTCACGTCTTACATGGTCGGTAATGCGATGAAAAATGGCGCCAGCGGTGTGATTTTTTATCGTCCTGGTCGTGGCGGCCGATATAAAGGGGCAATCACAGGCACACCAAAAGTCCCCGTGATTGGTATTAGTACCGAACAAGGTGAAGCCTTAATGGCAGAAATAGAGGCTGGCAACAATATCGTTAGCTGGTCTGGTATTGCGGCTGAACGCTCACCTTATGCTTATTCAATCAACCATATTACTGATGGCCGAATTCAATCTGGGCAAATCAATATTGCTGAACATAAAATGCATAAAATGAGTGCGTCTTATCACTCGCAAAATGATGAGCGCCCTGCATGGACTGATGTTATGGCAATGACCAACAGTACCGGAGAGTTCTACTCAACAGGTAGCTCACAGTTAATTATGTTGCCTCATCAGCGTGATGAATATTACACAGCAAGTACAAAAAATGCATGGACGAATGTCGTTATGCCAAACTATCAAATTCAAAGTGGTGGCGCTTATTTTGATGGTCCACGCGCTATGACTGAAGGTGCTGAGCAAAGCACTACTTGGTTTAAAGGTCCACGTGCTGGTAGCTTAGGCAGCAGTGGCTCGGCGATTATTAGCCGCGATACCAATGTTCTTTACTTTAACCTTGCCTCGTTTGGCGATGCCGCAAACCATGATGGTATTTTTGGCTTTATGGGTAGCTCAGCCTTTGGTTTAAAAGTAAATGGTGAGCTAGCCTCTCCGTATCAAGGTACGTTAACTCTTGAGCCGGGCTCTCATCAAATTACCTTAGAAATGCGTTCTTATGCCCGTGGTGTTGGTGAGCGCTCTCCAATAAATGATAAGCTAGGTTCTCTTTACCAAGGTTTCTATACATTTACGGCTGACGAGCAGCAACAAGGTGTTCAGCCAATTTTAGTGCCTATGGTTGATTTACCGGTTGATATTAACAACAGCATGAAAGCGGGTGAAGCGGCTCACGTTAAGTTAACGGGTTTACTGGACGGTGTAGGTGAAGTGGCGCTGGCAGATGTACAGTTCCAATATGCGTACGGCCAAGAATGCACAATTGCTAACGTGCCTGCTTATATCTATTGCCCTGTATCAACCAAGTTCTCAAGCGAAAACTGGTTAGATGCACAGGTTGAACATATTGACGGTGAATGGATAGCTACGATCCCTAATACTGGCAACGTCGGTGACTTTGTCCATATTCGAACGATTGTTTCAGATTATGGTTCAAGCCAAGCTGAGCAAATTACCATGCGAGCTTACATGTTAGATTAATTAGTTAGCGCTAATCAGCAAAGCCGCCTTCGGGTGGCTTTTTTCATGTAAAAACAACATGATCAAGTATTAAGAATCTAAATGCTCGTACTGACCACGATACACTTCGAAAGTCTTCACAACGGTGTGTTGCTCTTTACTTAGATTATCAAACCAGGTATCAAAACGCTCATCATCATCTTGTTCACTCAGAGCTAAATACTGTGCCAACAACTCAATAATATCGTTGTGAGTACACGACAAGGTGTCTACATGATTAGCTAAAACAGAATGGTCTTTATCGCGAAGCGTGTTCATTACATTTTGATCTAGTTCTTCACGGCTAGTTTTATCATTCACTTCCTTATCCTTCTTTAAAATAAGCACGCATACCTAGTTATAACAGCCTTATCGACAATATCCAGCTTTTTAAATCTAACTGCTTATTGATTGTTCAGCTTGTACAAAATTAAGACAAAAGAATATAAATAAGAATCATTTTTATCTTGATCTAAATAGTCAACCACCCTATAATCGATACATTATCACATAACAAAGAGTTCCATTATGAAGCCAAATATCCACCCTGATTACCAGCAAGTCGCGTTTCATGATACAGCGGCAGACAGCTACTTTATTATTGGTTCGACAATTAAAACTTCGCGCACAGTAGAACTTGAGGGCAAAACCTACCCTTATGTGCCAATTGACGTATCAAGCGATTCACACCCGTTTTATACCGGTAAGCAAAAAGCCGTTGCAAGCGATGGCCGTGTTGCTGCGTTTAATCGTCGTTTCAAAAACTTAGCGAGCAAGTAGTTGCTATAGGAAAGAACATGAAAGTGTTAAGTTCATTAAAAAGTGCGAAGAACCGCCCGGGCTGCCAAATCGTAAAGCGTAAAGGTCGTGTCTATGTTATTAATAAAGACAATCCGCGCTTGAAGGCAGTTCAGGGTAAAAAGAAAAAGCTTTAAAAAAGGTGCCGAGGCACCTTTTTTAAATTAAAGTAAATCTAACTCGTTAGTTTATTTTTATTTGCCAAATAACAACTCCCAAAAACCTGGCGGCTCATGTAGCTCATGGTATTTCTTACGTAGCTCATCAATAGATTTAAGCGGCGCTTTTGCAGCTTCAAGGCCACGGGTCGTTGCAAGTTGCTTAGCTTGCTTTGCTTGATTTATGACTTTATCAAGCCCTTCTAAAGACGCTGTTTTATGCTGTTTAAAATCAGCTGTTTTGGCAGTCTCTAACAACTCAATAAATTCATCGATAGCGGTATTAAAGGTGGCTAAATCAGTTGCTCGCACTGAGTTTTTATAAGCAAGCCCCATGTTTTTCATATTGGCCTCAAGGTCAATATCCGAGGCAGAACCGAAACTCGAAAAAAACAGCAACAAAGTGACAAGAATTAATTTCATAAGATACTCATGTGTAAAACCTTGTCGTCATTATAAACCGAAACATGTCACTGGCCTAATACAAGAGCAAGGTCTAATTTGCAATACAATAGTACCATCTACAAAAACGCATCAAAGAACAATAATTATCATTAGCAATAAATAGTGACATGATTTAGTGAAAATAATAAAAACCTATAAGCCTTTGTAATAGAAAAGTTTATTTATACTACAAATTGCTACGAAGTTTTGATTTGCAAAAAATAGGAACAATGATAAAGTCCCATTCGTTAACATTTTAAAAACACAGTTAACACATCCATTCAGGGATAAAACAATAAAGTAACAGGTGAAACAATGATAAAAAATAATTATTTAGGTGCTAGCATAAAGCTTGCTCTATGCTCATCGGCACTTGCCATTTCTAGCCAATCTTTAGCTGCTGAAGAAGAAGGCGCAAAATCAATCGACCGTATCGAAGTAACAGGTTCTCGCATTTTACGTGAAGGTGCTATTGCCCCAGCCCCAGTGACAGTGATCAGCGGTGAAGACTTAGTTAACACTGGCGCGGTTAATATTGGTGAGGCACTAAATAAATTACCAGCACTTGGTAATACTTATTCACTATCAAACTCAGGTCGTTTTATTGGTACTGCGGGCCTTAACATTCTTGATTTACGTAATATGGGCACAGCTCGTACACTTGTTCTTGTCGATGGCAAACGCCATGTTTCAAGTTCTGCTGGTACCCAATCAGTTGATACCAATACAATTCCAAGCTCATGGGTGGAACGAGTTGAAATCATCACAGGTGGTGCATCAGCCGTATACGGTGCCGATGCTGTAACGGGTGTAGTTAACTTCATTCTTAAAAAGAATATCGAAGGTCTAAGTGTTAGTGTAACCAAAGGTGCCTCTGAACTAAGTGATTACAAAAACGTAAAAGCAACGTTTTCATACGGTACAAACTTCGATAATGACCGTGGTAATGTAGCCTTTGCTGTTGAATATTCAGGCCAAGATACACTTAATGCACTTGACCATCCCTGGACTGATGGCTCTTATAGCAGCTTGCGTAACCCGGCTCAGACAGAAGAGAATAAAGACGATCCAAATTTCCCTGATAGAATTTACACGCCAAATGCTGGTTATTATGCGATTAATAATGCAGGTGTTTTTGCATCAAGCAATGGCTATGTTAACTCATTCAACCCAGATGGCAGCCTTCGAGAGCTTTATATTGGTGACCGAGTAGATGGCCTATCATGTGCTGATTGCGACTCGTTTAACCTTGCACAATTCAATGAAATTCAGCCTGAATTTGAACGTTACAACGTAAACTTTAAAGTAAACTATGACGTTGCAGAAGACATGAATGCGTATTTTGAAGCAAAATATGTAAACAGCGAAGGCGAAAGCATTGGCCAACCAGCATTTTTCTTCTTTAACCCAAATAACAGCATCAAGATTGACAACCCATACCTTGACTCAAGTGTTAAAGATCTAATGGAACAAGAAGGTGTTAGCTCAATCATGGTTAACCGTATGATGACAGATTTAGGTCGTCGTATTGAAAACAACACACGTGAAACAACCCGCTTTGTTGCAGGCTTAAGAGGCACAGTATTCAATGACTGGGAATTAGATGCATCAGTTGTTCATGGCCAAACTGACTTAGAGCGTATTAATGGCGCTAACATGATTATGGCAAACTACTACAATGCCCTTGACGCTGTTGATGATGGCGAAGGTAATGTTGTTTGTCGTAGTGAAGAAGCGCGCGCTGAAGGTTGTGTACCTGTAAACATCATGGGCTTTGGTGCACCAAGCCAAGAAGCGATTGATTACATTAATACAGTATCAACAGGTACTTCTGAAATTACTCAAACAGTAGTAACAGCATCACTTGCAAACTCAGCAATTTATGAATTACCAGCAGGCTATGTTGGTTTTGCTGCCGGTGTTGAATACCGTAAAGAAGAAAGTGAAACTAAAGAGCCAGATAACGCAGTAGGTACGTTCTTTAACGCACTTGGTGAAGACAAAGGTGATTTTGATGTAAACGAAATTTACTTCGAAGCATCAATCCCGCTACTAGCTGACTTGCCACTTGTTCAAGACTTAGTACTTGATACAGCGGTACGTTACGCTGACTACAGCACAATTGGTGATGCAACAAGCTGGAAAGTTGGTTTAGATTGGACTGTTAACGATCAACTACGTGTACGTGCAACACAATCTGAAGCATTACGTGCGCCAAACATTGGTGAAATTTTCGGTGCACCGAGCCAAACATTCTACAACGTAGATGATCCTTGTTTAGCAGATAACCTAGATGATTTACAAAACTCAGAAGTTCGCCGTGCAAACTGTGCAGCATTAGGTGTTCCTGCTGGTTTTGAATCAGATTACGATTCACAAACCCTTGAAGGTTTAGTAAGCGGTAACAAAGATGTTAAAGGTGAAGAGTCAACCAGTACTACAATTGGTTTAGTTTACCAGCCGTCATTCCTAGAAAACTCAGTTGTTACAATCGACTATTGGAAAATTGAATTAGAAGACGCAATTACAACGATTGCTTCTCAAGAAATTCTTGACCGCTGTGTAGATGCAGAAGGTGGTATTAATAACCAATACTGTAACCTGATCACGCGTGATAGCAGCTCACATGAAATTACACTTATTCAAAACTCAGTTCTGAACGTTTCTGGTCAAGAAGCATCGGGTGTTGACTTTGAGTTAGGTTATGACTTTGACGCACTAGACGGCGACTTCTCTACACGTTTAATTGGTACTTACCTAATTGAACGTAAAGAGTTCCCATTCCAAGACCAACCTGAAGATTACATCGAGTACGCAGGTACAACGGGTGAAGCGAAATGGCAAGCTAACTTAACTATCTCTTATAAGCGTGATGGTTTCTTTGCAACGTTTGATACACGTTACCTAGATGAAGTAAGCCTTTACACAGACCAAGAGTTAGAAGATAACCCGAATCCAAATAGCTTAATGAAGTTTGGTAGCTATGTTATTTCTGACGCAACTGTTGGTTATAACTTCGAAAGCGGCTTTGGTGTGAAAGTAGGTGTTGATAACATCTTTAACCGTGAGCTTCCATTCGGTACAAGAGGTACAGGTTCTGGTAGTGCAAGTTACGACAACATCGGTCGTTTCGGCTACTTAAGACTATCTTACGATTTCTAATCGTAAAATATTTGATTCCCTTGGGGCTGCACATTTGTGCAGCCCTTTTTCTATCAGATATTAAAAAACTATCCTATTCCAATCATTTACTTAAAACCTGACAATTCAAGCTATACTCTTCCCTACCGGCCTTTTAACTTAATAAGACTATGCTCAAAACGGTATTTTTCATTATCTGCCTATTTTGCTTACCGAGTGTTTTTGCCAAGCAAAGTATTATTTTTATAAACCCAGGTCATGCCGATACCAATGTCACAGGCCCGTTTTGGTTTGAAGTGTCGCAGTTGATGCGTGATGCTGCCAAAGACTTTAATCTCGAATTAACGATTCATTATGCCAACCGAAATCATATTGAAATGAAGTCATTAGTGGCTAAAGCGATAAAAGCAAAGCCAGACATGCTGATTTTAGTTGATGAGAAAAGTGTGCTTACCCAACAACTTTTAAGCTTAAAGCACATCTCTACGCCCATCTATTTTTTACTTAACCGCCCATCAGAACAAGAACTAAACCGTTTGATTGATCATGGTATTAATATCGCAGGTAGCGTTGTGCCCGATAACAAACAATCGGGTCAATTATTAGCTGAAAAACTGATTGAAAAAGCTCAGCACACGGCAAATATTCTCGCGATTAATGGTGATTACACCACTCATGCAGCACTTGATAGAGAGCAAAGTTTAGAGCAAAGTGTTCAAACGCATGATAATGCTAATATCACCGCTAAAACAGTTGCCAACTGGTCAGCAACACAAGCGTATCGCCAGAGTCTTGGCTACTTTAGCCATCAATCTAACATCAATATGGTTTGGGCTGCCAATGATGCCATGGCATTAGGGGCTATTGCAGCGCTTGATGAGTTAAATAAACGCAAAGATGTATTGGTTGGCGCAATAAATTGGCCACTCAGAGTTGTGGCAGAAAAAATAGACGTCACTATCGGTGGTCATGTTACGCTAGGGGCTTTAGCTATAGTAAATGTTCATGATCTACTCAATAATTACGCAACCGGAACTATGCATCATGAAGTGGCCATTTTCAGCCAACATAGCAAACAAACGCTTAAGCTAGTTGAACAAATTCACAGTGATAACTTAGCAATTAACTTTCGCGTTTTCAGTAATGCGAATAAAAATGCCCTTCCCTTCAGTGTTGAATCACTTCTTTTAGAGGTAACCAATAGCAAACTGTAAAGGGCATTTACATTATTTATTGCTGAGCCATACAGCTTGGTATGGGGTTAGCGACATTGTTTGTGTTTGCTCAGTAATTTGCTCACCGCTTATCAAATCTCGCCATTGCTCTGTACCAATCAAATTTAAGTCGGCAAGCGTAAGCGTTTGCGGCTCGTCACTAATGTTATAAACACAAAACATACTTTGCGAACGGTTGATACTTTGTCGCCAAAAACCAAAGAGCCCTTCGCTTAAATGTAACGTATATTGCGTCGCATTAGGGTGAAATGCACTTTGCGCCTTACGAATAGCCATTAGGTTTTTCATCGCTTTAAACACAGTACGATGATGGGCATTTTCATTACTCAGCTTTGCTAGTAAATCTGACTCTTGCCAGCGGTGTCGGTTAATCGCTCGGTTATGTTGGCTGTTTTCAAAGCGTTCATAATCATTGGTGGTACCGAGTAAGCTATGAATATACAAACCTGGAATACCTTCAAGCGCAAACATAATGGCATGCGCACATAAAAAGCGTGCAACACCCCATTTATCTGGGCCTTTATGGGTACCTTGCAATGCATCAAATAAGGCAATGTTTAACTCATAAGGTGTATTGGTGCCATCTGGGGCGGTGCGTAATGAGACTTTACCGCCATATTTAGCCGTAGTATTGACCATTTCGGCAATTTCACTTTGCTCCAACAAGCCTTCAACGGGGCGCAAGCCAATACCATCATGTGAAGCTATAAAGTTAAAGTATGCCGTCCCTTCTTGAGGAGGTGGCATACTCATCATCCAATGTTTTAATGCGGTACTGTCGCCACTGAGTAAGGTATGTAATAACAGCGGTGGTAATGAAAAGTTGTAAATACAATGCGCTTCGTTGGCATTACCAAAGTACGATAGGTTTTCGCGGTTCGGGATATTAGTTTCTGTGATAATAATCACATTAGGCTCAAAATGCTCAATAAGGGTGCGAAGCAGCCTGATCACTTCATGTGTCTCAGGCAGGTTAATGCAGCGGGTATTGAGTTTTTTCCATAAAAAAGCCACCGCATCAAGGCGGAATATACGCACACCGTTATCTAAATAATGACGAATAATGCTGACAAATTCATTAAGCACATCTGGGTTAGCAAAATCAAAGTCGACTTGGTCATGACTAAAGGTACACCACACATGTTGCAAACCGTCTTTAGTTTCAACCGCCTGTAAAAGGGGTGATGTTCTCGGGCGGACAACTTGCACAAGGTCATCACTCTGGCTTGCCGTTTTAAAATACCCTTTTCCCGGCTCTTTGCCCTGAATAAAGTTTTCAAACCAAACGCTGCGGCTAGAGCAGTGGTTGATCACCAAATCTGCCATCAACCTAACATCCGCTGAAATATCGCGGATATGCTGCCAACTACCTAACGCTTCATTCACTTGCACATAGTTCATTACCGCGAAGCCTTCATCTGAGCTATATGGGTAAAACGGCAAGATGTGCAGTGCATTAAGTTCAGGTAAGCATTGGTTTTTTACAAAGCGATGTAACGTTTGCAAAGGCGGCTCTTCAGGCTTAGCAACGGCTTCATCCGTATTAGCATGACGAATAATCGAATCACCGTAAGCAATTAAAATCATATCTTGCTCATCCCAACGGTTTTTATGCGGCGTTGGGTCTCGAACAGGATCATCACCTAACATGGTATTGATAAGCCTGTCTGCGAGTTGTTCAAGCGTTGTTGATAGCTCAACTTCGCTGTAGATGCAGGTTAAATGCTGAATAACCCTTTGTTGCAAAAGCTCTAAAGTCACGTGCCTTCCCCGTTAAATATATTCTTTGTTATCAAGCTCTACGGCTTCTTCTAAGCGAGCAAACACCTCTGGCATTGCCGAAGCTACTCGGTTCCAACTCGGCACAAAGGGTGCTTCCATTGGGTTTTCTAAAAAGTGCTGACCTGCATTCATAATATTTTGAGCAAACATTTCAACGGCTTTTTCTTCATGATGAATATCAAGTGTTAAGCCATTCATTAACGCATCGTTGTGATAGGTTTCAATAAAATCGAGTGCAATACGGTAATAGGTTGCCTTTAATGAGCGAATCGTTTCTGTCGTAAAAGTCACCCCTTGGGTAGCCAGCTTTCTAAATAAAGCTTTGGTGATATCAATCGACATTTTCGACAAGCCCGCCGCTTGGTTTTCTAGCGATAAGTCTTGGTGTTTGTGATCATAGTTATCAGCAATATCGACCTGACATAAACGGTTATGCGAGTAATTACGATACATCTCTGATAGCACGCCAATTTCTAAGCCCCAGTCACTTGGAATACGAATATCATTAAGTACATCACGGCGGAATGAAAACTCACCTGCTAATGGGTAACGAAATGAATCCATATATTCTAAGTAATCGTTGCTGCCTAATATTGTTTTGAATGAACGCAATAACGGCGTTACTAGCAAACGTGACACGCGGCCATTAATTTTGCCATCAGCGGTGCGCGGATAAAACCCTTTACAAAATTCATAGTTAAAACGAGGGTGAGCAACGGGGTAAATTAAACGTGCTAATAGCGCTCTGTCGTAAGTCAAAATATCGCAGTCATGCAGTGCAATTGACTCTACTTTTGAGGTTGCCAACTTATAGCCCATGCAATACCAAACATTGCGACCTTTACCTAGCTCTCGTGGCGCAACGCCCAATTTTTGTAGTTCTTTATCAAGAGCTTGTAAACGCGGGCCATCATTCCAAAGTACCTTATGAGGCTGATCAAGCTCCGCAAAAAACTGCAGTGCATGGCGATATTGGCTTTCATCAGCGCGATCTAGACCAATGGTAATTTGCGATAAATAAGGCACATGTTTCAGCTCAGCAATAATATTTTGCAGAGCGGGTCCTTCTAGCTCACTGTAAAGCGAAGGTAAAATTAGGCCCATTGGGCGTTGTTTTGAAAAGCCCAACAACTCTTTTTCTAGTTCTTCTACTGGGCGGTCAGCAATATTGTGTAAGGTCGTGATAATGCCATTTTGATAAAAATCAGCCATGAGATTGCTCCTGTTTTGCTGCAAAACGCGCTTTGATGATAGTTAACGCAGAAACTTCTTGAACCCAACCAGCTGGGGCTGGTTTTTCGCTGAGCTGCCATGCTTTTTGTAATATTTGTGATTGTACTTGGCTGCCAGGGTTATTGATTAAAATAGCGGTGTCGGCCGCTTTTAGCATGGCGACATCGTTTTGACTGTCGCCAAGGGCTATCACAGTAAATGGATTGCGATAGGCTTTTTTGAACTGATTTAACAGCCACTTTTGTGCAAGCCCTTTGTTGTTACCTTTGGTTAAATGAATAAAACGGCCGCCAACAAGCACTTCGTAGCCTGCTTGGCTCATTGCATCTATCAAGCCTTGCTTTTCTTCATCGCTGCCCGAGAAACAAACCGGATCTGAGTACTGTCTTTGTAAAGCTAGTTCACTCTTATCAACGGGGAGTCCTGTCAATTCAGCTATTTCTTGTGCACTAAATTGGCTAAATAAGCGTACACAATGACTAAATTGACTCGCATATTGTTTAAGATCGTCATGCAATTTATCGGTACTTTGCGTCATAGCAAAACGCCAATAACCTTTATAGTCATCACAGCCAATCGGCTTTACTTTAAAATAGTCTTTCGGGATATAAACAGCCGCACCATTTTCCACAATAAAGGGTTGATGATGATCCAAACCTTTTTGAATATCAGTGACTTCAGCAAAGGTTTTGCTGGTATTAAAAATCACATTGACACCGGTATCATTCAACTTTGCCAAAAATGGTTTGATCACCTCACATTCGTAACTGTCGTGATCGAGCAATGTGCCGTCTAAGTCAGTAAAAATAAGTGGCTGAGCAATCTGGTCAGCGAGAAGTTCCATCTTGGTAATATCACGCTCGGTATCGAGCAATAATAACGCATCAACACTGTGCGCAAGAGTGGCTAAATTTTCCCGCGTAATACGTTCAAAATGAGAGATAAAACGCTTTAAACTCACTTCGTCAAACGTGCCCTGCCCCTGGCCTTTTTTGGCAATTAGTTTATGCTCTTGCTCTAAGCGCCACGCATACACATCTTCAAATGAAGGCGCTTTTAACATAATGGTGTAATCGGCCATCGCGAATACATTTTGATATTCATTCGCTAAGCAACTATTTACGCAGCGACGCCAAATGCCGTCGGCATCTTCTAGTTGCTCTAATTCATTTACCGGACTTTGCAGTTGATAAGGCTGCTGAGGTGTACTGGCTACACACCAGCCTTCAAAAAACACGATATCAATCGGCTTTTGATTACTAGACCACTGGTCTTTTGGCACCGGATCATCAGTTAGTTTATCAAATTGAGGTAATGGCACATCCACTTTACCTGCCAACAAGGCCGATAAGGTTTGCTCCATTAATTGCGTATCATGCGTACCCGGTACACCACGACTCGCAAACAAAGGATGAACATCTTTAGCAAGCTCGTTGCGTGCATCACGACTTAAATAAAAGTCATCGATTGATAATGACACGCTATTAAATTCGGTATTGCTATTAACCCAGGTCACTAAAAAATCAGCGAGGGTCGTTTTACCTGACCCTTGGCAGCCGTTAATCGCCACCAGCATAGGTTGGCCGGTCATTTTTGCGCTTAAGATATCGTGCGCGAGGGGTATAAAAAACTGCTCACTTAAGTATTGATACTTGAGTGGTAACTGATGCTTCGCTAAAAACGGGGTAATATCCACAACATTTGCCTCTTGCATAATCGCTCCTACCAGTATGACATAGAGATAAATGCAGTTAGTAGACCAGTTTTATAACTCCTTAAATTTTAGTTAGTTACAAAAAAAGCGCATATTTAATGCGCTTTTTTGGTGCAATATTCAAGCAGTTTTTAAGTTCTAATCAGCTTGTTGCACTGCTTTGGGGAGAACAGCATTTAAGATAATCCCCAAAATTGCGCATAAGCTCACACCTTGCAAACTAAACTCATCACCACCGATATGCATACCACCAATACCAAACACTAAAATCAGTGCGATGATAGTCAAGTTGCGAGGCGCGGTAAGGTCTTCACCTGATTTTACTAAGGTATTTAAACCAACAACGGCGATAGAGCCAAATAGTAAAATCATGATGCCGCCCATCACAGGTACCGGAATCGTTTGTAAACCAGCACCCATTTTTGCCACAAACGCGAGCACAATTGCGATAATTGCCGTCCAAAGCATCACTCGAGGGTTGAAGTTACGTGTAAGCATTACCGCCCCCGTTACTTCAGAGTACGTTGTATTAGGTGGACCACCAAAAACCGATGCCGCAGAAGTTGCTAAGCCATCACCCAGTAAAGTACGGTGTAAACCCGGTTTCTTTAAATAGTCTTTACCTGTTACTTGGCTAATAGCCATCATGTCGCCAATATGTTCAATTGCTGGCGCAATGGCCACAGGCACCATAAATAAAATAGCTTGCCATTTAAACTCAGGATAAGTATATGCCGGTACCGCAAACCAGTTTGCTTCGGTGACCGCATTAAATTCAACAATACCTATAAATAACGAAGCAAGGTAACCTGCTACCACACCAGCAAGAATTGGAATAAGTTTAAATACACCTTTGCCCCATACCGCAAAAATCAGCGTAACCAGTAATGATAAACCAGAAACCCAAATTGCTTGCTCATAAGGAACTAATTGTGCACTGCCATCCCCTGCTTTACCCATTGCCATATTCACAGCAACGGGGGCTAAGGCTAAACCAATCACCATAATCACAGGGCCAACAACCACAGGAGGTAACACTTTATGCAGTGCATTCACGCCTTTAAATTTTACTATCAAGCTAAGCGCAAAATAGCAAAAGCCTGCCACCATCAAACCGCCCATAGTTGCGGGAATGCCCCACATTTGCACCGAGGCGATAATAGGTGCGATGAAAGCAAAAGACGATGCTAAAAAGATGGGAACTTGGCCTTTGGTAACCACATGAAACAGTAAAGTTCCTAAACCTGCGGTAAATAAAGCCACATTGGGATCAAGGCCTGTTAGTAACGGCACAAGTACTAGTGCGCCAAATGCTACAAACAGCATTTGCGCGCCAGTTAGAATAGTTTTTAACGAAAATGTTTGATGGTTTTCCACGTGAGCGCCTTACACTGTGCCAAAAATCTTGTCACCGGCATCTCCTAAGCCTGGAATGATATATCCTTTTTCGTTTAAATGACTGTCTAAAGATGCTGTGAAAATTTCAACATCTGGGTGGGCTGCAAGGGTTTTTTCTACGCCTTCTGGTGCAGCTACTAATACAATCACTTTAATATCTTTACAGCCTGCTTTTTTAAGCATATCGATAGTTGCAATCATTGAACCACCGGTTGCAAGCATTGGGTCAATAACAAGGCTTAAGCGCTCATCAATTTTACCAACCAACTTTTCAAAATAAGGCACTGGCTCCAATGTTTCTTCGTTACGCTGAAGACCAACAACACTTACTTTTGCAGCAGGTAATAACTGCATTACGCCATCCATCATACCAAGGCCGGCACGAAGAATAGGCACAACAGTAATTTTTTTACCTT
Source organism: Pseudoalteromonas sp. NCCP-2140 (assembly GCF_023708065.1). Lineage (NCBI taxonomy): Bacteria > Pseudomonadati > Pseudomonadota > Gammaproteobacteria > Alteromonadales > Pseudoalteromonadaceae > Pseudoalteromonas > Pseudoalteromonas sp. NCCP-2140. Next base: position 299,247 of record NZ_BRCZ01000004.1, on the reverse strand, counting down.
TGATATGTTCTACATCTAATGTTGAACCATCCCACCCTGTGATTTGAACACTTTCTAATGGTAGGTTTTTTGTTGCTTCGTAAGTAAGCAAAGTACCTACTTCAGACGACAGCTCACGAAAACTTTTAGTGCTAATACCTTCTGCACGCATAAGGCCAAGTTTGTGTTGAACTAACGGATGAGTAATTACATGGATAGACATAAGTAGAACCTAAATGAGATAAATTACGCCTATTTTAGCGCAAAATAGTCTTCTCGACTGCAAAAATGCATGTTCATCGCATTAATTCTTTGAATTGGTCTAAAATTACACTATCAGCTGCAAATATTAATTTTTTTGCAACAACACACATCGGCAATGTTTAACATTTTATTTATTTTGGGCCTGCAGTAATGAAAACGTTTATCTTCACTTCGATACTACTTTGTAGTTTTCTCCTGCCTGCCCGTAGTGAAACACTCGAAATTCAAGTTATGGCTGACTTTGTTCCGCAAGATGGCGGTAACCCTGAGAATGAGGCCACCACATTTTTACTGGCTGTAGCAGCTGAATTAGGCGATGAAATCAGCCTACAATTTATACCTGCAAGCCGCTTAAGAGAGTGGCAGCAATTAAGAAGAATGAACAATGTTTGCTTGTACAATAAATTAAAAACCCCAGAGCGTGAAGCTCATGCTGTGTTTAGCCAGTACCCTCTAATGGCATTTCCTTCAAATAAACTGGTGGTATTTAATAAGCCCACCATTCCAGACGCTGTTACCCTACTACAAGCTATCTATTACTATGACTTAACAATTGGCGTCACCAAAGGCCGTTCATACTCAGAAGAGATTGATAAGTTTGTCCGTTTAAATGATGAGCACTTTTTTATACTCGATGGGGCAACAAATGCACCAAGGCTCGGGCAAATGTTATTTCAAAATAAAATCGACGCAGTCGTTGAATACCAAGGTATCTTTTCTGAGCGCTATAAACGCTTCCCCGATCTAACTAGCGTTAGATATATTAGCATTAAACCAGAAAAAGCCGCAGTGTTTGGTTATATTGCTTGTTCACCAACAGAGGTCGGCAAACAAGCAATTGCGCTATTCGATAAAGCGCTTAAAACAGAAAAGGTACGCACATTAATTAGTGAGCGCCTAATGGAGTTATTTCATGAAGGTGAAAACACACAAATAGTAAATGCCTTCAATGCAGCGTTTGAGCACTAAGCCGATAAAATCTGCTCCATTACCCAACTTGTATGAAGTGCGCTCTCACCAGTTGATGGATGAGGTTGCTGAGCATGAAAATAGTTCGCCATGTTTTCAACATGATATTGTTGAATATGCGCGGGGTTATCAATTACGAACTCTTGTTTGCCCTGTGCATTGTTAAGCACAATCGGCTTTTCGTCAAAAACACTAAAGCTAAGCTCGCCTTCACTGCCATAAATCATCACATCATCAAAACGATTTGCTGAAGCAAAGTTCCAGCTCCCGGTGCCTGTAACACCAGATTGATGCTGCCAGTGAGCGGTAATAGCATCGAATGCGGAATATAAGCCTTGTTGATTAGCGCATAAACCATGCACCTTATTAAAATCACCTAAAAGGTAGGCAAGTAAATCAAGACCATGGCTGGCTAAATCGTCGAAGTAACCTCCTCGTGCCACGTTTTGATCTGTGCGCCAGTTGTATTCATCCGATAAATCAAGGGCGTTAGCTGCTTTACTTAAATGCCAACTTACATGACGAGGCTTACCAATGGCACCTTGCTCAAGTAATTGTTTAACGTGATTAAAGCGTGGTAATGAACGGCGATAATAAGCCACAAATAGCGGCTGTTTAGCCTCTTTAAACGCTGCGACGATATCAAGGCTGTCTTGATAACTTGGCGCCAGTGGCTTTTCAATACAACACGGTTTACCTGCCGCAGCAACCTCAAGAGCATACGCTTTATGGCTATCTGGCGGCGTGGCAATATACACGGCATCAACACTGTTATCGTTAATGAGTTCGCTTGGCGATGCGAACACCTTTGCGACATTATGGCGTTTAGCGTAATCATGGGCTTTTTCTAGGTCGCGACGTGTCACCCCAATAAGCGCAATACCTTCTGCTTGTTGATAAGCAGGGCCGCTTTTCACTTCGGTTACAGCACCACAGCCGATAATGGCAAATCGCATTGGCTTATTCATTGCTAATCCTTTATTTTTAAATACGTTACAAATTGCTGCTGCATGTAGTCGTTTATTTTTACATGATCAGGGCTCCAACCTGCTAAAAAACGATAAAAATCGCTCCATGCGTAACACCAAAGCGCTCGCCAACTGCTAACAACATGCGCTGGGTTTACATTCGGTTGATAACGTTTTAGTGCCTGTGTGAGGGTGTCAAAATAGCGATTTAAATAGTCATCGGCAACTGATTTTAATGCCGCATCATTTAAGCAACTGCCTAAAAAATACATGACATCAATCACCCCAACACCCTTGCCAACATATTGAAAATCATAGCCAAGAACATGCTGGTTTTGTGGCGCAATCGCAAAATTGGCAAGCTTAGCATCGCCATGAATTAACGTTTGATATGGTGACTCACTCAGCGCGATATCAATAGCGCGTGCCTGCGCTTTTAAGCTTAAATCACTCATGCGTTGTAGCTCATCAGGCCGCGTTGCTAAATGCCAATAACTACCTCGCGGCCAAATGCCATCGGCAGAACTTGCTAAATGAAAAGCATGAAAGTGTGCAAGCCAGTTTATAATTGCTTGAATATCACTGTGTGTAGCACTAGCTTGCTGGTAGCCAAGCGCACTGAAATCACTAAATACCAGCGCTTGTTTACTGCCCTCTTGTATTGCCTCAATACAGTGGATAGACGCAGCTTCATGGGGTAATTGCTCTGCGTAATGCCGATACCAATTAAATTCGACTAAGTAAGATTGGCGCTTTCTGGCAAGCGCAAAATCACTTTGTTTTATACGACTATGATTGATCTGACTAGGCACTTCAATCGCTTTAATTACCGCAGCAGCACCATTCATTTGGCAACGAATAATCTCACCGCATCCACTCCATACTGATGCAGCTTGCTGTAGCTCTGTAATATTTGAAAAGTGACAAGTAACGAATTGCCTAAGATCCATAACGCTCTGTAATTTATATAAACCGATGGCAATGGTAGGTGATATTGGCTATTGGCACAACGGCCTATAGGCAATAAAAAACCCGTGCTAAGCACGGGTTTTCGAAGATAAAGTCCTAATACTGCTCAGGACTTGCATTGTTGAATTACTCGTTTACCACACTTTTAAGTGGGTTAACTGGCTTTGCATTGTCATCCAGTAGGTTCATATCAAAGTCGAACTCATCAACACGAATCGCTTTTTCACGCTTCTTGTTGTAATCAATCAGTTTTGCATATTCTTCTTCGTTGATAACACTTGCAACAAGTGCATTATCAAGCGTTTCTGCAAAACGAACGCCCGGCTTAATAGTTTTAGCACGCAGAGCTTTTTTAACTTTCTTAAGTAAATCAAGGCACGCCATTTTCGCTTTGTACGCTTGCTCATTGATGTAATGACCATCACCTTCAATTGGTTTAACCAAGTGAGTGATTTGCGCTTTAAATGCCGTATCCATTTGCGCTTGAGTCGCAAGTTCACGGATTAAATCATCACTGATCTTAGGCATTTTCATTGAGTAGTTCATCGTAATGAAACGCATAAATTTACGAGTACCACTTGCAGGGAAGTTATCTAAGAACTTATGCAATGCTTCTTCAGCGCTTTGTAGTGCAAAGCGAGTCGCATAGTGGAAGTAAGGCGCAGCTTGCTCACGTTCACTGCTTGCTACTTTTTGCTCGTAGTATTTAATTGATGCCATCGCCGCATACAAGAAGCTCATTACGTCGCCTAAACGTGCAGATAACATTTCTGCTTGCTTAAGTTTGCCACCTAGTACCAATAACGAGAAGTCAGCGTAAACTGCAAGTTTTGCAGATAATTTATGCGCTGCTTTTTCGTATTCACGTACTTCTGGTAGTGACGATTTAGCACCCGCAGTAAACGGTAATACGCCTAAACGGAAAGCTCGTAAGCTATTAGCTACGCTGTAACCCACTGTTTTACGTAAGATGCTGTTGAATTCTTTATCTGCATTTTTGTCTTCGCTGTGGATAGACTCAACCATAGTTTGTAGGTAAGGGTGACAACGCATTACACCTTGACCAAAAATCATAAGGTTACGAGTAAGAATATTTGCACCTTCAACCGTGATTGCGATTGGTTGTGCAACATATCCACTTGCTAATGTATTTTGCGGACCATTTTGAATTGCTTTACCTGCTTGAATATCCATTGCTGAATCAAGCACGTTACGACCAATTTCTGTCATGTGGTATTTAGCAATCGCAGTGACTACAGATGGTTTAAGGCCCATGCCTAAACCTTCTGTTGTTAATACACGCATTGCTTCTTGAAGGTAAGTTTTACCTGCGATATCAGCAAGCTTCTCTTGGATACCTTCGAATTGACCAATCGCCAGACCAAACTGCTCACGTACTGCTGCGTACTCAGAAGCACCTTTAAATGCTACTTGTGATGAGCTAACACCTAGTGCCGGTAACGAAATACCACGGCCTGCACCTAAACAGCTAACCAGCATTTGCCAGCCACGACCGATGTTCTTTTGACCACCAATGATGAAGTCCATTGGTACAAATACTTTTTCGCCGCGAGTCGTACCGTTGTAAAAACGGATGCCCATAGGATCATGACGATTACCAAGTTCAACACCTGGGTGATCTTTAGGAATAAGCGCACAGGTAATACCTAGGTTTTCTTTGCCACCTAGTAAACCATCAGGGTCAACTACTTTAAATGCTAAACCTAATACTGTCGCAATTGGCGCAAGTGTGATGTAGCGTTTGTCCCAGGTAATTTCTAAGCCTAGAACTTCTTCGCCATTGAACTGACCACGTTTAACAACACCAATATCTGGAATACCACCCGCATCTGAACCCGCTTCTGGGCTAGTTAGAGCGAAACATGGAATATCACGACCATTTGCAAGACGTGGTAAGTAGTGATCTTGTTGCTCTTTAGTACCAAAGTGAAGTAATAGCTCACCTGGGCCTAAAGAGTTAGGAACCATCACGGTTACCGCAACCGCAGAACTCTTAGTCGCGATAGTCGCAACGATTGTTGAGTTTGCATAAGGGCTGAATTCTAAACCGCCGAATGATTTAGGAATGATAAGCGAGAAAAAACGCTCTTTTTTCAAGAAATCAAGAATGTAGTCAGGAAGATGAACACCGTTTTGAATTTCAGAATCATCAATCATTGATAATAATTCTTTCACTGGGCCATCTAAGAATGCTTGCTCTTCAGCGCTCAGCTTAGCTGCTGGCACGTCACGAAGTGCATCGAAATCAGGTTTACCTTGGTAGATTGAACCTTCTAACCAAACATCACCCGCATCTAACGCTTCTTGTTCTGTAATTGAAATACTAGGTAATACTTTTTTTAATTTTGTACGTAAGCTCATAATAAACTCATCCGACCAGATAGTAATACCTACATTACGTCATAAAACGAGCAATAGATCAATTGGTCCAACCAGTTTTTTTAACATTTTTTTATATTTATTTTTTCTTTGCACGCTAAGCACTTGAATACAATGGGTTTACACGTGTACGCTCAAACGCCTTTTTTATCCCGAAATGGTTAACAACTAAAGGCTGAAAACAAAAAGCCCAACTAAAAAGTTGGGCTTAGGTATAAATACTGAAGAAATGGCTTATAGCTCATCTTCGATAGGGAATAACGAAATAAACCACACTTGAAAGCGTCGCCACGAAGACGTTTGTGGTTCTTCATCAAACTGCTCATTACTCACGGTATCGAGCCAAACTAAGTCATTATCTTTGAGCTCGACTTTCCAGGCATATTCAGGCATTTGCGTATCAACCCAATGGGCTAAAAAGCGGCTAAGCTTTTCGCTTTCGATTAAAACGCCCATCTCGGTATTTAAATCAAGCGAGCGAGGGTCGAGGTTCATGGTGCCCACAAAAATCTTTTCATCATCAAAGGTCATGGTTTTTGCGTGTAAACTTGCTTGTGATGACCCGGTTACTTTACGCCCTGCTTTGCGCTTAATGGCCATTAAGTCACTGGGTTTTAACTCCCACAGCTTAACCCCACCTTTTACGAGATCTTCTCGGTACTTTTTATAACCAGCATGCACCGCAGATACATCGGTAGCAGCTAAAGAATTAGTCAGTACAGTGACATCAACGCCCTGCTTTGCCCAATTGGTTAGTAATTTAACGCCCTGCTCACGAGGAATAAAATACGGCGACACAATAATTGCTTTTTGTTTCGGCTCGCCCATTTCTTTAAACAACATTGGCGACATATTGGCCGATTTTTCACTGACGTCGTTCATCACCTTATCGGGATGATCATAAAACAACACTGACTTTTGCCAGTCGAATTCTATTTCATCGTGCAACAAGCGTTTTACAAAGGCGCTTTCGCGTAACTGCTCAACGTAATTACTCTGCTGATTTTGCTCAACATAGGTCGATAAGGTGTTAGTGATATCAATAAGTGATTGCTCATCACGCTCACCGTGTAAATCTTCAACAGGGTAAGACAGCTGATGATTCCAATATAAATCAAATGCTTTTGATGCCTCAGGCACAATCTCGCCAACACTCATCACATCTAAATCAATAAATTCAGAATGATCTTCAGCCGAGAAATACGCATTGCCTATGTTGCGCCCACCGGTGATAAAAATCCGATTATCAACAATAAAGCTCTTGTTATGCATACGTCTTGAAAGCTGGCTAAAGTTGGTAACAAAACCGAGCGCTCTAAAACGACGGTTAGGAAATGGATTAAATAATCGAACTTCAATATTTGGGTGAACAGCCAGAGCGGCTAAATCAAGTTCACTGTCGGCTTGTGATAAGTCATCAAGCAACAAGCGAATTCTTACCCCCCTATCTGCGGCTTTTAATAAAAAGGCCGTAAATAAAATGGTGGTTTGCTGCCTGTGGTATAAATAGTACTGCACATCAATGGTGTGCTCTGCAGAATCAATGAGTGCTAACCTAGCTACAAAGGCATCGACCCCATCTGCTAAAGGATAAAACCCTGATAACCCAGGATGATTATTACCCACTGCATCTCCTATGGTACTGGGTGTATCCGCTGCAATGGCATAGCTTGGTTGAATGGACTCTCGTGAAGGTAACTGCGCACAGCCCGCGGTGATTAAAATGAGTACTGCACAAAAAAGTGATTTTGAAGAGTCTATTATCATGGCTTCCTACCAATGACCGTGTGATACACGTATCTGCTTTGTTATAACCCTAATAAATGAAGGGGTTAAAAGCAAATAAAAACTCGTAACTATGGGGATAAATTAGAAGAATTAAACAAAGGAAAAATAGTTAAGCAAACATGCTTAAGAGCAAGTAATTACGCTACTTGCTCAGTGATATCTGCAATTTCGATCAGTTTGCGATTAAGAATTTTTTTACAACAACCACAACACTTGCCACACTGGCTACCAACTTGCAGTTCTTTTGATAACTCACGCATCGTCATAGCGCCATCATCAATTGTTTGTTCGATTTTTTTATCAGTCACACCATGACATAAACAGATATACATGAATGCAAACCACTCTCATTTCTCTTGATGGTCAGCATATTAATCTAAACGGTAATAGTTCGCAATAGTGTTATAGGCAATATTTGCATAACTTTTATACCAAAATTTCCTAAATGGCACACAACTAAAAATTTTCCCTTATGATTTGGGCAGTTAGTTAAAAGCGAGCAAAGAAAAAATTTCTAACTTTTTTGAGGGGGTTTAGTTTGGAGTTGAATGAAATGATCAATCATAGGCTATCGAGTAACGTGAGGCTCAGCTTATGAACACCACAGTAAAAGATTGGTATATTGTTACAGTTATGGATGTTAAGGCTCTGCAGATATTAACAGCAAGCACCTCTTGCTACGCTCTCAAGGGACGCGGAAAACGAGCTGTTATCGATTTAGACGATTTCGAACTCCTTCGCCACGGATTTTCGCCAGAGTAAATTAGGGGGTTATAAAGCTCATCGCTTCTTTTAGCCCATTAGCTTTGCCACCAAGCGGGTTTTCATCGATCAACCACTACTAAGTTGGAGCAAATAATGCCGACAAGCAAAATTGATTTTCACAATGCCGAATGCTCGGCCTGCTGCAAAAAGCATGTCGATATTAGAACTGAGATAATTGCACCATCACCAGATAGACCTAACGCTATTCGCAAGAAAATTATCTTTCTATGCGAAGAGCATCACGATTGCGATGTCGATGAGATTGAAAAGCTTGCGCTTGTCAAAAGGTGTTTTCAAAATCTAGACGAAAATGACCTTGTTGATGGCGAAACATTTTTTAAGCAATTGGACTCTGAAGAGATATAGCAGCACCTGCCAGCTTTGGCACCAAACGGATATTCAGCAATTTACAATCTTCGCTTCCCTTAGCACCAACCCAGAAGAGGCTAACCGCCTATATACAAACGCCAGATAAAAGAAAGCCAGCTCCCGCTGGCTTCGCTAAGCGCTAGTATACCAATGAAATACGTGAGCAAAAGCAAGGCGATGGAATTACTAGATCACGAACAATTGAAAACAAAGAATTAGCAGCAGACAAACACCATGAACTGCTCAGCCCCGCCAAATATGCCAAACCCGCCGGAGCGGGTTTGGTTTCAAAAGGTTATTATTCTTCAGTTTTGCATATTTTGAAATCTGCTTTAATTCTATCCAGAACTTCAAAGCCCACATTTTCTCGACTATCAAAAAGCCAATTCAACTCTCGATTTTGGTGGTTAGTTTTTCCATAAATTAGCAATCTGTTTGAGCTTACACTATCTGAGCGTAAAACTATTGAATCTACGAAAAGCTGTGAATCAGTATTAATCAAAAGTCGTTGGACAGATTCTGTTCCGATGGCACAATTTTTTAGAGTTTCCACCTTGGCATCTGACGACAAATCTTTATGAGGATTTAGCTCATCTAGCTTCCTCAGATTCCAATAAGTTGCCTTAGGAACTGGTTTATCACTTAATACTGGGCATCTATCAAATGCCATATAAATATACATTTTTTCCTTGGGTAATATGCAACTTAAGCCTTCTGAAAAACTCTCAAATTCAATTTTATTAGGCACTGCACAAGATGTAATAACAAGGCTCATAAATATAATAATTGTTTTATTCATTTTAGTATTCCCAGCCTATTGATTGGGTATCTTTCGATAGTTAGCATCCCAACCATGACAAAATGCTCCAGGTGCCCCTCCATTTGAACATGGAGTGGAATTCGAAATTGGGTTAAATAATCTACCTAGCCATCCACCATTTATAATGTCCCATTGTCCAAGATTGGTTATAGTTGCGTTTTTGCTGACAGCAATATTCCCAAATGGAAGCGAATTAAGTTGTGCCGATGGTGCATATCCCCTCGCGACAAGATTGTTGCATGTAAGCGTGCCTAAGCTATGACAACCACCAATTGAGCGTCCCACATTACCACTAGTTATGTAGTCATACCCACTAGCATCTAATAACCCTTGATATCCTAGAATGGTGTCATTTACATCCCAAAATACACCAGCAACTCCACTATATTCACCAAACAAACCATCTGTTCTGGATGTAAAGCCGCTTATTTCGTTTTTCTCCGAATCATATCTACTACCTGCTAGCTTATTCCCCACAAAAGAATTCAACGTGAGTAGAGCGTTCAATTCCATTAATGTCATGCTGTTTTTGTTCGCAAACCGAGTCAACTCCTCACTGACGTAATAATTTTTAACTTCGTTAGCCAAGTTGATTGTCGTATTAGTAAAACTATTTGTATCAACACCATAATAGAGGAATCTTAATGCTTTGCCGACATCAGGATTAACAGAGTCTACAGCAGTGAATAAAAATGCTTCATAGCTAGGTTTTCCTCCAGCGTAATTCATAATATAAGAAACAGCACCGACAGTGAATGCAGCCCTTAAACTACCTGTGGCGTAGAAAGCCCTATCAGCAGCAAAATGCGCCGATGCAAGGTGTCCGAAAAATGGAATGTAATTCAGTCCTACCTGAACCATATTTGCCAGTCCCTGATTTTTCGAAAAGACATATTTGTGGGAATGGTAACGCCCATCTATTTTACCCAATGCTTTATAAAGCTTTTTAAAGAAGTAACCACTTGGATCGGTATAGCTCATCGGATTATTCAATACATACGAATAACGGTTATAGTTTTGGCTATTCAATGGTGCCTGAATATTCGGATCTGCCTGTAAGAATCGACCCAATGTTGGATCGTAGATCCGACCGTTCATATGGATAATACCTAAATCCGATATTTCTTTATGACCTGTATAACCTTTACTTTCCACGGGGCTTTGTTGATTCAGCAAAGAAACTAATGAGCTACTAGTATAGAACCGATTTTGTTTCCCCCACGCATCATAGTTTATGTGCTGAACAACGCTGCCATTCGCGTCTGTTACCGTCACGGTAGAGCCTAGATGGTCCTTATGCGTATATAAAGTTTTACTTTGCTTAGCATCAGTACTGTCAATTACTACAGTATTCCCAACATAGTATTTGTGTTCAACATTTCCTGAAGGCAATGTTAAACGCTCATATAGCCCTTTGAGATATAATGTTTCCACACATGAGTCAGGTCTTGCTTTTTGCAACAATCTTACTAACACGCGAATAGTGTAATTGAAAATAATCACCCAATTATTTTCCTTGCTCGACAAATAGCGCAAACTTTCGGCTTGCTATCGCTTTAGATTTGCCAAATTGAAGTAACACTTTGTCGATTTCAAGCCACTCTGGAGCTTGTGCTTGTCCATCGTAAAATGCCCAGCATTTTGATGACTTTTATTAAACATTGCTTATATATGACATTGGACTAGCTAAAAAGAAACACCTGACCCTATTGGTTTTTTATACTAGATCTCAACGCTTACTTTTTATTTTTTATATAGCAAGGACTAAACTTAGTGTACTTTTCGTTTTCATCATATTTATGAACAAAAGAGACCTTATCTAAGACTCGTCTTTCAGAATTATCTTTATGAAAAGTAAATCTAGCTTGTATAAACACATAGCTTTGCACGCAAGCATCAAGTAAATTGACTCCATCATAGAAGGTGATGACATCTAAATATCTATCTTTGAGAAAAAACTCACTATCTGACTTTGAGGGATATAACTCATAAATCCCGCCAGTATTCCTAACAAGATAGCCAGAAAATTTGACTTCCTTATTTAAATATTTGTCAGGGCTTCCTAGCAAAGAATATATATTAGTGAACACTACTTTGCTTTGTAGACTAAAACTAAAAAATAAAAAACAAAGAAAAAGGAACCTTAACATTTACCATCTCCTGAATATATATAGTACAAGAACACCTTCCACTATTGCTGTTTTATTGATATTGATAAGTAACTTTTTGGGTAGTTTGATATGCATAAACACTGTATATACCAATCACTACCGCTCTGTGATAGTACGTGACCATGGGGTCAGGTCTTTCTTTTTTGATCTCAACTAAAGACTGAACTGAAGTGGTTATTATGATTTAGAAGGAAAATGTAGCTCGACCTCTTTGGATAGATAAAAGCTACTTACCATTATTCTTTATTTTTAAAGCTTAAGTCATTATGACAAAAAGCATCTATTAAACCATCACTATCCGCTTTATTTATTTTTGCTTCTTTAGGGAGCTCTATATGCAAATAATCATAGTTGTATTTACCTTCATCAGTCATTCGATTAAGTTTATATCCAATCATGAATTTATCACTTCCACTGTAATCTAAAACTGATATGTTACAACTAGTTGTGTAGTTAATCGAAAATACTAATGAAGCTTTAGCATCTTCGAATTCATCATAGCTCGCAAATAGAGGCACTGAGAAACTATCTATTTCCCCAACGTACTTATAAAAAACTTCTTGTTTGTCAAAGGATGACCCTCCATCGGTATTGACAATTTTGACAAACGTATCAATTGCAGGCTTAATTTTTTCAAATCTAATACTTGTATTAATAGCTTTAGAAAAGAACGCATTCTCCGCATTAAACCCATAAGCCAAACAATTTGTTGCTGCAAAGGTATCACCAGCAAAACTGAGTAACAAATCAGAATCTTCACAATATTCAGATATAGGCTGTAACGCCATGCAAATGCCGCTTTGGAATAAAAGGATAAAGATAAAATATCTCATAGTAACTCCACCATTTATCTTGAGTCTCTACGATTAGCTCAGAAAAAACTGTTACGTTGTTTGGCGTATTGCTTAACCATAATCCACGAAAGAAAAACAAGAACCGACTCCTAGCTCTGCTGAACTCCATTCAATTTTATTAAAAAAACCATAATGAAAAACATTACTACAATTGCTATAGATGAGTATTTAATGGCTTTACAAGCCCACACTTTGTCTTCCCGATAGGATTCAACTTTGAACAGCTTAAAACCATGATAAATTGCACCTGTTCCGCCGTAGTAGTTTATGAAAAGCTCTTTTTTTGCGAATTTTGGAGCTAAGATAAACAAAACTATTACAAACAAAAATAAAACAACCGAAAGTACCATCAAAATAATAAGAAAATAATCTATCATTTCACCAGTTCACATTTACATATTTTTCAGTAACTTACTATACCAATAAAAAGCAAGTTATGCTCCAGCCAAACTTAAACAAAACCTAGTTTTTTGGTTGATAGTAAAGCACTGCATTTGCTATTTTACCCCAAATAACTAAATATGTAACCGAGGACACATGGAAGCGCCTACTTTTGAATTAACCCGTGATAACTTTAACTCCATCTTTTTTCAGACTTTCATAAAAACGAAAGTGCAAGCTGAAATACCTATCTTGAGATGCGCAGTCCCTTTACCTAAAGCACAGAAATTCAAAGCAAAATTAATCACCGGTGCTATATTCATCATTGCTTGCCACCTTGTTTGGAAAACACAATCCGGTGCAGGTGCAATTGCCGCTGTGATCATTACATATCTCAGTTACTTTTTAGTTCAAATGTTTATCGCCAATAAGCGTTACTTCATCCATGAATCCCCGTTGTGCGAAATTAAAATAAACCAAGAACAGGTTTACCTGCCTGCACTTTTATTCGATGACAGAAAACCACGAACAATTAAAAGAGAAGATTTACTTAACGTTGAGGCCATATGGAATTTTACACGCACCAAAAGCGGCTACGATATTAACGATCCACAACCTAGGCGTGCCTATCTATTTTCTGTTATTTTTAAAACTCGCTATGGTGATTCAATTCCTTTAAATGACTGGAGCTTAGAACATCCTGAGCTCTTCAAGACACTTGTTGAGTATGATTACCCAGTCACTATGATCAGAACAGCCAAACGCGGATCACCAATAACAGTTCACATAAAATGCTTCTTCCTATTTACCTTTATATGTACTCTCATCTACTCACTTATAAAGTATGTAATTTAGCGGACTTATAAATATGCAATTGGCAAAGCAACTGCGAGCAAGCGCTTTGCCTTAAATTTAGGCTTTATTGTTAAACAGCATACCAGAGTGATTACTAGAAGTAGGAGCAAACAATGAGTTTATCATCGTAGAAACATTACTTTTTACGGCAAGCTGGACTGCACTTATCTCTTCATCAAGTTGTTTATTAAGCTCTAGTAACTCACTTTCTCGTTGTTCTGGAGCTAGGTCTTTATTGCTTTTTAAACTATTAATCTTATTTTGTAGCTCCTTTATTTTTACTACAAGCTCTTGTTGTGTGTGTGATGTCTTTGATTGAGCTTCTGCTTGTGGATCAGAATCAACGCCCGCTTCTTGTTGTTTAGCGCCTTGAAGGTTTGTTGCTTTTTCACTTTCTGGGTTTAGCTCATTTTTATTTTGCTGATCTAATAATGGCTCTTTTAGGAATGAGGATGTGTACGAAGTTAGCTGCATAGTTTTCCTATCGTTAATTTTTTGACGTTTAGCTATAAACCTTTTGAAAACAAAATAGATGCACAATCCGTACCCATTTACCACCCAAAACTTTTTATGTTGCTAAGCATGTATGTTCCTTTAAAGTTAGCGATATTAAACTTTAACTATTAATCCCCTTTTCCAATAAACTAACACTAAAGAACCAGTTTTTAACTTTTAAATAACCTTTTGTGATCGCTTTTTAAACACCCGCCGTAAGCCTTATTGAAATGGACACGTCGTAACGTCCGAACATACAAAGATATAAGGAAGAACGATGAAATACATACTCCTGGCTAGCAGCTTACTTTTTCTCACCGCTTGTAGCGATGATGATGACGATAATACCGAAGTTGTTACCCCTCCCCCAGTTCAAGAATTCACTCCAAGTAAAACCTATTCTGTAACTTTAAGTGGCAAACAAGAAGTGCCAATGAATGACTCAATGCAAACAGCGACTGCAACGGTAGAGCTTGACGAAAGTTTAATGCAATTTCGTGCAACACTTGATGCAAGCTCAGTTGAAGGTTTTAGCGCAGCACACATACACGACGGCGATTTAGGCGCTAATGGTGATGTTGCTTTTGCATTTGAGGCCACTACCGATGGTATGTATGAAGTCGCAATTACCGACCTTGATGAAAGCTTGATCGCTGATTTAATGGATGGCGATTGGTACATTAACCTTCATACCGAACAATATGCAAACGGCGAACTTCGTGCGCAAATTGTGCCTGATACAACCAGCATCATCACGTTTGCTTTAAATGGCGATCAGCAAGTGCCTATGAACGACAGTGACGCAATGGGTTATGGCTATGCATCTTATGATAGCGCCACGACAGAATTACGACTTCGTGCGGTGACTATGGGTGTTGATGACGCTACAGCAGCTCATATCCATACAGGAAAATTAGGCTCAAATGGTGATGTATTCGTGACTTTAGAACAAGACGACGAAGTCATGACTGACTGGGTTGTACCTGAAGATACCATGATTGACAGCGACACTCTGGCAGTACTTTTAGACGGCGGTCACTATGTTAACGTTCACACGCCTGAATTTGCCGGTGGCGAAATTCGCGGCCAAATCTTAACAGACAACTATGCAGTTGCGACCTTTGACTTGAGTGGTGCACAAGAAGTGCCTATGGTCAGCACCATGGCTGATGGTGATGGTTATGCCCTTGTTGATACAACAGACTACAGTGTAGAGCTTACTGTTGTCACGTCAGGCTTAGACGATGCAAGTGCTGCGCATATTCATACAGGTCGTATCGGTACTAATGGCGATGTATTAGTCGCTCTTGAACAATCAATGGACGACAGTAACGTCTGGATGACACCAAGCAACACGCAAATCAATGCAGATATTTTTGCAGTGCTGGCTTCTGGCGGTCACTATGTCAATGTTCATACACCTGCTAATGCTGGCGGCGAGCTTCGTGGGCAAATCCTAACCAGTAACTATGGCTTTACGAGTTTTAAACTAAGCGGTGAGCAAGAAGTTCCTGCCATCGAATCTGATGCAAGTGGTGAAGGTTATGCATTAATCAACATGGATAACTATGCCTTAGAGCTATTAGTAAACACAATGGGTGTTGATGATGCGACAGGTGCACACATTCACACTGGCCGAATTGGCACGAATGGCGACGCACTCGTTGCACTTGAGCAGTCAACAACTGACGCAGGCATGTGGATGACACCAGCAAATACCATGATCAACGCAGAGATATTTGAGGTACTTGCATCAGGAGGTCATTACGTTAACGTACATACGCCTGCTAACACGGGTGGCGAAATTAGAGGTCAGATCCTAACAGACAACTATCAGCTCGTTACTTTCCCACTCAGTGGTATGCAAGAAGTTCCAGCGGTTGATACGATGGCATCAGGTAGTGGTTATGCCTTAGTCAATATGGATAATTACCATCTAGAATTAAGAGCGTTAACCGAAGGTGTGAGTGATGCTACTGCTGCCCACATTCATACAGGTCGTATAGGCACCAATGGCGACGTTCTTGCCGCGTTAGAGCAATCAAGCGATAACATGAACCTGTGGCAAACACCTGAAAACACCATGATCAATGCAGATATTTTTGCAGTACTCGCATCAGGTGGTCACTACGTTAATGTGCATACTCCAGCTAACCCAAGTGGTGAACTACGCGGTCAAATCCTTACCGACAACTATGTGTTTGTAACCTTTCCGCTAAGTGGTGAACAAGAAGTACCCGCGGTCACAACGGATGCATCTGGTGATGGTTATGCGCTAGTGAATACCAATGATTACAGTGTTGAGCTGCAAGTACTAACATCGGGTGTAAGCGATGCAACTGCAGCCCATATTCATACCGGTGTAGCCGGTGAAAATGGCCCTGTGTTAGCTCCTCTTGTGCAAGACAGTGATGACATGAATCGCTGGATGAGCAGCACAGGCTTAATGATAGATGCCGATATCTTTTCAGTTTTAGCTTCAGGCGGTCATTATGTAAACATTCATACGCCTGCAAATCCAAGTGGTGAGATACGAGGCCAAATTCAATAATTTTATAGAGTCAGAGGCCAATATTTTTGGCCTCTTTTCGTTACTTTCCTCGCTCAGTTAATCTCACAATAACACCCCTCAGCATCTGAGTTAATAAACTGGCTATTAAAACCCGCACGTAAGTTTGCAATTACTAACTCAACAAAGCCATTCTGACTGGAACAGGCGAGTCCTTTTGATAATGGCCCTGCATACACAAGCTGTTGATTTTCTGAAACAAGTACTGCGGCAGGTTGAGCGGGTAATATTGCAGCAACCGCAGATGTTGGTTTAAGTTTTATTACTTCAATACCTTGCTCTGCTGCATAGCTGCTAAGGCTTGTTATGTGCGGTTGTGAACGCTCTGAGCATACACAGGTATTTTCATCAATAATGTACAAGGTATCTGTATTAGTGATGCCAAGCCCCATACTTTGTTGAAAAGCAGGTAACCAATTTGCTGTGGCTAGCTTTTTATCTGGATCAAAGGAGCTTGCTTGTTGAGAATAAGCAAACACCAAGGCTAATGCTACAGAGGCAACCCAAAGTAGAGTTGCCATTATCAGCCATTTGCTATTTGAATTTAGCAATACCTTGCTCCAGTACATCGATACTTACATCAATTAACTGTACGCGATCGGTGAGTTTTTCAATCATCAGGTTGTCGTTGGCTTGGTTAGCAATTAAGGCCTGTGAATTATCGGCAATAGCACGCGTATTACCCGCTTGATTTCGCACTACATGAGCAACCGACTGTGAGCTACTTGCAGCAACATTCACCTGCTCTGTCATCTCGGTAATTTGCAGTTTCATCTGCGAACTAATGGCCGACAACTGCTCTATAAGCGCAACACTACCCTGCATAGACTTGGTTGATGAGGCACTGTTTTGCATCAAGCTTTCAAGCGTATTAGTTATTTTATCCGTCGTGTTTTTACTGCGTGTTGCCAAGTTTCTAACTTCATCAGCCACTACCGCAAAGCCGCGGCCTTGTTCACCTGCACGTGCAGCTTCAATTGCAGCGTTAAGCGCAAGTAAATTCGTTTGCTCAGCAATTGACGAAATTTCATTAAGTAATTCTGAGATATGCGAACATGCACTCACCAGTTGGCCTATATTTTGGTCTGCTTCTTGAAGGTTATTAGCAAGCTCAGCCGTTTTGCTGTCTGTATTAGCCACTTCATTTAATGCCTCTGTAGCACTTAAATGGAGCTGCTCAAACTGTGTTTGTAGCTCATTACTTTCTTGTTCAACATGAGCAAAGCCTTCGGCGACTCGTTCACCTGACTGCGCGATATCCGTCGATAGCTGCTCACGATTAAGTGCTTGCTCATGCAATTCGTCGTGTACTTCAAGTAATTGTTTAGACTGGTTTTTTAAAACACTACTTTGGCTTTGAACATCACCAATCACGCTCGATACAAAACCTAGTAAGCGGTTAAAACCCGCTACAGCTTCACTGTGACTATCATCCGCTCTTAAACTAATATTAATGCTGTTTTCGTCGGCCATTATCTGCTCTGTCGTTGTGCTTAACGATAAGCCAGAACTACGTTCACGGTGTAGGGTTTTAGCAATATAGCCAGCTACAATTGCTTCAACAATGGCATACACGGCATGAATAAGTACGGTGCTAAAATACAATCTGTCTGGATCAAAAACGTATAAACCGACTTCGTTTATCTGTAAAAAGTAAAAGCTCAAATGGTGAACGGCCACAAAAGCAAGTGCAGTAATAAACACGCGCCATTCAACAAACATGATCAACACGGCCATTAAAATAAATATTTCAAAGTGAACCTCAATAAGGCCGTAGCTTTGTTGGATGTGTAAAAACGAAAACATCATGCAACCGGCAGCTACAACATGAGCTGTTAATTTGCTCGTTGGGTATTGATGGAGCATCCAAAGCGGTAAAGACAGTAATAATAAACCCGTTACCAAACCTGTAATTAAGGTCGAATAAATAAAGCCTAAAACTAAAGATTCAACAAACAATAAAAGGAACAAATAAGTAAAAAGGCGGCGCACACTCGTCATAGATAAAGCCTTAATTATTAAATAATTTACAAAAATACAATTAATCGAGCTAATACGGTTTGATGCGCATCATGGTTCACTTTATTAATTGCAATAATGCCCTAAATTGATCGGTCCCTGCTTTTTCTAGCCATTGAAATATCACACTTTCTGTACAGCTAATAATAGCACCTGCTGCCGATAGCTGCTTAACAGCCAACTCTTTGTGTTTTTCGTTGCGTGATGCAATGGCATCTTCCACTACAAACACTTGGTAACCATTGGCAATTAAGTCTAAACATGTTTGCAGTACACACACATGCGACTCTGTACCCGTTACCACTATTTGCTTACGGTTAAAGCCAGCCAATAGGTTGTTAAATTGAACCTCTTGGCATGCGCTAAAATGTATTTTGTGATAGCAGTTAGTGCCAGTTATAAAAGGTAAGAGCTGTTCACTACTTTTACCTAACTTGGTTGGGTTTTGTTCGGTAAATAGATAGGGAATATCTAAAGCTTTAGCTGCTTTTATTAACTTTTCGGTCTGATTAACAGCTGAGCCAAAGTCGTTAATTACCGGCTCAAGCCCTGCCTGAAGGTCAATAATTAATAACAAGGCATTACTTTTTCGACTGATAAATGAATGGCGCATCACGTTCTCAAATTGCTGATAATTGAACTAGTTATAGCATAGGTTTCAGTTTCAGCGCCAAGTAGACCTTATTACTATTTTTTCTTTTCAGAACCATTAATTACGGTCATAATTGTGCTATATTTTGTTAAAAATTATGCGCAAATAATAATTTAGGGTTAATCAATCAGTGCCTAAACTTTTTCTTTTGATTTTCAGTTTGCTGTTCTTCACGCTTTCCTCTTCGGCGTTGGCACAAAACTATGCTTTGCAAATGCAGCGTATTTCGACCGATGAAGGACTTACACAAGGCAGTGTAACTAAAATCGTGCAAGATGATTTAGGCTTTATCTGGATTGGTACCTACCAAGGCTTAAATAGGTATGATGGTTATCAGGTAGCCCCTTTTGCTGTAGAGTATATTCTTGATCAGCGACAAATTACCACAATGCATAAAACTGACGATGGAAACATTTTCGTCAGCACTGAGTTTTCAGGTGCTTTTCTAATAGACCCAAAAACACTAAAAGTTGAAAAAATCTATTCCGGCAAACTAGACCCTGAAGATGTTTTCTTTTCACCTATTTTAGCAATCACTGAAGACGATCACTTTTTTTACTTCGCTATTGCCCAGCACGTTTATTCATACAACAAGCAATCAAAAAAGTTTTTGCATGAGTTTTCTATCAATAAAGAAGAGCATATTGTTCGGGCACTCACCCTGCACGACAACTTTTTATATATCGGCACATCAAATGGGCTTTTCTCAAAAAACCTTGCAGATGAGCATATCTCGCATATTCCGCTTACCGATAAATCTCAGGTCACCGAAGATAATAAAAACGTAAAATTTTTAAGGGTCGATGCGCAACTGGGCTTATTTGTTGGCACTGTAGAGGGCATGTTTGATATCCCTTTTAACGCTAACCGTTTACTGGCATTTGATAAGTTAAGGCTGTTAATCCCTAACTTAAATATTTGGGACTATTCTATTAGCTCATTTGGTGAATATATCGTCACAGAAAAAGGATTGTTCGAATTTAATCGCCAAACCATGTCGGTTGAGTTCATCTTAAACTTTGAACAAAGTAAGTTTTTGATGTCTGACAATTCAATTCAAGATGTAATGATTGATAAAACTGGCTTGCTGTGGCTTGCATCTCGTTCTCAAGGCGTTTTTACTTGGTCAACACTCGCAAGACGTTTTAAACACATTGAATTAAAAAATAACCAAGCTCGCTTCAATAATAATGTCTGGTCGGTATTACAAGATCAAAACAATACGGTTTGGATTGGTACAGATAATGGCTTAATGAAGTACAACCAAGTTACTAAAGATATTACACCCTACTTAGTTAGCAACGATGAAAAAGCCTTTCATGGTGAGCATGGTATTTATGGTATTACCGAAGCTAACATTGATGAAAGCAACCGTTATCTATGGCTAATGAAATACATAGGCCTTGCCTTGTTTGATAAACAAAAAGGTGAACTGGTGCCTATAAAAGGCAATGCTGAGGCCATACACCTTATAAATTACGGCCCTAACTGGGGCTTTCGTGCTATGGGTAATGATCAATTTGCATTTTTAGATGACCAAAATTTTTATAAATACAATGGTAAAACAGGCGAACTTACCACTATTAAAGGATTAAAAGAACAAGTTGACCTAGTTAATGCCCATGCTTTTTTAAAGCCACTGCCTGATCATCCTGATGAATATGTACTGAGTATGTCTGGCAAGTTATACCGCTACAATGAGCAGACTCAAAAGTTAACACTGATATACCAAACAGAAAACTATAACCCTTTAGCGTTCACCACAATTGATGACTGGGTGATGGATTATAACAATACCCTTTGGCTTGGTTCAGCTGACGAAGGACTTATTGGCATAGATGCTAAAACTTACGAAGTTAAACACCGTATTAATATACAGTCGGGCTTAAAAGCTAAATCTGTTTTTGCATTGCAAATAGATCGTTTTGGTTTTTTATGGTTAGGGACTCAAAATGGCCTTTACCGCCTTGATTTAAGTTCCTTAGAACTTGACCGTTACTTTATTCGCGATGGTTTAGCCGTTAATGAATTTAACATTGATGCCGACACCACCTTACATAACGGGCAACTAGCATTTGGTAGTACCCGAGGCGTACTTTTACTTTCACCAGAGGACTTTTTATCATCGCCTGTAGAGGCTGGTAATATAAATACCGAAATTACCAATGTAACTTTGCTTTCGCGAGAGCTTAACTACCATCCATATAAATATGTGAATACGCCTCTGCAGATCACCTATGATGATATGGGCTTAGCAGTCACCTTTTCTAATTTTGATACCATCAATAAAGATAAAACATCGTATCGAGTGACCCTTGATGGGCCAACCTCACTGCAATACGAGAAGCTAACAACCAATGAGGTATTTTTCACTAAATTACCGCCTGGTGATTATGTGTTATCAGTGTCGTCATCAACCGAGTTAAGCGATGTAATATCAGCGTCTAGACAGCTAAGATTTAATGTTGCACATGCACCTTGGTCATCCCCTTCTGCAAAAGCAAGTTATGTCATTATTGTTTTCGCTGTTTTGTTTTTCCTATTTTGGCAATACCGTGCTCGTCAGCAACTAATAAGCCGTGCTCATGCAAAAGCTGTAAAATCACAGCAACAAACCGAACTCGCTTTAAGTAGCACTAAAAGTGGTGTTTGGGAGATTAACCTAGCAGAACAATTTTTAAGAACGACCCGTTTTTCAGCTGAACTGGGCTATGCCGAGTATAAAGACGGTATAAGCCTAAACGAGTTTGTGAGTTTAGTGCACCCACATGATCGCAATCATGTAACTAGCCAATGGCAACTATTTTGTAAGCAAACAAATAATGAGCAGTGGAACATTACTTATCGACTCAAACATAAAAATGGCGACTGGCTTTGGTACGAAGACATTGGCCGCATTGTTGCAACCGATGAAAACAACCGTCCGTTAAAAATAACCGGTATTTATACCAATATTACAGAGCAACGCGCTAATGCCCAGCAAGCCAGTGTGCTCGGCGAAGCATTTGGGCAAATAAACGACTGGTTGCTAATTTTAGACAATCAACTGAAACCATTTTCTGCTAATGCTAGTTTTGGTGAAGCATTCGCCACGCCAAACAATGTTGCAGAGCTTACTAGTCGCGACTTTATTGCAGCCATAGGCCGTGCAAAATACCTTGAATATATAGACGTATTAAAAACACTTAAACCAAAGCAAAATTGGAAAACAGAGGCTGTTATTCGCACGCTAAAAAGCCCTGCACACCCAGTTCATATTAGTGTTACTGCTGTAGCCAAAGAAAGCCAATCAATTAGTCATTATGTAATTGTAATTTCAGACTTAACAGAGCAAAAACGCGCTGAAGACGATTTGCGTTATTTAGCAAATTATGACCCGTTAACGGGCTTGCCTAACCGCTCCTTAATGTATACAAAAATTAGCAACTGTATAAATAACGCCAAAAAATACAATAAACTAGCTGCATTATTATTTATTGATTTAGATAAATTTAAACCAGTAAATGATTCATTCGGGCACGCTGTCGGCGACCGATTACTTTGCGATATCACGCAAAGAGTAAGCCTAATGTTACCCGAGAACGCCGTAATTGGTCGTCAAAGTGGTGATGAATTTTTGGTTCTTATTAAAGATTTACACTCACCGCAAACACTTAGTGATCTTGTTAAAAAACTCACTGAAGAACTGGCAAGCAAGGTTATAATTGACGACTTTTCAATCAACATTTCTGCGAGTGTTGGTGTCGCTCTTTACCCATTTGATGCGAAAACAGCAGATGATTTAATTAAAAATTCAGATATAGCCATGATGCATGCTAAGCAATCTGGCCGTAACAATTTTAAATATTTCACAGAGCAAATGAATAACCAGCTGACCAAAAAGCTGTTACTTGAAAATGCCTTGAAAGATGCGTTTAAAGACGATGAGTTATTTAATAACTATCAGCCTATTGTTAATGCTAAAACTAAAAAAATAAACGGCGTTGAGCTTTTAATGCGCTGGAAGAATGAGCAAGGTTTTGTATCACCTGCCGAATTTATTCCTATTGCTGAAGAGATAGGCCTCATCGATGCGTTGACTGAGCAAGCACTTGATAGAGCATTAACAGAGCTGCTACCTATGCTGCGTGCTAACCCACAGTTTTATTTATCATTAAACCTGTCACCAACGCATATTTTAAAATCGAACTTAACTGAACGTTTATTACTTATTTTGAATAATCACATGGTTAAGCCGGTTCAGCTACGTCTTGAAATTACAGAAAACACACTATTAGAAGATAAAGAGAAAGCTTCTAAACAGCTGCAAAAGCTTAAAAATGCTGGCTTTAAACTATTACTGGATGACTTTGGCACAGGTTACTCGTCACTAACTTACCTAAGTCAATTCCCGATTGATGTGATCAAAATAGACCAAAGCTTCGTGCGTAATATCGGCCAAGATAAAAGTAATGAATCGATTATTAAAACCATCCATGCGCTGTCATCGAACTTAGGCTTATATTGTATTGCTGAAGGGGTTGAGACCAACGAGCAAATCAGTTTCTTAACCGAGATGGGCTGCGAAGATTTACAAGGTTACTACTTCGCGAAACCCATGTTGGCCGATGACCTCATTGCAGAAAGTACGATTCAGGCAATCATTGATCGACTAAACGCGCTTTAAACCATTTATTTAAGCAGCGATAAAGCTCATCTTTATTTATGGGCTTCGAGATAAAGTCATCCATGCCAGCTACAAGGCAGCGCTTTTGGTCCTCTTCAAAGGCGTTCGCCGTAATAGCTATAATGATAGCTTCGCCATACAGCGCAGGATTCTGTTTGATCGCTTGTGTACATTGATAGCCATCCATGTGAGGCATTTGGCAGTCCATCAAAATAATATCTGCCGCAAAGCTTTTAAGCTGCTCAAGCGCCTGTAAGCCATCGTTAGCGCTTTTAATCGAACAATGGGTGTCTTGCATCATTTTTTGCAGCACGATTTGATTTACAGGATTATCTTCAACAATTAATACTCTAACCCCACTAAGTGTTGGCTTGTCTGTACTTTGTTCTGCCGTTGCTTCTGCGTCGCTCACAGTGACTGGGATGGCAACAATAAACTCACTGCCCTCACCTTCTTGACTCAGCAAAGAAAGCTCTCCATCCATCAACTCTATAATACGTTTACTAATGGTGAGTCCAAGCCCAGTACCACCATATTTACGGGTGGTCGATATATCGGCTTGAGTGAACTCTGTAAACAGTTTGGCCTGTTGATTGGCTGAAATACCAATGCCTGTATCACGAATTGATATTTCAAGAGCGCCATCGACCATTTGGCATTGCATGTTTATTTCACCTGACTCAGTAAATTTACCCGCGTTACTCAAAATATTATTGATTACTTGGCTAAACCTCAGTGGATCTAAACGGATATACTCAGGTATGTCCTTTGCTATGCTCAAGTTAAATTCGACACCCGTTTTCACACTGGTATTGCTAAATACTTTTGCTAATTGTTGCAGTAAAGCCTTAATCTCAACGGCGCGGTTTTCTAATTTAAGTGCCCCCGCTTCAATTTTCGAAAAATCTAAAATATCATTTAAAATCAACAATAAGTTATTGGCACTTTGATGGATCATCGCCAGCTCATCACGTTCAGTTTCGGGAAGTTTAGGATTTTCTAATAGCAGTTGAGTCATGCCTAAAATACCATTGAGCGGGGTGCGGATTTCATGGCTCATGTTCGCTAAAAATTGCGACTTGGTACGGTTAGCTTGGTTCGCTAAGCGCACAGCTTCGACTAGCTCATTAGTTTTATCATTAACTTGTTGCTCGAGCTGGGCATTAAAATCGGTCAATTTGTTATTCAACACTTCGTTTTCGTGATTCGCTTGATGTAAGCGATTAAAATTAAGCGCCAGCTTATTTGCTAAACTCGAAAACTGCGACTGCAAACGACTCACTTCTAGCCAAGTTTGTGGTAAGTCGGTATCTGTGATTGCCCGCTCAGGTTCAAATTTGTCTATTTGTTCAGCTAACTTTTCGATAGGAGCAATTAACCAGCGGCTTAACTGCGTTATGAACACACTGGTTAATAAAATAATGAACAATATCATCACCAAAGACTGACCCCATGCACTCACCGCAACATTGTTGGCATGTTTGCGATTGAGCATGGTCATTACAATCCAGTTATGCTCTGTAGAGCGTGCTTCTCTGGCGTAAAACTGCTGCTCGTTCTCAGCATCAAACATTTTAAAGCGTGCTTCGTCTGCAAATGAATCTATTTCTTCATCTGTTAATTGTTGTAACTCTTTAAAGTCATCTAATGTGCTAAATACCACTTTGTTGCTGGCATCTAAAATCAACAACTCGCCTTGGTGACTAAATAGACTGGGCCTAAGGCCTGCAAAATAATCAAACATCAGTGAGCCTTCAACGACGCCGGTAAAGGTATTTTCAATATAAATCGGTGCTGATACTGCAACTATAGGTAAAGAGCCAAAACCGCGGCCTTTAAATATTGTTGAGATATAACCAAGCTCATTATTAGGCGCATTGATAAAGTAATCTCTATCTGCCACATTGGCGCGAATATTTGACTGCTGCAAACTAATCGCTAACGATTGTGGATAAAAGTGAGTGACATCAGCAAGGGCATCAACAATGATTTGTGTTCTAAAATCAGGGTATAGGTTTGCCATATTTTCAAGGGCAATTTGACGATGAACTCCATTGGCTATACTTCTGGCAGTAAGTACAACGCCTTTTTTATGGTGATCGAGGTGACCATCAATTGTGCGTGCGATTTCTTTGGCTTTTTCTTTTAACTGTGCATTTATCTCATACTCAATGCGCGCATAATGGTTATTGGTTAGTACTACTGAGGTTAATATAACTACCAGCACAACCAGCAAAGTAACAACATAATTAAGTATTTTATAGAGTGACGAATAATGTTTATGCCACGAATAGCGGCTAAAGAAGAAGCTTAGTAAATCAATAACAGATAAGTAAATTGCCGCATTTAAGCAGTATTTAGCAAGTGCAATGGCAATGGTTAAGATTGGAAGACCTAAAAAGAAATGGCCAAAACTCCAAAGTAGGGGTAAACCAATTACAAACCAAAACAGCATGCCTCGTAAAAAAACTGGCCGCGCTTTTGACAAACAGAATACCTGCAAGCAGATCAATTCTAAGGCAAAAACAATGGACGGCCACGCATGCCCCCAGCGGTAAAAAATAAACCCCGTGCTTATAATAAAAGTGATAATTGCATAGCGCCAACCGAGTAGCAGCAAGCTTAAGATCACAAAAAACTGACCAAGAAGAAATTCTGAGCTGTCTAAAAACCAAATTGGTAATAAATTAACAACTCCCGCAATACAACCAAGCAGTACTGCGGCTAAAAAGTTGAAATATGAAGGCTTATTTTGAAGCAAAAAAGGTATCCTAACTTCATAGTGATACCTTTAAATTAAAAGAAAATTAAACTTTTTGCCACTTTAATTAACATGGTGGCATTCATGACTTTCTATTTGCAGCACACTTTTTCCAATTTTAAAGCGCGATTGCAATAGTTTTTCGACCTTTAAGCGACATGCTTCGTCATGCTTTTCAACGGTACAATGCTGTTTTAAAACAACGTGCGCGCCAACAATAATGTCTTTGTCTTGGCGCATTACCGTGACATTATGAACATTTTGTACATGTTCAACCGAAGCGATACTTTGTTCAATATCAGCTACATTCGGCAGCTTACTTCTATTTTCAAGTAAGCCTTGAATACAACGAATGATCACTTTAACCCCAGTAAACAAGACAAAGGTAGCAATCAACATACTCGAAATAATATCAATTTCGGCCCAGCCAGTTAGGTGTATTAAAATACCAGCGAAGAAGGTTGAAACCGTTGAAATTAAATCAAAAAACGAGTGTAAAAACACCGCATACACATTAATGCTTGCTTTGCGCCCTTTGTATAGCACCCATGCTGCAGCACCATGAAACAAAAAACCAATAGCTGAAATGACCGACATTAAATAGCTATTAATTTGTAAATCATGACCATCGCTATGATGAAAGTAACGTTCACCTCCTTCATAAAGGATGATCAAGCTAATGCTTAAATATAAGATGCCATTGATCAAACCACCCGTAAGCTCAGCGCGCTGATAGCCATCATTAAAGTTTTTCGCGAAATATATCGCCATGCTTGAGGCAATAAGCGCGATGAATAAAGAACTGTTATGAACAAACAAATGCCCAGCATCAGCAAGTACAGCAAGCGAATTCGAATAATAGGCGCCAATAACCTGTATCACCATAAACGAGCACGTTATGGCTAAGGCAATCAACAAGCGGCGTCTAGATGCTTGGTGTGTTGTAATATCTGTCATGAAGAAGTGAAATACCTATTCGCTGGAAAGTGGTAATGATATAAAGTCTCAATTGTAATACGTGGCGAGCGCAAACGCACTAAAAACTTGGTTATTTGTCCCTTTTTGAAAGTTTTTTGCGCGATGTGTTAGAAATGAGAAAGGAATTAGCAGCGAATAAGTAAACTGAATCACTCACTTGTAAGCTAAAAAATAGTAAGGCGTTAACAACACGTGTTGTTAACGCCTTTTACTCGAAACAGATTTAAGAAGCAGGCTATTAAACTTTAAACTGACTGACTAAATCTTTAAGGTGCTGAGCACGCGATAATAAGCTTTGCGTACCACGCTGTTGTTGCTCAGCGTTATCATGTATTTGCATTGCACTGTCTGAAATATCATGAGCCGACTGATTGATATGCTCAACCACCGTGCCCTGCTCTTCTGTGGCTGCTGCAACTTGGTGATTGCCTTGGCTGATAATCTCAAACTTCTGCTGAATAGACTGAAGTGCAGACACTGCAATATGCGTAAGCTCAGTCACTTTTTGACTACTTTGCGTACCTTCGGCAATTGCTTCTTGTGATTGCAATGATGAGCTTTGTAAACGCGAAATCTGCTCTCTAATTTCAGACGTTGATGTTTGCGTACGCTGTGCAAGTGAGCGTACTTCATCAGCGACGACCGCAAAGCCACGACCTTGCTCACCCGCTCTTGCCGCTTCAATTGCCGCATTGAGTGCCAATAAATTAGTTTGTTCTGAAATTGCATTGATTACTTCAACAACCGAGTTGATCTCAGCTGCTTGATTTGCAAACTCACCGATACTTTTATCAACCGTGATCAAAATGTCATTCAGTTCATTCATGGTTTGCGCTGTGGCAGCCATACTTTGATTGGTTTGCACGGTTTCTCGTACCGCTTCTTCCGTGTCGCTTGCTGTGCGATGAGCAATATCAGACACCTCGTTAATAGTTTGCCCCATTTCTGTAATAGCTGTGGCAACTTGATCAGTTTGCGCGCGCTGATCTTCGGTAGCAACAAAGGTTTTATTGGCAAAGCTCGCAAGATCGTCAATCCCTTCTCGCATCGCTTGCTCGGTGACACTGATTTCATCGACAAGCTCGGCTACTTTACCAATAATGGCATTAAAGCCCTTTGCAAGATGTCCAAGCTCATTATCAACACTGTCATCTAAACGTTTTGTTAAATCACCGCCGTGACCTGCCATGCCCAGTAGTTCATCACCAACACTGCGTATTTTCTTACTTAGCCAATTAGCAAAATAAAGTGTAAGCACCAAAAAGATACCCGCAAGCACGACACTTACGATAATCGACATCCAAACGACTGTATTAATCGCGCTTGATATCTCTTGCTTAGGCTGAACCGCTACAAGAGTAAGGCCTGTTCCTTCAATTGGCATAACCCCAGCATAAACATCTTCATCTGCGAGCTCGACTTGCGATAGAGTAAAGCCAGTATGTTTACTGCTCAAAAAGCTTTGTAATGCGCTTAATGAAGCGACGCTTGTGACTTGTTTACCAATATAGGCATCATTTGCGTGTGCAATAATTCGCTTGCTGTCATCAATTAAAAATAAATACCCTTGCTCACCAATTTTACGCGACGTAACAATGCTAGAAATATCTGAAATATCATAACCAAGCCCTGCCACACCGAGGCGTTGCCCTGCAATTTCAACCAAGGTGTTAACGTATAAAGTGAGGTGTCCACCCTGCTCACTTACATCTAAAGCCAGCGCTTGGCGTTTATCTGAGCTAATAAAGTCAAAAAACCAACTGTCTCTTGGCTCACTTTGTGAGATTGATTTGAAAAAGCCGTCTTGCGTGTAATAACTCATTGAGTTTTTGCTTACCCAAAACACCGATGACGCACCGCTTTTTCTTTGTAAGTCAGCAAAGTACGCCATGACACGTTGATGAATTGGCGAGCTTTTCTCACCTTCGCTCATCCACGTATGCAGAATTTGGTTTTCAGCTAAAGACTGTGAAACAGAGATCGGGTAACGCATTTGAGCGTCAATTTCGGCAGCAACTTTACCCACAGCGTCAGGCAATAATTGCTTTTCGGTTTGTTGGTAATAAAGCCGAGAGAATTGGCTGGTATTGATTAAGGCGCTAACCACAGTGACAACAAACAATGCAATTAACACAAAACTAATAAAAATAGTGCGCAGCGATAGATTTCGCATTCAGCAAGCCTCATACTTAATGGTGGAGTTTTAGTTTTAGATCATCCTTGCGTCCTATCAATAATTTTAGGTAACAAGTCTGTGTTAAGCAATTGCTATTTAAGCTTTTACTGTTGTTTTTGTATGAATAATTATCAAACTCAAACAGAATAGGAACAAACGCCAACTTGTACCTTTTTTCTAGTTAAAACACTAGAGACAAACAGCTCACTGAAAAAAGCCGTGCTTATTATGACCCTGCTATTATTGCCATTTTTTGCTTGTAGGTTTTTGGCGACATGCCATACCAGCGATGAAATGCATGATGAAATGCACTAATTTCAGAGTAGCCACACAAAAAGGCTATTTCTGTGACAGAGAGATCTGTTTCGTTTAACAATGACACACTTTTTTGCTGTCTTAATCTTGCTAATTCGTCACTAAAACTTGTGCCCTCTTTTGCAAGACGCCGCTGCAGCGTTTTTTCACTCATGTTAAGTGCTTTTGCCATTGCTTTACTGGTGGTTTGGCCTTGAATTAAATGCTCTTCAAGCAAAATTCTCAGTACCTGCGTCACATTCGTTTGTGTCACTAGTTTCATCTGGTTTGATAACACAGGTTCACTATCGGTATTTTCGCTAAAAAACAGGCTGTGGGTCGTTGCGCCGTATTCAATTTTGCAATTAAAGTGCGTATTAATCTCACTGTGTGGCTCTTTACGTTGCAAGCAAATTCGTGTTGGGTGCCAATTTTTCCCCTTAACAGTGCGCGCTATTTTCACACAAAACGCCATGGGTGCTTCGTAGCTTAGCAGTGACATATCACGCTCACCATCACTAAAGTTAAAGCGAAGTTCATACTCACTACCATGATCGATCAAAGACACATTATGTGTATCGCCCATCAATTTTTGATACCGCAATATCAGCCGAAAAGCACTCAATAACTGTGTTGACTGAATAATCGCCATGCCTACCACCGGAATAGCGCGTACATTCATGTTACTGCCAACATAAAGACCTAAGTGGGTGTTTGGTAACATGGCTTGCGCTTGCTTCCAAAGCATACTGACACTGGCTTGTGGGTATCGGGCTGTTTGGCTACTTAATTCTGCTAAAGGAATATTTGCCGCTGCAAACAACTCATTAATTGGTAAGCCCTGCCATTTAAACGACTCAGCCATAGCACGTAGCCACCAGCTTGATAAGGTTCTCATGAGTGTCCTGAATAAACAATTTAATGACCTATATTATCAAGTAAATAAAAGAATAAAAGCCTATTGTTTACCTGTAATTAACAACGGAGACAACAATATGGGCACTGTAGCAAGTAAACGCGAGTTCGCGAGCTTTAAAGAGTTTTACCCCTATTACCTACAAGAACACAAAAATAAAGTCTGTCGACGCTTACATTTCATTGGCAGCTGGATTGTTTTGGCTATTTTGTTTGCCGCTATTTATCAGCAGCAATATAGCTGGCTAATTTTATGCCCAGTTGTGGGCTATGGCTTTGCTTGGGTTGGTCATTTCTTTTTTGAAAAAAATCGCCCCGCTACTTTTACACACCCTTTTTATAGCTTTATTGGTGATTGGGTCATGTTTAAAGACATTATTATTCGCAAAGTACCATTTTAGGAAAACACCATGACCATGAAACACACAGTATCAGAGCAAGAATGGCAAGCCCGTGTTGAGCTTGCTGCCGCGTATCGCCTAGTTGCTTTATATGGCTGGGATGATTTAATTTTTACCCATATTTCAATGCGCGTTCCCGGCACAGACAACGAATTTTTGATAAACCCGTATGGCATGATGTTTCACGAAATTACCGCATCAAGTCTTATCAAAGTAGATCAACAATGTAATAAGCTGCATGACAGTGAATACCCTGTTAATCCTGCGGGGTTTAATATCCATAGCTGTATTCATATGGCACGTGATGATGCCCATTGCGTTATTCACACCCACTCACTCAATGGCACGGCAGTGTCTGCCAACAAAGACGGCTTATTGCCTATCTCTCAGCAAGCTGTTGTTGTGCACTCAGGTTTGGGTTATCATGACTACGAAGGCATAGCCCTTAACCCTGCTGAGCAAGACCGTTTAGTGAATGACCTAGGTTCTAATAACTTTCTAATGCTACGTAATCATGGCCTATTAACTGTGGGTAAAACGGTCGCTGATGCATTTTTGTTTATGTATGTTTTTGAAGCTGCATGTGCTGTACAAACTCGTACTTCACAAAATACCGAGCAACTCGTACAAGTACCTAGCGCGATTATTGAGGGTATCAAAGGGCAAACTGAAGTTGCTACTAAGGGACTGGGTGGCGCAATTGCTTGGCCTGCCTTACTGCGCTTACTCGACAATAAAAGTCCGGGTTACGATCAATAAGGATATACCATGCAAATTGATATCATGACTAAAATAGTGCTGCCTTTAGCACTATTTATCATCATGTTTGGCATGGGGTTAGGGCTTAAAAAGCAAGACTTTGGGGCATTATTTATTAGCCCCAAAGCACTTTCAATAGGCTTAAGCTGCCAACTACTGTTATTGCCAAGCGTTGCGTTTTTATTAGCAATGAGTTTTACCCTAACCCCAGAGCTCGCTATAGGTCTGATTTTAGTAGCTTGCTGCCCGGGCGGTGTGACCTCAAACCTTTATACCTATTTATTCAAAGGGGATGTTGCGCTGTCAATAAGTCTAACAACGCTAGCGACATTTATCTCCCCCTTTACCTTGCCACTGATTATGCATTTTGCCATGCATACATTGAGTGTGCCGGGCCACGAATTCGCTTTGCCAGTGATTAAAACCATAGTGCAAATGCTGATGATAACGGTACTTCCTGTTTGCTTAGGAATGGTATTTAATCACTTTAAACCCCATTTGAGCTTGAAAATAGAACCCTTTATACGTCGTTTTTCGAGTGTATTCTTAATTGTGATAGTGCTTAGCATTATTCATAAAAATGCTGACCAAATGCTGAGCTTTTTTGCGACCAGTGGCATTGCAACGCTGACATTAAACCTCAGCACGCTGTTACTAGGGCTGTTTTTTGCAAAAATATCGGGCTTAGATCACAAGCAACAAATGAGCATTGCGGTTGAAGTTGGGCTACAAAATGGCACCCTTGCCATTTTAATTGCGAGTACCTTAATCAATAATGCCGCCATGGCAATTCCTGGAGCAACCTATAGCTTATCAATGTTTGTAACGGGTTATATTTTTTGTCGCTTATTTAGCGCGCATCATACAAAACACCTTGCCATTCTCAACAAAGCATAAAAGCCAAAGTGATGACTAAAAACAAGGAAGTTTTTAATCAAACACTAACCACAAAG
Organism: Pseudoalteromonas sp. NCCP-2140; assembly: GCF_023708065.1. NCBI lineage: Bacteria > Pseudomonadati > Pseudomonadota > Gammaproteobacteria > Alteromonadales > Pseudoalteromonadaceae > Pseudoalteromonas > Pseudoalteromonas sp. NCCP-2140. The sequence goes on along the minus strand of NZ_BRCZ01000004.1, from coordinate 266,057 downwards.
TAATAAAAAACAGTTAAGAATTAAGATTACTAAATGGGCCAAAACAAACTTAATAACAAAGTTCATCATCCATCTTAATTATTATTTTTTATCTATTTTTCAAAACTATACCTAAATTATTAGTTATATTTTTAGCTTTGTGGTCAGTCTTGTTTATTGAGAGTTTTTCGTTCACTATCAATTTATGGCTTGTTATATAGGGACATATTTTGGCCGAACTTTACAATACAAAACTGCCAGTTCATATTGCTGAGTTGAAATTTGCACTCGATAACGTACCCGCCTATGTTTATATAAAAAATGAACTTGGGCATTACGTTTATGCAAATAAACTTACTTTAAGTTTGTTTGCCTGTTCTGAGCAGGAGTTACAACATAAAAGCGATATTGACTTTTTCCCTCATCCAGATGTCAAAGACCTCGCTAAAATTGACAAACGGGTGCTCAGTGGGGAGCGCACGCGTGAAGAAGTACAACTAACCTTTCCTGATGGAAATAAATATACTTTTTGGGAAGTAAAAACCCCAATATTTTGTGACACAGAGCCAAATAAAGTCATTGGTATTTTAGGTATATCTACAGATATTACTGAACGTAAGCACCTTGAAGAACAACTCCTCTATGCTGCCTCTACTGACCCGTTAACTGAACTTTTAAACCGCCGCTATTTTTATGTTCATTTATCACTTGCGTTACAAGTAAGCAAACGAGATCAAAACTATGGCGCAGTAATATTTATCGACTTAAATAAGTTTAAAAAGTTAAACGATCAATATGGCCACAACACAGGCGATGCTTATCTTTTGGAAATTGCCAATCGAATGAAAACGGTTGTGCGCGAAAAAGATTGCTTAGCTCGCATTGGAGGCGATGAGTTTGTCGTACTACTTGGCGGGCTTGGTCGCGATGCACAAACTGCTAAAAACAACGCTCAGCGCATTGCCGATAAACTACAAACCGCTATTGAAGCTCAATTTACTTATCAGGGCATCAAGTACTTTGGCTCTGCAAGCGTAGGAATCACCATGTTTTTAGGTACACAAAAAACTGCTGAAGAGATTGTCGCACAAGCAGATCAACACATGTATATGATAAAACACGCCCTTGAATCTTGAACAAACTAAACAGCTACCCTCAATAATTTAGAGCAGCAGGCAAAATGTGCTGTTCACAAATCATTAGCGCGCATTGCTTTGTGGTGGTAATCTCAGCAGTGAAAAATAATTTAAATTGTATCTAAGGAAAGTACATGGACCCCGTTTCTAGCATTTTAGACCTGTTGTTAAATGTAGAAGTCTTTCTTCTAATTTTTGTTTTAGTGCTACTAAAAAGTAGCGTTAAATTTGTGCCGCAAAATCGTGCCTGGTTAATCGAGCGTTTTGGTAAGTACCATTCGACCAAAGAAGCCGGCTTAAACTTTATTGTGCCATTTATCGACCGTATTGCCGCTGACCGCAGCTTAAAAGAACAAGCGCAAGATGTGCCTTCGCAGTCTGCTATCACCAAAGATAATATCTCGCTTATCGTCGATGGTGTGCTGTATTTCCGCGTGCTTGACCCGTATAAAGCTACGTATGGTGTTGATGACTATGTATTTGCAGTTACTCAGCTATCGCAAACAACGATGCGTTCTGAACTTGGTAAAATGGAACTAGATAAAACCTTTGAAGAGCGCGACATGTTAAACACCAACATAGTTACCGCGATTAACCAAGCATCTGAGCCTTGGGGTATTCAGGTTTTACGTTACGAAATTAAAGATATTGTGCCACCTAATTCTGTAATGGAAGCCATGGAAGCACAAATGAAAGCTGAGCGTGTAAAACGTGCGCAAATTTTAGAGTCTGAAGGTGACCGTCAGTCTGCCATCAACGTGGCTGAAGGTAAAAAGCAAGCCCAAGTCCTTGCTGCCGAAGCTGAAAAAGCCGAGCAAATTTTACGCGCTGAAGGTGAAGCGAAAGCGATTATCGCCGTTGCTGAAGCACAAGCAGATGCACTTCGTAAAGTAGGTGAAGCCGCTGACACCGAACAAGGCCAAAAAGCAATTCAACTCGACCTAGCCACTAAAGCCATTGCCGCTAAAGAAGCCATTGCTCGTGAGTCATCTGTGGTATTACTTCCTGAAAGTGGTACTGACGCAAGCTCGCTTGTAGCTCAAGGTATGTCTATTATTAACTCTTTGAATAAAAAGCAACAAAGTTAGGTGGGCTGATGGCATTTTTAGATACCCATTTAGCCGAAGCACTGATGATTATAGGTGTTATCGCGCTAATTGTTGAAGTTGCTGTACTGGGTATGAGTACCTATGTATTACTGTTTTTAGGCTTATCTTTATTTGCCAGTGGCTTATTAATGAATATAAGTCTACTTGATACGAGTTACACTACCGCGCTTTGGAGCAATATCGTGTTTACTCTTGGTTTTGCTCTCGTGCTTTGGAAACCTCTCAAACGCATGCAGGATAAAACCGATACTAAGCCGATACATAGCGATTTTGCTGAGCTTACCTTTGTCGTTAATGCCGATGTTGATGATAAAGGGTTAACCACACATCAGTATTCGGGTATTACATGGCAATTAAAAAGTCAGTCTCCCATTGCTGCTGGTAGCACAGTAAAAGTAACCGACAAACAAGTTGGCGTACTTTGGGTAGAGGCGGTATAACTCAGCAATAGTTAAACCTCATTTAGAGCCAAAACTCTATTTAGTTTTGTAACCGTGTTTGCTATGGTTAGAAGCACTCACGGTTACAAGCAAGGTTGCGAAAATGAACAATAACAAGGCACTCGTTGTAGAAGGTGGCGCAATGCGTGGTATTTTTGCCACTGGCGTACTAGATGCTTTTATTCAAGCCAATTACCATCCTTTTAATCAATGTTATGGTGTTTCTGCGGGAGCCACTAACATTGCTGCCTATTTGTGCGCCCAATACAAACGTAACCATACAGTGATTACCGATTACTCTTGCCGACCTGAATTTATTGATTTTGTTCGTTTTATCAAAGGTGGCCACCTATTTGATTTAGACTGGCTGTGGCAAGAAACCATCCGTGATATTCGCCTAGATCTCGAAACCTTCGAAAAACAAGCCAGTGAATTTTATATAGTCACAACCAATATACAAACTGGACAGGCAGAGTACTTAAAAGCAAATGCAATTCATCTTGAAGAGCAATTAAAAGCCTCTTGTGCGCTGCCGATTGCTTATCGAGAATTTCCTGTTATCGACAATTTGCAACTTACTGATGGTGGCGTGGCAGATTCTATTCCTATTCGTAAAGCATACGAGATGGGTAATAAAGAAATCACCGTTATTTTATCTCAGCCTCTTGGCTATAAGAAAAAGCCTTCAAAAGCGCCTTGGTTCGTTAAACGTCTTTATAAAAACACCCCTGCATTAGCAGAAGCCACCTTAAGACGCGCAGAAAATTACAATCAAAGCATTGACTTTATTACTAATCCGCCGAGTGATTGTAAAATTAATATTATTGCACCGCCACCCAACTTTGCTGTTGGTCGAACAACAAAGTCATTTGAAAAACTCAGTGCGGGCTATGAAATGGGTTTAAATGCGGGCTCACATTTTTTAACTCAAGTTGCCTAAGCTAACGCTTTAAAAACAGGAACAATTTTTAAGCGTTTTCGAGGTCATTGGCTATACTTTAAAGAGTTATGTTAGCCAAGGATTGACCATGAAACTCCCCCTACCTTTTATTACTGCCCTCAGGCTTTTGATACTCTCTTTTCTGTGTTTATTTTCATTTTTTAGCCAAGCTATTGAGTGGCCTCAACAAGTGCAAACGTCACAAGGCACACTCATTGTTTATCAGCCACAACCCGAGAAACTAAACGGTAATATTTTAACAGCCCGTGCTGCAATGTCATTTTCGGTTTCAGGTAATGACGCAGTGTTTGGCGTATTTTGGTTTACCGCTAAACTAGATACTGATCGCGAAAACGATACCGTCACCGTTCGCAATATGACAGTCACAGATGTACGCTGGCCTGAATCAAAAGATGCAGGAGAACAAAAATTTACTGCTGTCGTTAATGAAGCAATAAAAGCCAGTCAATTCGAAACCTCGCTTTCGCAACTCACCGCCAGCCTTGAAAGTGCAGAAGCAGCAGAACAAAGTTTAATGCAGTTAAAAACCGACCCTCCAACGATTATTTTCAAAGAGCAACTGTCGGTATTATTGAGTTTTGATGGTGAACCTAAGTTTAGTAAAATTGAAAACAGCCAATATGAGCGCGCTTTAAACACCGCCATGACAGTGATTAAAGATAGCAAAAGCAAACTTTGTTATCTCACCGATGGGCAATTTTGGTATCAGGCAAAACAAGCCAAAGGTCCTTATGACTATACTCAGTCACCACCGGCTGAACTTGTAAAAATGCTCCCTAAAGATACCGAAAGCTCCGTTCTAAGTGCACCACCAGCCATTGTTGTAGCCACTAAACCCACCGAACTTATTGCAACAGATGGCGCAGCTAAATGGAAAAGCCTAACCGGTGGCGAGCTCATGTATGTGTTTAACACTGAAACCCCGTGGCTACGTGAAATGCAAACGAATAACATTTATGTCTTGTTATCTGGGCGCTGGTATCGCGCAAAACAACAAACAGGCCCATGGACATTTGTACGCGGCGACGAACTACCCGAAAGCTTTGCCAACATTCCACCTGAATCAGATTTAGGGGGTCTCAGAGTTTCAGTTGCTGGCACTGAAGAAGCTGACGAAGCTGTATTAGATGCAAAAGTGCCGCAAACAGCGGCTATCAGCCGTAAAGATACCAGTTTAACTGTGTACTATGATGGCAAACCTAAATTTGAACGGATCCCGGGCACGCAAGTTTCTTATGCTATTAATACGGATGCACAAGTGCTGCAAATTAAAGGCAAATATTATGCAGTCGATAATGCGGTGTGGTTTAAGGCAGATTCCGCACAAGGGCCTTGGCTTGTTGCTGATAGCATTCCAAAAGATGACATCGCAAAAATTCCTCCAAGCTCCCCCGTTTACAACGTCACTTACGTCGAGATATACGAGTCAACTCCTGAAGTGGTGTATGTTGGTTATTACCCAGGTTACATGTGGTCATACCCTTATTATGGCGTGCCAGTGTATGGTACAGGTTGGTATTACCCACCATACTGGGGCGGTGGCTACTACTACCCTCGCCCACCAACTTGGGGGTTTAATATTGGCTATAACAACTGGACGGGTTGGTCGTTTGGCTTAAGTTGGAGCAATGGTTTTTTAAATCTAGGTATGAAATGGAATGTTGGATGGCCAACCCATTATCGACCTTATCATTGCTGTAATGGCTGGTATGGCGGTGGTTACCGCGGCCCAGTTATTATTAATAATGGCAACATCAATATTGGTAACAAAATTAATGTTGGCCATAAACCTGGCCACCATAATAAACAACCAAGACATAACATTTATAAACGCGATCAAAGTAAATCTCGTCTTGCTTCAAAGCAGCAAGTGAAACGCGATTTAAAAACAGCCATCAGCCAACGCGATAAAGCAAACAACGTGTTCGCCGACCAAAAAGGTAACGTGCTCAAGCGTGATGCCGATAAATGGCAACAACGTGTTGAGGGTAAATGGCAAACATTACCTACCGATAAACAGCAACAAATCAAAGATCGGGCACAAAATATTGACCGCCAACAAGTGCAAAATAAATTGCAAAGCATAGATAAAAGTAAAGCGAAGCAAACATTACAGCAACGCCAGCACACTCAAAATAGGCAACAAAATCGTATGCAGCAATTAAATAGGGCAAATAGAGCACGTCAGCAAGGTATGCAGCGCCAACAAATGCGCCGTAATACACAAAGACAAATGCCTAATCGCGGCCATTAATGGTAAAAACAGGAACAAAACAAAGCCAGTGTAAATACTGGCTTTGTTATCTTAACCAGAGCCAACGCCCCTCTGTGGCTACCTTTAAGTCGTAATAGATATGTATCTTAAGAAAAAGCCTGCAAAACAATTGCAAAAACTTGCTTAAAACCATTTCTCTATTAGCTTTAATACTAAGTCCTTACAAAAATTTGCACGCTCATGTTAAATAACTACACCGTTCGTACGCGATTAGCCGTCTTGGCTTTGTTACCGGTTACAGTTTTTGTGATCACTTCTATTTTTACAATGTCTATTATGTCGGGCATGATAAAAGGCATCGACAGTTTGTATGACGATAGAGTCATCCCCCTTGAGCAGATAAAAACAGTATCGGACAATTACGCAGTTAGCATTGTTGATCTATTCCATAAATACCGCGCTGAGCAAATTTCAAAAACTGACTTTCTAGCCGCCGTTGAAAATGCAAAAAATGTTGCTGATAGCAAATGGAAAAGCTACTTAGGGACCAAGCTAACCACAGAAGAGCAGCGCTTAGTTAATATCGTGGAAAAGAATCTTGCTGTGGTAGAAAGCGCACTCGGCGCGTTTTTAACCCAAGTTAAAAGTGACCAACTTAAAGCAGTGCCTAACGAGGTGTTCGTAAAAAATCTTTACGATGTGTTTGACCCTCTCAGTGAAAGCTATCAAGGGCTAATAAGCTTACAAATCAATGAGGCTAACAAGTTTAAAAACGCCGCAGATAAAGATTTTGCTCAAGTCAGTATCGCTATGACTGCCTCTATCACTATATTAATAATTTTATTATTGGCTATTGCCTTTATTATATACCGCTCTATCCATAACCCATTGTTGTCGTTAAGTGAAACGATAGGTTCTATCTCAGAAAATGCCGATTTGCGTCTGCGCGCCAAAACCCATGGTAATGACGAAATAGCCCAAGCAGCAAACCACTTTAATGCCATGATGGAACGCATTCATGCACTTGTAAATGATGTAACTAGCGCAACACTCACCCTTTCATCCGCTGCAGAGCAAATGAACTCAATTAGTGACCAAGTTGCAAGCACTGCCACAGAGCAAGAGCATCAATCAGCGATGATTGCCACCGCTATTACGCAAATGAGTAGTGCCATTGAGCAAGTGGCCGCAAATGCATTATCAACATCAGAAAAAGCCACTCACACTGATAAAACAGCTAAACAGGGTCAGCAGTCTGTGCAAGAAAATATCGATGCAATAAACCGTCTATCACATATCGTTAATGCGAATACAAAATTAATCAATGAGTTAAATACACAATCAACCGATATCAATCAAGTCGTTATGATGATCCAAGGTGTTGCAGAACAAACCAATTTACTCGCTTTAAATGCGGCCATTGAAGCAGCACGCGCAGGTGAGTCGGGTCGCGGTTTCGCAGTAGTAGCCGATGAAGTAAGGCAGCTTGCGCACAACACGCAAAAAGCCACAGCCAGTATTAACGAAATGATCAGTAAACTACAAGCAATGGCGCAGCAAGCCGTTACCGCCATGGGTAATGCCGACGAAAGTGCTAAACAAAGTGTTGAATATGCAGAGCGCTCATCACAATTACTGACTGAAATTACTCAAGAAATGGCTCTTATCGCCGATATGAACAACCAAGTATCCACCGCAACGGATGAGCAAACTACTGTTGCTAACGAACTAAGTTGTAATATTAATGAATTTAGTAGTAGCATTTCACTGGTTAGCGAAAGCTCGCAACAAAATGCACAAGCCAGCCAAGAGTTGGCCTCACTGGCTTCGCGTCTACAACAGCAGGTGCATGTTTTCAAAGTATAGTCGTATAAACCTGCGCTCAAAAAAGGACTTAAATTAATGAACAGAGCAATACTGATATTTTTAATGACATTTGCTCTGTCGAGTCTACAAGTATTAGCTAATGAACAAATTGTTATTCAGCTTGCTAAACCTAGCTATAACGATGCGGCGAAAAATCAATATATTCACGACATTCTCGACAAAAGTTTTGCCGCAATGGGTGTGGATGTTGTACTGCTTTACAATATTAGGCCTATGAATAATAAACGTGTTGTAGAGCAGCTAAGCCATAATAAAACAATTACCTTAGCATGGCTTTCTTTACCCCAGCAGCAAACTGATTCATTAGTCAGAACGACTATTCCTCTCTACAAGGGCTTACACGGCCAACGTTTGCTTATTATCCGCCATGAAGATCAAGAAAAGTTTAGCAACATCGAAACCCTTGCTGATTTAACTCCCTTGGTTGGCCTACAAAAACAGAGCTGGTCTGATTATACCGTACTGAAAAACAATGGTTTAACAGTCAATGGCGAGCTTGATTACCCAGGGATGGTAAAAGCCCTTGAAACTGGACTCGGTGATTACTTTCCACGCTCAGTACTGGCTATTGGTAGCGAACTAAATAAACTAAAGCAGTTCAATTTTGTTATTGCACCAAACATTATGTTGCAATACCCCAGTGACTATTACTTTTACTTAAGTAAAAGTAATAGTCACATTAGAGATATGCTAGAACAAGGTATGCAAAAACTGCAGCAATCAGGTGAACTTGAGAAGCTCTATTTGCAATACTTTGGTGATGTTGAAAAACAGTTTTCTTTAAAGCAACGTCACATCATAACGCTAAAAAATAAGGAGTAAGCATGCTAAAAGCGCTGATAATTACCATTATGACATTGGCGATTTTTGCAGCGGGTTTTATAGCTGGAGTGTACAGTTTACCTATTTTAACTGAACAACCAGCACCCGATATTGCTGTTTTGAAGCAGCATCAAGGTCGAGCTCAGTTTAGTGCAACGTTTAAGCCCGATCTCAAAGGCTCAGATCGCTTGCATTATGGTGATGGCAAGGTGTATCTAACGAATGATGCTATTTCTATGCAGGGCACGTTATCACCTGGGCCTGACTATCAACTTTATCTATCGCGAAACTTTATTGATAACGAAGCCGATTTCTTAGCACAAAAAGGCACAATGCAGCGTGTTGCAGGTGTGCGCTCGTTCAATGGCTTTAAATTAGTTGTACCACAAGGTATCGATGTCAGTGATTACAATACAGTAGTTATTTGGTGTGAAAGTTTTGAGGAGTTTATTACTGCAGCGCAGTATCAATAGCTGTACTAATAAAAAACAAAGCCGCCTTTGGAGAGGGCGGCTTTAAAGCGGCAACTATGGGTGTGAGCTGCCTAATCAAGAGTCATTGTTTATGCAACTAATTAGGCTGCATCTTCTGTGCTTTGAGTCTCATCGCTGTGGCGAATTAAGTAATCAAATGCACCTAAACTTGCCGTTGCACCACTGCCCATTGCAATAATGATTTGCTTAAACGGCGTTGTTGTTGCATCACCTGCAGCGTAAACCCCCGGTAATGATGTTGCACCTTTGCTATCAATTTCGATTTCGCCAAAGCGAGTCAGTGATAACGCTGAATCTTTTAACCATTCAGTGTTTGGCACCAAGCCGATTTGCACAAAGATACCTGCAAGCTCAAGTGAGTTTTCATCGCCAGAGATGCAGTCAATATAGCTTAAGCCTGTTACTCGTTTACCATCACCAACAACTTCAGTCGTTTGCGCGTTTTTGATAATAGTAATGTTGTTTAAGCTATTTGCTTTACGAATAAGTACTTCATCAGCACGTAAGGTATCAGCAAACTCCAGCACGGTGACATGCTCAACAATGTTTGCAAGGTCAATTGCAGCTTCAATACCTGAGTTACCACCACCGATTACTGCTACCGCTTTGCCTTTAAATAACGGACCATCACAGTGAGGACAGTAAGCAACGCCATGACCGCGATACTCTTTCTCACCGGGTACATTCATTTCACGCCAGCGTGCACCAGTTGCTAATACCACTGATTTAGCATTTAAAACCGCGCCATTTTCTAGCGTAATTTGATAATTATCTTGCTTAGTAAGCGATGCCGCACGTTGGTTTTGCATTACATCAACATCGTATTCTTTTACGTGCTCTTCAAGTTGTGCAACCAATTTAGGGCCTTCGGTCGCTTTAACTGATATAAAGTTTTCAATTGCTAATGTGTCTGATACCTGACCACCAAAACGCTCTGCAACCACACCCGTATTTAAGCCTTTACGTGCTGAATAAATTGCCGCAGAAGCGCCTGCAGGGCCACCACCAACAACAAGTACATCGAATAACTCTTTATCGTTCAGTGCTTCGGCTTGGCGTGCAGCCGCATTGGTATCTACTTTATTTAAGATATCAGTCAGGTTTACAGCGCCTTGGCTGAATAACTCACCATTTAAGTACACAGCCGGTACTGCTAACACATTACGCTCGTTCACTTCGTCTTGGAACAAGGCGCCATCAATCATCGTAGCCGTAACATTTTCATTGTGTGCCGCCATCAGGTTAAGTGCTTGCACTACTTGCGGACATGTTTGACAACTCAATGAAATATACACTTCAAAGTTAAGCGGCCCAGGCAATGATTTAATTTGTTCAATTTCAGTCTCTGATGCCTTACTTGGATGACCGCCTGTATGCAGTAGAGCAAGGATCAAGCTTGTGAATTCGTGGCCCATAGGCACACCCGCAAATGTGATTTGCGTATTGTTAATAGGTGAAGATACCACCATAGATGGACGACGCACATCTTGGCTAGGGTTATCTCGCACCGAGAATCTGTCGCTTAACGAAGCTAAATCGTTTGCTAAGTTTTTAAGTTCTGTTGATTTATTGCTGTCATCCAAGGCGATAAGCAGCTCAACAGGGCTGGTAATAGAAGCAAAGTGGCTTGTTAATTGGTTTTTGATATTTGTATCTAACATGGCTTAGCCCTTGAGTTCAGAATAAATAATCTAGAAAAATTTTAGGGATAACTGCCCATCACCCGCTAATGTGCTTAATGTGAGTTGTGATGGGCAATTAAGGTTGCATTGAGATAGCAAAGCAAAGCTTTGCTATCGTTTAATGCTGTGGCAAATTAGATTTTGCCTACTAGGTCTAGTGAAGGTGCAAGTGTCTCTTCACCTGGCTGCCATGATGCAGGACATACTTCACCGTCGTGATTAGCAATGTACTGTGCAGCTTGTACTTTACGTACTAACTCTTTCGCGCTACGACCGATACCTAAGTCGTGAGTTTCGATTACTTTGATTTCGCCTTCAGGGTTCATTACGAATGTACCACGAAGAGCAAGACCTTCGTCTTCAATCATCACACCGAAGTTACGTGTAATACGACCTGTAGGGTCACCAATCATTGGGAATTTGATTTTACCAATTGTGTCAGACGTATCGTGCCATGCTTTGTGAGTGAAGTGCGTGTCAGTTGATACTGAGTAAACTTCAACACCCATTTCTTGAAGCTGCTCGTAGTAATCAGCAACATCACCAAGCTCTGTAGGACACACGAAAGTGAAGTCTGCTGGGTAGAAGAAGAAGATTGACCACTTACCTAGCACGTCTTTTTCTGTTAGTTCTACAAAGTCACCGTTGTGGTAAGCTGTTGCATTGAATGGTTGTAGTTTTGTGTTAATTAATGAAGTGCTCATAATATTCCTCATTGATGTATTTAAAAAAGTTTAATTAACGCAGCCTTGCGTCGGCTTGATTAATACAATAGAGGTGTGAGCGATCAAAATAAAATTGATTGTTTAGATTAAATTAATTTGTTTTTTAGATTGAAAGATTAAGAATACCAAAAACTATAAAGCCCTCAATCACTTATGTAATCAAGGGCTTTCACTTCAGGGAATAAAATTACTTACTAAAACCATATAAACTCTTTGGTTTAATGTAGTTAGGCTCAATTCCTTGCTCTTTTGCGGCTGCTAACATCACTTGCTCAATCCAACCTGCATCCATAATGTTCATATAGTTACCATCTGGGTCAAAGTTAATGTTAGATCCCATAACCACCATAAAGGTATCGGTCACTTCAGTATTGTCTGCTGGTACTTGAAATTGATGAATAGAACCGCCTGGCTCAAACAAATAGCTACCAGCCACTTGTAAATCGTCAGGGTATTCTGTGTAGTGCCAGCTGCCTGCTAAGGTATATAAATGTACAACCCCAGTATGAAAGTGCTTTGGCAAAACCGTACCCGGCTCAAATAAAACGCGTAATACCCATACCCCATTCTCAGAATCGAGCATGAGTGGATAAATGTGCACGCCTGGTAAAGCGTTTTTAATTAGCTTTTCATCATTTGTATGAATAGTCAGTAAGAAATCTTGATGATTAATAATATCTGGTAATGCCATATGTGTGCCCTCTTTTCACTTGCTTTCAATAAGTTAACTAGTTGCCTTTAATTTGCTGTGGCGGTATCTGTGCGTGGTTCTTCTTTACACAGTCCTTGTTCATACGCCCACTGCAATGCATGTTTCATACCTTGCTGTAATGTAAATTCTGGTTTATAACCAAAAATGTTCTGCGCCTTTTCATTACTGTACGCTGCACTTTTACGACTTAGCATGCGCATGGTCGACGGATTGATATCTGTGGTTTTACCAACAAGGTGATAACACCACTCAATGAACCCTGTTAGCTTTAACGCTAAAGCCAAATTCACTACTGTGACGTGATTTTTCCCTTGTGCCTGTGCCAAGTAATTAAAATAAACTTGATTAGTCACTTGCTCAGGGCCTGATAGATTAAAAATTTCACCGCTTGCATCGTCGCTCATGGCACTTTGGTAAATGCCTTTGACTAAATCATCAATATAAACAGGCCCAAACATGCCCTCTGACACCATGAACTTGCCTTTGGCGATTTCTTGTAATGGGTAAGCTATCCACGGTCTTGAGCCGGGCCCATAGACATCGCCAGGGCGAATTATTGTGACATTGAGTTTTTTACTAGCGTGATAGCTTAGTGATAAATGCTCGCTCATCATTTTCGAATCGTTATAGGCTCTGCCATCAGGGAACAAAGGCGCATCTTCTTTAATATCAGTTTGCCAATCACTACCATAGACGGCGGTCGACGAAATATGAATAAAGCGCTTTACTGTGTTTGCAGCCACCGCTGCATCGAGTAAGTTTTTCGTCCAACCCACATTCGCCTGCCATGTTTGTTTATAGCTAAACGCATTTGAAACAATTGCCGCTGTATGAATAACTAAATCGCAGTCATTCATTATTGAGCGCCAACTCGCTGGCTCATTCAAATTACCAGCAACAATGTTAAATTCTTCACAGGGTGTTAAATCAACGCCGCATACATCGACCCCATGCGCTTTAAAGTAGCGTGCGAGAGTGCGGCCAATAAAACCATTGCCGCCACTGATAAAAACTTTTGAGTAGTTCATTGTGTGTTCCTCTAAGCACGTTACAGCCTTAATTGCAGTCAACAGGTCAATCAGTTAATACATTGTTAAACTTTAATGACCTGTATTACTTTACTTTTAACGCAATTTTTTTTACTTTTTACGCCAACGCACTAAAAAAGAGCACACTATGCCCCGATTAACACAAGCACCCGATCTAATTAGAGTATCTGCTCTACACGGCTATATTGAACTGATCGAAAGTAAATTGGTGAACCCTGACGCACTATTATCGCGCGTTGGTTTAGACAGAAAACAACTACAAGATGCCAATAACTTTGTGCAGTATCAGCAACTCATTCAGCTATTAGAACTCACGGCGAAAGAATTAAACCTGCCCTATTTCGGGCTAGAATTAGGCCGTTGGCAAAGCTTGAATATTTTAGGGTCTGTTGGTTATTTGATGGGCAATTGCGACACCCTTGAAATGGCACTAAAAAATTTAACTAAGTACTATCATGTTCATCAAAATAGCGCTGACTTACTCCTTGAAGTAGACCAAGACTATGTAAAGCTATCGTTTTTTGTTCGCACGAGCCTAAAGGTGAGCGTTTATCATGGTGCCGACTTAGCTTTAAGCGTCGGGGTCAATTTATTAAAACAATTAACCGATGATCAAATAAAACTCCACCGCTTGGAGCTTCCCCATAGCTGCGATGAAAATCCGAGTGTTTATCGTCAAGCTCTTGGCCAAGTTCCGGTATTTAACTGTGCACACACCGCAGTAGTATTTGAGAAAAAATACCTAAAGCTCCCTATTAAGAATTCAGATAAGCAGTTGTTTTCTATACTTAGCCAACAGCTTGGACAGCCAGCAGACACAAAACGCGAAAACATTGCAGATCATGTTGAAGTACTGATCAAGCAATACTTACTCCACGAAGAGTTTGGCGTAAACCTAATAGCCGAAAAGCTATCAATGAGTGCTCGTAGCTTGCAGCGTCACTTAACAAAGCATGACACAACCTTTCGTGAATTAGTCGATGATGTACGCTGTAATCTAGCACACCAATATTTAACAGAATCTAGCCTCAGTTTATCGAACATCTCAGATATCTTAAGCTTTTCTAATTACAGCGAGTTTACTCGCGCTTTTAAGCGCTGGTATGGCATTCCACCAAAAGATTATCGTAAGTTACACTCGAGCTAATGGCGTAAAAAGTTAAAAACGAGTCGTTAAAAGCTAAGTTTTCTGTTAACAATTTATATATATTGACTAGCTAGTTTCGCTAATTAGTGGTCGTGCAATGTTAAGAAGAGTGTTTATTACCGGTGCCAACAGTGGCATTGGGTTCGAATTGGCAAAGCAATATATTAGCCGTGGTGACGATGTCGCTTTATTTGACGTACATTTCAACGAACAAACAAAACAATCGTTAAGTGAGCTTGCTGATGATTACCAATACATTGAGTATTTTGCTACGCATATCTGGGATAATGAAGCGCTGCAAACTCAAGTAAATAATGCAATCGCAGCGATAGGCAAACCAGATTTAGCCATTTTTAGCTGCAGTACCAATGAGCAACTAAGTAAAGAAAATAGTATTGCTTGTCAGCACTTTGCAACACTAATAACGCCACACTTAAGCATGAACGGCCACCTAGCAATTACATCCCCCCTTATTGATGCAACTAAATTTACGCCACAACCAAGCGCTTTGATTTTAGCCAAAAAGCTACGCAAGAAATATAAGCCAAATAACATAAAAATCAGCTTAATTTGCGAAAGCGAAAAACATATAGCTGTGGCAAACCCTATCGATACCGCAAAGCATATTCTGCGAGGCTTAGATAAACAAAAATTAATGGTGATCCTAGGCTTACAATCTAAACTAACCTATATCATGAGTCGTTACTTACCGAATTGGATAATGGGTTCTGTGATGGATCGCCTCATTAAACAACAATTAATAAGAACAACACGCTAAGGAATCCCCATGAACACACATGATAACCTAACACAATTAATTGAGCACACGTGTCAAACTTATGCTGACCTTCCTGCCTATAACAGTGCAGGTAAAACACTCAGCTATGCCCAAGTTGAACAACAGTCTCGCTATTTGGCACAGTGGTTTCAACAACAAAGTGGTCTTGTTGCTGGAGACAGGATAGCCATTCAACTACCTAATATTGTTGATTACCCTATCGTTACCTATGCAGCAATTCGTGCAGGTTTAATCGTAGTCAATACCAACCCGCTTTATACTGCTCGTGAAATGCTACACCAGTTTAATGATGCAGATGTTAAGGCCATTGTTATTCTTGACGCTCTTACCGATAAATTAGCAACGGTTATCAATGATACGTCGATCAAAACCGTTATTGTTGCAGCGGCTGTTGCTGAGCCAACATTGCAAGAGGGTCAATTTTCGTTAAACGAACTCATTCGCCAAGGTGAAAGACTCGCCCCTCTTGATGCTCATCAAGCAAGTCGTGACGATATTGCTGTTTTACAATACACCGGCGGCACCACAGGGGTTGCCAAAGCTGCGATGCTTAGTCATGGCAACATTTTAGCCAATGCCGAGCAAATGAATGAGCGCTTTGACAATATTTTAAAGCCCGGTCAAGAAACGGGTATTTGCCCGCTTCCGCTTTATCATATTTACGCCTTTACAGTGAATATGGTTGGCCTATTTGCCATGGGGCAATTTAACGTACTGATCCCAAATCCTCGTGATTTAGATGCGTTAGTTAAGCAAATCGAACCATTTGAGATTAATTACTTTTCAGGGATTAACACCTTATTTATTGGCTTGTGTATGCACCCAGGGTTCAAAGCACTGAATTTTTCAAACCTAAAAATGACCGTCTCTGGGGGCGCAGCTTTAACACATGCTGCAGCTGATGCGTGGATGAACACCACAGGTTGTACAATCACAGAAGGCTATGGCTTATCAGAAACTTCGCCTGTTGCAACCTTAAACGACTTTAAAAAAGAAGAAATTGGTAGTATTGGCCGCCCACTCTCAAACACTACTGTGGAAATTTGGGATGAAAACGACGAGCCTGTTGCTGACGGTGAGTCTGGCGAAATTGTTGTTAAAGGCCCGCAGGTGATGATGGGTTATTGGCAGCGCCAAGACGAAACCGACAAATGTATGAAGCGAGGTTTTTTCAAAACTGGTGATGTGGGTCTAAAACTACCAAGTGGAAATTACAAAATTGTAGACCGTTTAAAAGACATGATTATTGTTTCTGGCTTTAACGTGTACCCTAACGAAGTAGAAAACGTACTTTGTCAGCACCCAGCTATCTGTGAAGCAGCCGTTATTGGTGCAAAAGATGAAAAAACCGGTGAGCGTGTCTGTGCCTACATTACTTTAAAAGATCAGATTGATGAGCAACAAGTGAGTGACTATTGCCGCGAAAACTTAAGTGCTTATAAAGTGCCTAAATCAATCATTTTTATGGAGCAATTACCTAAATCGACGGTTGGCAAAATTCTGCGTCGAGAATTACGCCAATAATAAAGCGATCGTTTTAGCCGCCTAACTGGTATAAAATAACCACGAGTTATTTTATACCAGTTAGGCGGCTTTAAGGTCATTATGGAAAAGTTTATTAATCACATTCAACTCGGTTACTTAGGTTTACTACCGTTTTTAGGCTGCGTAGGTTGGCCACTTATTGCAGGAAGTAATGCCGTCAACTTAGACTTTTTCACTTTTTATAGCATCGCTATTTTAGCCTTTATGGCTGGCAATTTATGGCATGCAGGACAGCAAACGCATGCTGATGCTATAAAAGCGATTATTCCTATCTTACCGATTGGCTTTTTAAGCTTTTTACCAGCAACTTGGACACTGGCTTGGCTCGCAGCAAGTTTTTGGTTAGTGCTGTTATTTGAAAAAAGCTCACCACAGTGGCAAACCTATCACGTTGATTATCAAAAAATGCGTTTTGTTTTAACGTCTGTGGTTTTTGTATGCCACATATTTGTAATCGGCATGAGTATCTATCCTGAGTAGCCCTTTTCTTGCGTTTGCGGTAACATCCGCGGCTCAGTTTTTTAAGGACTTGCTATGATAGATCAACTGCGCGCTAAACTAGACCACCTTGGCGAAAATTACGTAGAAAAAAACGCCCACTTTAAGGTAAAAGTGATCCCATTTTTTTGTGCGATTCACATTAAAAAAGATCATAAAAACCAAGGCAGCTTAAAGCTATATTCTAATCAGTTGATTGAAATATTTTTAGCTACCATGTTCTTGTTATTCGGCTTAATGCTTTTTGATACAGACGCAGGTTTTACCCATGGTCCTATTCATATCGTTATTGCCGTATTGATTAGTTTTAACTTAATCTTTAAGCAAATAGCCATTGAAGGGCTTAAAACTCGCTTAGCCCTTTGCCCTGAAATCGCACAAGAAACAACGCCAGCACAAGGCAAATAACAACATGTTTTTAGACCCTAGTTGGCGCATATTAACGGTTGGCGATGGTGATTTATCATTTTCACACTCTATTGCGCGTTATATAAAACCGGCCAAGCTTGTTGCTTCAACTTATGATGATGCAAACACCATAGAACAAAAATATGCCGACAATGCACTTCGCGCCTTGCGACAACTTAACATTGAAACACTCACTGAGTTTGATGTAACAAAGCCAGACTCGTGGCAGCGCTTAGATAGCGCTTGTTTTGATGTGGTTATTTTTCAATTTCCACTTATACCCGCGTTTAAAGGTGAAGCTGCATTTAAGGCAAATACCCAACAAGGTGGTATGAATGTTTTAAACCGTGCTTTGTTGCATCGCTACCTAGACTACGCAAGCCAGTTCGCATTAGATAAAAACGGCCCAATGCTCTGCTTCATCACCTCTAAAGATGTAAAACCTTATCGCGAATGGAATATTGAAGGCAGCTTAAATCAAGGGCTGACTTGCCAATATCTAGGACAAATGCCATTCGATATTAATTTATTCCCTGGCTATAAAATTCGCAATGTTGATCGCGATAAACACGTTAAAGACACCAGCGGCATTACCTATGTATTTAGCGAAAAAACTGACAATAGTATTACTGAAAAGCTGACTTTACCCGCTTATTTAGGTGATAAACACTGTGCATTATGCCGCGTAGGCCCTTATATGGCACAAGAAGATGAAGACAAACATTTGTTAAGCAAAAAACATAAACAAATGGAAAAGTTTGAACTGGATTGGCAAGCATGGCTTGCACAAAACAACGAGGAGTAACCATGAACTTTGTCATTGTAGGTACCAATTTTATAAGCGATACACTACTGAGTGCAGCTAAACAAATTGAACAATTCTCCTTATATGGTGTGTGCTCTCGAGAGCAGCAAACAGGCGAGGCTTTCCTTGCAAAGCACGATGCTCAAAAGGCTAAGGTGTTTACCAATATTGAGCAAGTATGCGAAGACTCATTAGTCGATGCTGTCTACATTGCTGCGCCAAATAGCTTACACAAAGAATATGCTGTAATGTGTTTAAAAGCCGGTAAACATGTTTTAGGTGAAAAGCCTTCGGCTGCTAATAGTAAAGAACTAGAGGCCATCATTCAGGCGGCCAAAACACATCAACGCTTATACATGGAAGCGATGATGACCACCCATTTACCAAACTTCGCACGCTTAAAAAATGCAATTGCAAAGATTGGCACCCCCCGCAAATATATTGGTCAATATAGTCAGTACTCATCACGTTACGATAAATATAAAAATGGCGAGCGACCAAATACTTTCTTGCCAGAATTTGCTAACGGTGCATTAGTCGATTTAGGTATCTATCCGCTGTATATTTTACTCGCATTATGGGGCGCGCCTCAGAGTGTAAAAGCCAGCGGCGTGTTACTTGAAACCGGCGTTGATGGAGCTGGCGATGTATTATTAAATTACTCAGATAAGCAAGCGGTGATCAGCTATTCGAAAATCTCGCAAGGCGATAATTTTACTGAGATCCAAGGTGAAAAAGGCCGTATTCGTATCGAAGCAGTCTCTTTATTAAAGCGTATGCAATATATAGGTAACGATGGCACAGTTGAAGAACTCTCTGAGCCATTTGATGAACACTTTATGCGCCATGAAGTAAACCACTTTATTCAAGCAGCGAATGCCGGACAAATTGAGTCATCAGTTAATACTCATACACTGTCAAAACAAGTTATGGCGGTGCTCGATGAAGCACGAAGCCAACTTGGCGTTGTGTACCCCGCAGATAAAAACTAATAGCGAATCAGGGCAACTATTCTAGTTGCCCTAGCAAACTCAAAATTCCATCCTTAGTAATTTCCTTCGCTTGCATAGCAACACTAACACCCGCTTGTTGAACAATATCTAGTGATACTTTTTCTGCCATTACTTTGGCAAAATCGGTGTCTTCAATTCGCTGGTTTGCTGAATTCAGCATCGTCGACTGATTAGATTCATTGCGTATAGTCGACTCAATTGCATTCATTTTTGCCCCTACTTCAGCTCGGAACCCACCGATACGCGACAATGCAGTGTCAATTCTAGCAATTGCATTTTGAGCCAAGTCTTCGCTGCTTATAGTGATGCCCTCAATTGTTAAAGAACCAGCACTAGCATCAATATCTTCAAATATAATATAACCATCTTCGCCAATTGCTTGGTCTGTTGATGTTACCATCATCGGACCATCACTTGATTCAGCAGATGATGAATTTAAACTTCCCAAGGAATCCCAACTGGCAGTAATTCGAAACATACCCGAACCAATCACAGTTAGAAGCAGCGGCTCGGTTACATTATCAATGAATATTTCTTCATTTGAACTTCCTGAGCTTGGGTTACCATTCCCCGAGTAGATAAAGTTCATTCCATTAATTGTTTGACTATTTACAGCTGGGAAATTAAAACCTCCCCCCGTAAATAAATTGCCATTGCTATATGTTTCTGTTCCTTGGTAACCATTTGCTGGAGTAAATAAATTTGCCTCAATTCTAGATTGCACAGACGTTAAATCTTGCCCGACTAAATGCTCGCCAGTTTGGGTAAATAGATTTAAATCGTCATTTGCACCATTATCATTTATTTGTATCCTGACGTTCGTTGAGCCAGCAGGTATTAGACCTAAAGAAATATCTCCAGAGCTCATCCCTTGCTGAACATTATTAGAAAACACTTCATCTAATACAGGTACATTATCTAAATTCGTCTCTTGTTCAGGCTTAGACATTAATGGTTTTTTTCCAAAAATTTCTGTATTTGCTACAACGCTGTTTATATGATCTCGTAATTGTGAAAACTCTTGATTTAACGCCTCCCTATCTATATCTGTATTTGAGCCATTAGCTGCTTGAAGGGCTAAAGTTCGCATGCGTTGAAGAGAGTCAGTTAGTTCAGATAAGCCAGCATCAGCAACTTGCCCATAGCTGATACCATCTTGTAAGTTTCTAAGCGTTTGTTGCTTCACCGCTATTTGTGTTGTTAATCGATGGCTTATCTGTAGGCCTGCGGCGTCATCTTTAGCAGAGTTTATACGCTTTCCCGAAGCTAACTTCTCGTAGGTTGAGGTAATAGATTGCGTATTTTGCAGTGAATTTGGCGTACGTAGTCGTGGCGAATTGATCGTCAACATTTTGTCTTCCTTGGCAAAAAGACTAGGTAAAGCAAAACCCATACCATTTCATTAGTAAATAATAACTTTTAACTTTCTTAAATTACCCTTTTTAGTAAGTATTCATTTGCAACATTATTTTTTGCGCTTGTAGCTTATTGCACTATGTTTAAATCATGCATTATTTGATTTGTGAGACTTAGCCTTGTCTATAAGATTTTTGTTAAGAGCGGTTTTCGCAGCAACCATTGCCCTAGCTGCCGGACTTCTCCTCATTATTTTGTTTTTGCAATCAGGTCAAGATGAAAGTATGGAGTCGGCTCAACAGCGTTATGAACTAAGCCATCTTGCTAAGTTTTCATCTTCAAATTCGATTCACTTAACTGAACTTGCTCGTCAACACGTTGTAACCCTAGAAAATCGCTATAAAGGAGAATACCAAGAACTTGTTGACCAAATTCAAGGAAAAGCTGCTTGGCTAAATGGCGAAAAGAAGAGCTATGTGCAGCGTTTAAAAGCCTTTAATGTGGCTGCTGATGATTTAGCCCTGTTGCAAAAATCCAACGACTTATCACTCAAACTTGTTGAAACAGAAGAAAAAGCATTTAGCTTGGTCAATGATTTGCTTGGCCGAGATACCAATAACTTAACCCCTAGCGAGCATAAAAGGTGGGTGCAAGCTATCGAGCTTTTAACCAACGATGCTTACATGGCAGAAGTTGAGAAAATTCAGCAACCTGTGCAAGCATTTTTAAGCTCTATTGAGAAAAAAAGTGCGGCTGAAGTCAAAGGAAATCACGACCGTGTGGTTACCTTGAGTTTAATTAGCACAGTTTTAGTCCTGACTATTATTGCTACCTTAATAGTGTGTTACTGGCAATTAGAGAAAAAAGTAATTAAAGCCACCCATGCCTTAATTGATGAAGCCAAGCGTATCTCTGAAGGAGATTTGTCTCGCTATATTGACCACAAAGCCGATGACGAAATAGGCCAGCTTGCGAGCAGCTTTAATATTATGGTTGATAAGCTATCTCAGCTTCTTAAAGAAATACATGATCAATCAGAGCAGGCCCAAGTAGCAGCAAAAAGCCTAGATGAAATTTCACAGCAAGCTAAAACGCTCAATGATATTCAAAGCCAAGCGATTGAGGTGATTTCAAGCTCAGTCTATGAAAACTCAACGGCCGTTAAAGAAGTGTCTCAAAACTGTGCAGAAGCGGCAAGCAGTGCCACCGCAGCTAATCAGAAAACCCAAGATGGTCTACAGGTTGTACAACAAGGAGTTAGCTCTGTTGAGTCAGTGGCCGATACACTCACCAAATCACTAACAGACCTTAACCAATTAGAAGCATCAGTAAATGAAGTCACGGTTATTTTAAGTGTTATCAGTAATATAGCCGAACAAACTAATTTATTGGCACTCAATGCCGCAATCGAAGCTGCAAGAGCAGGTGAACAAGGCCGAGGTTTTGCCGTTGTAGCTGATGAGGTAAGAACTTTAGCTAGTCGCACGCAAAGCTCTACTCTTGAGATCCAAGATAAAATTGACTCATTGCAATCTGCAACCAATGCTGTGACGCAGAGGATACGCTCTAGCGATAATCAAATTAAAGAAGCGGTGATAAACTCAGAAAAAGTGGGCCATATGCTCGATGAAATTAGCGTGCAAGCAAAAGCCATTTCTGATGCCAATATGACCATAGCTTCTGCATCTGAGCAGCAATCTCAAGTGACCGAAGAAATCGCCCAGCGCTTAAACGAAGTACAAGATACCAGTCGAAAGTCGCAGCAACAAACGCAAAGCATTTCGGACTCATCGAGTAAGCTGGCTAACTTGGCGAATAACTTAAACGGGCAAATTAATCGCTTTAAATTAAGCTAGTCGCTGATCCAGCCAGCGACTAGCGTTTAGTTTAAAATCGGTAAGTAACAGATGCGCCGATTGTTTGTGGGTTCACAACTGCCACATAGCCTTGTGGGTAGCGACCACTGACTGGTTCTTGTGAGGTATACGCCTCTTCATCTAAGGCATTGTTGATAAAGGCACTTATCAACCATTGTTCAGTATCATAGGTCATCGATAAGCGCGTAATGGTGTAATCGCCTGCAACGCGTTCTTCTGTATTTGTTAAGTCACCATAAAATTCATCAACATAATTGGCACTTAAATTAACTTTTAGACTATCGGTAAACCAATGCGACAGACCTAAACTTGCCGTTAACTCCGGTGCAGAGTTTAAATCATTGCCAACGGCATCAGGAAAGGCTGATGATTCATCAATTTTAGTTTTCAATAAACCGAAACCGCCATGTAACTGCCACTGATCGCCCAACATGCTGTAAGCTTCAACTTCTAAACCATAGCTATGAGCATCTTCAACATTAGTGATTTTACGCTCAGAGCTTAGCGCTTGATAACCGTTGAAGTTATTGTAAAACACATTAGCACTGATATTTATGTCGCCATTATTTAAAACGCTGCGCGAACCTACTTCATAGGTATTAACGGTTTCTTCGTCGTAGTAGTAATAATCTTCAGCGGTAAAATCAAGTGCGCCGCCCCCTGCGTTGTAACCACGACGAGCACTGGCAAATAGCGTCGTTTCGTCACTAATATCATATTGAATCGCGAGCTTTGGTAAACGCAATGTGTGTGAATTATCCAGTTGCTCAACGAGCATATCACCACGAAATGCCATATTGAAATTACGTAATTGCTCTTCACGCTCAATGCGCAGACCCGCTGTTAACGTTAATTCGCGGCTTAGGTTTAAGCTTGTTTCACCATAGACTGCGGTCGATTTACTGCTATCGTCGCCGTAATAGTTTGTTGCTCCCACACTTTCAAAGTCTTGGTCACGATCAAAGTAAGCAAGACCAACAAAGCCTGAGTAATAATCATTGCTTAAACCAAAGTTAAGCTTGGAATCGACAGTGATATTACTCTCATCCATTGATACGTCAGATTCTGCGCTTTCAAGTGGCTCGTATGCTTCAAATCCCCATTTGTAATCCATGTAAGCAACTAAAACATCTAACGATAAATCATCGTTAATTTTGTAATCAACATTTACTTGCGTGGTATCAGATTCAGTATCCATAATACGTTGATATAGCGGCTCATAATCAAATGGCTCATCCGCTAAAAAGTACTTACGACCCGAATTACCTTCTTCACTGTAAGTTGAATAAGTTAGCTGTACAGCAAGATCTTTGCTTGGTGTGTAAAGTAATTTAGCGCGTGTGCTACTGGTATTTAACTTGTTTAATTCACGATCAGTTGGATTTGTTTCGTATACCGGTGGATTTGAAAACGTTTCGCCATCAACATACTGAGTTGATAACCGAAATGCTAATACATCTTCAACTAACGCCCCTGATACCACTGCGGCAGTATCTAGGTAGCTATCTTGGTTACGATAACCAACGCGCACTGCCCCTTCAAATTCTTGAGTAGGTGCTTTAGTTGTCATGTAAACAGCGCCCGCAATACTATTACGACCATTACTGGTTGATTGCGGCCCTCGGTAAACTTCAATTTGTTCTACATCCCACAGACCCGTATCACCGGTTAAATCGGCTACAAACGGTTGGCTAACACCATCAATCAAGGTTGAAACACGGGCCTTTGAACCACCACTAAATGAGTTAAAACCCGTTGCACCACCATTACCTGATACGCCTCGCATATCTGGTACCGAGCCTGTTAACACAACGACGTTCGCCATTTCTGACAGCGCTTCAGATATAGAAGCAAGTTGACCGTTTTCTAGTAAAGACTTATCAACAACTGCCACTGACGACATGGTCTCTTTAAGTGACTTCTCTGTTTTTTCACCTGTAACAACAATGGTATCCATTGATTTTCGACTGTTTTGATCGTCGTCAGCCCATGCTGATCCTTGTGTAACAAGTAATGATGCAAGCATAACTTTGGTGAGTGAATTAAGTTTAAATGCAGTAGCCAATGTCCTTTCCCCGTAAGAGATTATTAGAATTAAACAAATTGAGTTTGATAAAAAAGCGCTAGGAAATTAACACAAGCTTAATAATATTGCAATTGAGTTTAGTTATCATTTACAATTAGATTTAACATCAACTACAACTATAATCTTATGCTCATTTTTACCGTTACCCTGCTTGTCGTTTTAGCTGTCAGTATTTTCTACTGCACCAGAAAGCAGCAGCGATTCTTAAAAAAACCAATTAAAAAACAATGGCGATTACTTTCAATTACGTTAACTGTTTGCGCATTAATTCTTGCCTTTAAACAGCTATCAACCACTGCAGCCGTGTTCTTCATCATCTTTAGCATCATGCTAATGTTGATGCTGATCCCTTTTATTAGCCTGCTGCAAAGAAAAGGATAATTCATGACAAGCCCATCTAGACGCCAACCGACTTGGTTAGGAAAAACCCTAGCAGGTACATTCTTAGGGCTGGCACTCTCATTTATTTTCGTTGCTTTTTTTGCTTGGTATGGCCCAGGAGGCATTGATGCTCGCGATAAAGTGCAATTTAACATGTGGATGATCACGCCTGTTTGGCTAACCATTTTTAGTTTTAGTTATTTATTCAACTCAGCAAAGCAAGCGTGGCTTGTCCTTGGCAGCTTAACTGTGCTGCTTTATGGCGTGTTTTTTATGCTAAGGAGTGCATCATGAAAGTAAGATCGGATATTCTTCGCACCTATCAAGGTGTACATACATGGACTGGCATTATTGCAGGTTTAGTGCTGTTTATTGGTTTTTATGCGGGCAGTTTGACCATGTTCAAACACGAAATACAGCAATGGGCAGCACCTATTCATGCCCCTAAAGTCACCAGCTCTAATTATGACTACCAAACGCTAATAGATACAGCAATTAATGAGCAAGGCGAACAACTTGCTAAAGGCTTTAACCTTGATTTACATACTCAAGATGCACCTCTTTCGTGGTATATCAAAGGCAATGCCCGAGGCATGGAGCTTGATAAACAACTTAACTTCGCACACCTAAATGCTGATGGCACATTAAACGTCAGCGCACAAACCGAAAACGAACTTGCCGATTTAGTTGATTATTTACACCGTACAGCAGGCTTTATTGGTGAAATTGGCCATGACCAATCTGGTGTTTATATTCTTGGCATTGCCTGTATTTTGTACTTTTTAGCTTTGGTCTCTGGGGTAATAATTTTACTGCCGACATTAGTTAAAACTTTTTTTGCACTACGTAAAGAAAAAGGACCTAGTCGATTCTGGCTCGATAGCCATAACCTTATTGGTATCGCCAGTTTACCGTTTCATTTAGTCATTGCTTTTACCGTAGTCGTGTTTGCGTTTCATGATTTTATTTATGGTGGTTTAGCGCAATTTTATGATGGTAAGCCATTGTTTCAGCGCCCTACACCTGCCGCGCAAAGTTTTCATATTGAGAACTTACCACGTATTGATGAGCAAGTACTCGCAGCGAAAAGCTATGCCCCCGGCTATGAGCCAATCCACATTCGCTATAGTAATTTAAACTCAGCATCACCTTCTGCGGTGTTTATGATGAGTAACAATAATGCGGTAGTACGTGGCCCGGATACTGATTACTTATTTATGAACCCATACACGCTAGAAGTGGTTAACTCAAGCTACCCGCAAGGCGAAGATGCGGTGTGGGGTAACATGGTTGCCAGTATTTTCTCACTCCATTTTGGCACCTATGGGGGAGACTGGGGTCGTTGGGGCTACTTCATTATGGGGTTACTAGGCGCCTTCTTGTTCTATTCGGGTAACTTATTATGGATAGATAAACGCTTTAAAAAAGATCCCAATAAACGCAGTACCTTGTTTATGGCTAGGCTCACTATTGGTGTTTGTTTAGGGTCTATGATAGCTGTCGCTTTCACACTCGTTGCTGCAAAATGGCTACCTACTCTTGTGAGCAACACAAACTACGCAACCCTATACAGTTATTACGCAGCTTTTTTTGTTTTTGTGATATATAGCTTCTTAAACCCTGTACAAAAGGCAACCACAGCTGGTTTTTACATACTAGCGAGCCTGTGTGCGTTAATGGTGCTATCTACACTTTTAAAACTTGCCTCAAGTGACGTTAACACTCTCTTTTACTCAAGTTATATGGTCGACATTGTCGCTGCTGTATTTGCTGCTATTTTCTTTAAAATGGCCAAACGCCAGCAACAAAAACAGACCACGCAAAACATCATGCCAGCCTTTGAACAAGCAAGTCGAGCTTAAGCATTCTGTGTATGGGTATCAAAGCAATTTGATACCCATAATTTTGCTTTATCGATAATCTATGTCCGTTTAACGAAAAACATTTCTTCTCCAATAAAACATCAGTAGAATCGCCGCAAACTTGAGCTATTAACTTTCATAAGGACAGTGATGCAGCGCACCATTCCACCGTTTTTTATTGCTGTTATTTGCGTGCTCCTCGCAATGGTTACCATTCAATCTGGAGCCTCTGTTGCTAAGCAATTATTCCCTTTAATTGGCCCTGAAGGCACAACCGCACTACGCTTGGGTTTTTCAGCTGCTATTTTGTGCCTTGTGTTTAAACCTTGGCGAGCGTTTCCGCCTATTGGTCAACGTATGCCGATCATCGTTTATGGTTTGAGTTTAGGTGGCATGAACATTTTGTTTTATTACGCAATTGAACGTATTCCTTTAGGGATAGGTGTTGCGCTAGAGTTTACTGGCCCCCTTGCAGTTGCTCTGCTTTCGTCACGTAAAAAACGCGACCTATTTTGGGTAGCCTGCGCCATTGCTGGCATAATTTTATTGCTCCCAGATATGAAAGGCGAAGACAGCCTCGACCCAGTTGGCGTTATTTTAGCCCTTGCGGCGGGAGCGTGTTGGGCGTTTTATATATTGTTTGGCAAAAAGACCGGAAACCAAGGCTCAGGCGGAATGACCGTTGCCATGGGTATGAGCGTCGCCGCGATTGTACTTGTGCCTTACGGCGCAGCTTCTCAAGGCGCTGCACTATTGAGTTGGGAAGTATTACCGCTCGGTATTTTAGTGGCAGTCATGTCAAGTGCACTGCCCTATACCTTAGAAATGGTGGCACTACGCAATATGCCAGCGCAAGGCTTTAGCATTATGATGAGCCTAGAGCCGGCGATTGCAGCACTTGCTGGCTTTATAATCCTAGGTGAATTTTTAAGCGTGTGGCAATGGCTAGCTATTTTATTAGTGATTACCGCTTCGGTTGGCAGCTCGATGTCGAGCAATTCAGAAGATCAGAAAAGTCAGAAAAAAAGCTAATTTAACATTTAAAACACATTTACCAATACTTAAAGGTTAAATATCAGACTCAAAAACAGCTTTTATCGGCATTCGTAAAGTGGGAGTTCTCACTATAATGCTCACTATTAATACAAAGTGGTCTTATCTCTTTGTGTCGGAATAAACCTAATAGTGGGATTTACTTATGTCGATAAAAGCCAAATTATTTCTATCAACCCTAGCTCTTTCAAGTAGCTTTGTGACTTCTTATGCAATCGCTAATAGCTGCCAAGGGGAATTAGTAGCTATGAATGCCGGCCGAGGCGAGTTAGGTGTTGTATTCGGTCTCGATGAGCTGCAAAAAACAGCTAGAGCAGACTCTGTTGCAAAATTTAGTTCTGCTGCAATTGCATATGACGAAACAACTAACCGCACTTATTATGTGTCTTCACCTATTCCTCTTGAATTCAAAGTAGATGTTAGCCATCTTGATATCAGTGATGAACAACGTCCAAGTTTACCTATTAGAGGTGACAAATATAAATACAGTCGCTTAGCCTATTTTGATCATGCAACAGGCGAGCATGTTGTTGTAGGTAAGACAAAATCAGTTTTCGGTATGGCATACGCTTCTGATACTGACTCACTTTTTGCAGTCAGCTTCTCAAAGCTATATCGCATAGACAAATACTCGGGCGAAGAAACTGTGCTAGCTGACTTCAGTGGCATTGATGGTTTAAGCCGCGCTGATTTAGTCATTAAAAATGGCGACCTTTTATTAGTAACAGCGACTTCTGTATATAGCATTGACCGTAATGACTATTCATATACTAAATTAGCCAATCACAACTTAGTTAATGTCACAGGTGCAACATTAAGCCAAAAAGGTGACGTTTTAATCAGTCGTGTGATTATTAATGATCATGGTGATCAAAACGAATCTAAAATTTATAAGCTTAGCCCTTATTCAGGAAAAACTTGTCTGGTTGCAACCTTGCCGATTCACATTAGTGACTTAACAACAAACACATCAAGCTCAACAAGTTGTTACACTGAAGCGCCTTGCGCTATTTCAAATGATGGCATTCCTTACTACTCAGAAACGGTTAATAACCAACTAGGTGGTGTATGGCAGTCATTTGATTTTCAAGATCAGTATTTTACAAAGCCAGCTGTGTTTTCATCAGCAGCAACTGTACATGATGAAAATGGTGGTGTTATTCGTTTAAAGAATATTGAAACAAATAGTTCTGAAATTTCATTCCAGAATTGGCAATATTTAAACACAAAACATAACGAAACTGAGTCTTTTGACTTTTTAACAATGAATGAAGGTCGCTATACAATGAGCGACGGTACAATTGTCGAAATTGGTAGTTTTGGCTTGTCTAACTCTAGAGAGTTTAAAGACGTTGTATTTTCAGAAGCATTTAGTGCCAAACCTTACGTCTTTTTGCAAACTCAAACCTACAATGGCGGACACAGTGCCTATACACGTGCAGCAGGCTTATCAACAACAGGCTTTAAAGCTGCATTTTATGAGCAAGAAAACTTAAATGAAGGTCATGTTGCTGAACGAGTGGCTTATTTTGCAATTTTACCTGGTTCAGGCACTTCTGGCACACTAGAAACAGTCGCAGGTAACAAAGATTACAATCTATACCAAGCCGATATTGATCATGACGGTGGTCAGATAGGCAAGCATTTCTACTTCCTCCAAGAAGAACAATCAATGGATGATGAAGTACTTCACTCTACAGAGCGAGTACACGTGATGGATATTGAGGAAGTAAGCCTTGCTCAAACTGTTACTGTTCGTGGTGAAGACACATACACCCTCCGCAGAAAATAAATACTCCTAAATCTAGGCGCCTCAGGGCGCCTTTTTCATATCCTATTAGTAATACCAATCCGCAATAATACTTAATCATTTTGAGGGATTAAACCTGTCGCTACCTGCGTTAAAAATTTCTGATTTAGAACAACTAAATAACGAAATTTTTGCCTTGTTACCAACGAGGTTTTATTGCCTCAAAATAGACCACTTAATTAAGCGAATTGGTATAAACTTGCCTTTTCATATAGACAAAACTCTTCGACATAATTTGTTACATTTATTTATATTAACATATCACTTTTGCGATGAATGGTGATGATAACTATTATCAGTTGTGATAACTTACCCGCCGATTGTTTCCCTATTAAAAACAATAACCCTATAAAAATTTGCTAAATAACACGCGGAGATAAAAATGAAATTCACTCAGTTGCCTATTGCAACCGCTATTCTTTGTGCACTTTACCCTCAAATCAGTTTTGCAGAGCAAACGACTGACGTAGAGGCTAATCTCGAAAAAATCGAAATTGTAGGTATTCGACAAAACCGTATTAGTGAAGGAGCGACAGGTTTAGCGCTAGAAATTGATGAAACTCCGCAATCTATCAGCGTGATCTCTGCTGAGCAACTAAAGAATTATTCCGCTTTTAACATTAATGATGCTTTACGCTTAGCACCTGGTATCAATGTTGAAGAATGGGAAACTAACCGTACCAACTACACATCACGTGGTTTTGAAATTAAGAATACACAAATCGATGGCGTTGGCTTACCGAATGACTGGGGTATCGTTACCGGCGCAATGGAAGCATACGGCTACGAAAAAATTGAAGTTATTCGTGGTGCCAATGGCTTACTCACTGGTGTAGGTAATGCATCGGGTACGCTTAACTATGTGCGCAAACGCCCTAAAAACGAAAACGGCGGTGAAATCGGTGTCTCTGTTGGTTCATGGGATTTTAAACGTTTACAAGCTGACTATTCTCTTTTATTAACCGAATCAGGTAGTTGGGCTGCACGTTTTGTGGCTGCCGCAGAAGATAAAGAATCATACCTAGATGGCCTTGAGAACAACCGCGAGTTTTTCTCTGCGGTGGTAGATGGTCAGCTTACAGATAACTCAACTGTTACTTTGGGTTATTCATATCAAGACGCTGATACCGATGGCAACACCTGGGGCGGTCTTGTTTATAACTACACAGATGGCACGCAAGCTAAATGGGATGTCAGCGACACAACCACTCAAGAATGGACAATGTGGGACACCATTAACACCTCTGCATTTGTTGAGTACAACTATGTTTTTGCAAACGCGTGGCAACTTCAAGCGAGCTACAACTTCCGCGGTTTTGAAGAGCAAGATAAACTTTTTTATGCATATGGCACTATTGATAAAGATACTAACCTTGGCCTAAGTGGTTCTCCTGGTCGTTATGATAGTGAAATCGATGCTGATTTATTTGAAATTAAAGCATTTGGTGCCTTTGAATTGTTTGGTAAAGAGCACCAAGCGAGCTTTGGGGTAAGCCATGCAAAAAGTGATGATGTGATGTATCAGCACCCGTTTGATTTTGCAAATACACCAGCGGCCGGACCAACTCCTGCGTTTCCGTACGATTTAGATGCGATCCCTGAACCTGATTGGTTAACACCGGTTCTGTATTCAGATATTGAACAAAAGCTAACCCGCTACTTTGGCTCGGCTCAGTTAAATATTACTGATAAATTATTTACCGTGGTTGGTTTTAACGCTATTGAATTTGAACGCTCAGGTATGAATGCCGGTGCATCTATCGATAATGATGAGAGCGAAACAAGCCCATATATCGGTTTTACCTATAAGTTAAACGACGATTTAAACTTATATGCTAGTTACTCAGATATTTATCAGCCACAAGAGCAAGCTGATTACAACGGCCAATACTTAGCACCTACCAAAGGCACTAACTTTGAAACTGGTGTTAAGGCTTCTTGGTTTGATGATGCCCTAATGACAACATTTGCCTACTTTACTGCAGAGCAAGATAACTTTGCGCAATATGCGGGCCTCACTGAAGATGGTATTTATTACTATGAAGGCGTGTCTATTGAGTCAGAAGGTTATGAATTTGAAGTCACTGGTAAAATCACCGACGCTATGAATATCGTCGCATCTTATACACATATTGATGTTACAGATGAAAATGGTGATGACACCAATAAATGGGCACCTCGCGATGTTGTTGGTGTAACAGTGGATTATGCATTAACAGATGCAATGGTTGTGGGTTTAAATGGCCGTTGGCAATCTAAAATCGAAAGCACTGATTACAATGTCAAGCAAGGTAGTTACGCCCTGCTAAACGCCTTCGCGCGCTGGAATATTAATGACCAAGTTGCAGTTCAAGCAAACGTTAATAATATTACTGATGAGCAGTACATCAATAGCTTACAAACTGTGGGTTATTATGGCGCGCCAACAAACGGTAGCCTAACTCTGACTTATAAATTCTAAACGCTGTTTAGAAAAAGTGTCGCCCGTATGGGCGACACAAAGCTATTAATTAGGGCAATTACCTAATTCATAATACCCAGCACTAGTTTGCGCTAAGGTACTAGTATAAAAGGTGTTATAAAGACCAAGGTTATCACCTGAGCCTACCGCATAGGCGTAAGAGCCATTCGTGGTTGCGCGATTTGCTTGCACATGCGCATAGTTGCTTGAGGTGGTTTCAGTGCATTGGTAATCACCATTCGGTGTTGAGTCACACGCATCACCCACACCATCTGCATCACTATCTAGCTGATCACTATTGGCCACCAGCGGGCAGTTATCTAAGCTATCACTGACACCATCACTGTCGGAGTCACTCGTTTCACCATCAGGTGTGCTGTCACACACATTACCAATCCCGTCATTATCGTTATCGGCTTGATCAGCATTCGCTACATTCGGGCAATTATCTGCGCCGTCGAGCACACCGTCGTTGTCTGCGTCATTAGTCGGTTCTGTGGTGGTTTTGCATGCTTGTAATGGCCCTGCACAAGTTGAGTCATCATCAGCAATCCACTGACATTGATTTGTGCCCGCTGAATACTCGCGCATTGTAAAGGCAGCGGTTCCAAACGCTAAATAACAGGCAGAATAACCTTCGCCCCAGCTAATATGGCCTTCGTTGATATGAAAATTGTAATCGCCTGTTACACCAGCATCGATGACAAAACTAATACTATCTATTGATGTAAGCGCAGTATCATCAGTTGCGGTGATCACTGCGCTATTATTGCCACCAGCTAGATTGCATTGCTCAGCAAAATACTCAAGCCCATTCACAGTAGCCGTCACATCACCATTGCTAAAACTGACCACGACAGTGCTTAAATTTTGATTATTATCAATCACCGTTCCTGTCACTGTAGCGCACTGCCCGTTTACACTTGCCGCAGTGTCACTCAGTAGCGGTGCTGTAGCTGCTGGCTCTGGTCCAACGCGTACCGTTAGATTAGCTTCATCACCTTGTTTCGATTCGTTATCTGTGGCACTGACACGCACTTCATAAAGACCATCGCTGAGTGCACTTGTCACCCCGCTAAAGGTATTATTCGCATCGACTTGCACGTTCAGTGACTCAATTAAGCTTGCCGTGCCACCGGCTAGGCTATACACGTTAATATCAACATTGGTTACATTGCCTTCTGGGTCGACTGCTCTGCCTGTAATGGTGAGCTGGTTATTACTGTCTGTGGCAGTTAAATTACTAATTTCAGGGCCTGCATTACGATCAACTCGTTTATTATTCGCCGCAAAGTACTCACCGAGATAGGTTGCAAAATTAATACTGTTTGCCGCCACATAATCGCCAGACGCACCTTGCCCGCCCGACCATGAGTGATCCAAATTATTAAACCACAGCATAGCGACCCGGTTGTCTTGCCAAAGTGACTGCTCAGCGGTACGCGTTGCATCATCACTTATTGTCGTTGTGCCTGAAAGTTGATTAATCCCATAAAGGGCAGCAAAGCCATCTGCGTTTTGTTGGTTATAACAGGTATTCACTGTGGTATCGGCAGTACCGTGACCAATCACCGCTATTTGTGTAGCAAAGTGATCTTTATAACTGCCAGCATAGCTTTCACAGCGGGATACAAAGGTGTTTTCAGACACTGTTTCACAGGTCGAAATTGCCCCACTTGAACTTGTGCCGATAGTCGGCCCGGCGCTTGGTGCAACCCCGGCAAATACATCAGGCGCCACACAAGCCGTTTGTGCAGCCATTGCCGCCCCAGATGATAAGCCTGCAATATACACTTGTTTAGGGTCAATATTACGCGTTGCATCAGCGCTCAATGTATTGGCTAAATTAATCAGATTTTTATAATCGCCAGAGCTTCTATTGATTGCTCCTTGCCAATATGACCAGCAGCTATAGCCTGCTTTATTCATAGCATCAGGAACGGCTATTACCATGCCATGGGCTTCGGCTGCATCTTCAAGATTCGCAGTTAAGTAGTTATTAATGGGTTGCACGCAGCCATGCAGTACTAGCATCAAAGAATGGCCATTGCCTATGCTTGATTGCGTATCAGGAGTGTAAATATGAACATTATTAAAACCGCCAATGCTGACATTTTGCTGCCAACTCCCTGCAAAACTTGGCTGTGAGAAAATAGCAGCACAGAGAACTGCGAGCGGAGTAAACGACGCTGATTTTCGTTTACATAATTGTGTTACTTTTTGCATATATCGCCTTTATAGTCGTTATCATTGTTGTCTGTCAGTTGATGACTAACTCAATGTAGTAGAACTATTTAAAAAGCGATCTATAACTATAGTGCTACACCTATAAGAAATCTCAACCCTAAATAATCACTTTTTATTAATGCACTTTAGTGGATTAAAACAAAAAAGCGCTGCAGGTTTCTGCAGCGCTTTCACTAAAACGAGTAACTCTTTGTAAATTAGTATATCGTTAGCTTGATATTGTTTATTCCTCTTTCTGCCACAGGTCGACCTTGTGGCCCAAGGTGATGTGCAGCGTGGAACTTAGACCCTATTGCACTAATTCTGTGTAAGAAGCTAATTTCTTCATCATATTTAAGTGCTAATGTATTATCAGGACGCTCGCCATCATCAGGCTGCATAACTCGCGCATATAGATCTGGAGTTGCAGTAGAGAAAGTGATTTCACTTTGCTCAGAGCTTAATGTAAGCCACTGAATATCCGAGAAGTACCCTTTAAACTCTGGTAATTCCCAGCGCTCGCCAGCAACGCCTTCATTATAATCATTTTCCCAAACAGAGTAGTTTACGCCCTCTAAGCGGTTAGCCCATACACGGTAAGGGCCATCACCTAACCAACGTTTATGCTCAATTGCTTTTTTCGGATAATTAAAACCAACGCCATGAAGGATGTATTCACCGTCAAGCCAGTAATCAACATCCATTGATAAATGACCTTCAGGGTGAACAGTCCAAGTTAGCTTTGTAATGCCTGCTGGCGGGTTCATCACTTCAATCACTAAATCATTAGCAATAATTTCAGACTTTAATTCTGTCGGTTTTTTATCTTGTTGCGCTTCTTTCTCAGCATTTGGATCATGAGTTAGCCATGAACCAATACCATTATAAACCCCTTTATTTAGTGAGTTATCAGAACGAAGTAGCTTAGGACCATTAGTCAACGCCGCAGTTTGACCTTGCTTACTGTATGACTTTAATAGACCTGTTGTTGCATCAAAAATAATTGTTCTATCAGCAGCCTTAACCGCTAACTCAGATTCGTTTTGACTAACAATTTGAGCTGGTTTAGTTGCTGATGCCTGATTTTCAAATTGCTCTTGAGTTAATTTTGCAAGTTTAGCAGCGCTTTGGATAGGCCAAGCATCTGTCCAAATTGAATTCTGCTGCTGGTCAAAAAATTCAACCTCTAACCACCCATTTTGCTGCCAATTGTCAGGTAAGTTCAATTGTACTGTTCCTGTCGAGTCTGGCTTAATAGCAGGGAGTGTGGCTTTATTGCTCGCTACAAGCTGCTTTTTATCAGAAAACGCTGTCACTGGCTGATATAAACGCCATTCGAGCGACATAGTTGATAAATCAACAAAGTCATACAAGTTTTTAACTTGCAACTGACCGTCAAAAGAACCGGCAAGTAACTGGCCATTCTTTAAGTTTTCAACTTGGATTGGTGACCAAATCTCTTTAATTGTAAAAAAGCTCGCTTCTTTTTCACCATAAGGTCCAACAATACCATCTGGTGCATGGTTAAAGTCGGTATCAACACGACCATTTTGATCTGTACGCTCAACACCTTCATCAGCAAACACCCATAGGAAACCACCGGCACCAACAGGAGTTGACATCATGAAGTCCCAAAAATCTCTCAAACCTGCACCATGGCCACCATCATACAAGCCATGTAAGAACTCGGTTGGGAAAAATACTTCATTACGGGCTTTTTTAGCTACCAGTTCCGAGTAAGTTGGGTAATGATCAGTATCGATATTACGGAACAACTCCCAAGGATGAAGAATTGGACGGTTTTGAATGTCATAAAGGTGATAATCATCATCAACATCGGTATTAAAACCGCCTTCATTACCGTTCGCCCAGAATAAAATACTTGGGTGTGCTTGGTCGCGTTTAACAAGCTGTGCAACTAGGCGTCTCGCTGATGGTGTATCAATAACTGGCTTTTGCCATGTGCCTAACTCATTAATAACATAAATACCAAGACGATCTGCCGCTTCTAAAAAGTGCACATCGGGTGGGTAATGCGACATTCTAACAGCATTCATGTTCATGCTTTTCATCGTCTTAATGTCATCGATGCTGGCTTGTTTAGTCATAGTACGTCCAGTTGCTGGACGGAAGCTGTGACGGTTAACCCCTTTAAGGATAATTTTTTCGCCATTCAAATATAAGCCGTCATGTGGGCGTAATTCAAAAGTTCTAAAGCCAAAGGTTTTATCGAAACTATGTAGAGTTTTAGAGCCTTCTTTTAAATCAATACGTACTTGATATAAATTAGGCGTCTCGGCGCTCCAAAGCTCAGGAGAGTCAACATTAGTGGCTAAGTGCACTTTGTTACCATTAAGTGTGGCATTAAACGTTTCACTTACAGGGTTGCCATCTAAATCTAAAATTTGTGCTTCAACTGCAGAAGCATTTGATTTATCTAGTCCTTCGAGATAAACATCCATTTTAAATTCACCAGACGCTTTTGCATCTAATGAAACCCAATCAATATGAGATTGTGGCAAAGACTGTAAAAAGACTTGACGATAGATACCACCGAACACCCAGTAGTCTGCTGCGCGTTCTGCTGCTTCGATACTTTTGTTAGCCGAAACTTTATCTACCACAACCTTTAGCTCATTAGCTTCACCACTTTTTAAATATGGCGTTATGTCATAGCTGAATCGATAAAAACCACCTTGGTGGGTTGGGCCCACTTGTTGTTGGTTCACAAACACAGTGGCATCTGTCATCACACCATCAAAAACAATTTCAATTTTGCGACCAGACCAATCAGCAGGTAGGGTAAAATCACGACGATAAATACCTTGTTCGCTATGTTTATCTGGGATGTAGCCGTAATCATAGTTACCGAAGCCTTGTTGCTCCCAGTTAGAAGGAACATCTATTTTACTCCACTCACCACAATTTTGCCCTTCACTACAGTAAAAGTCCCATTTCACCGCATCATCACTGCCAGTACCGCTTAACATCATGATGTCTGTTTTAGCTTGCTCATTAGGCTGAACGTCAACACTTTGCTGACTATTACAGGCTACA
This sequence comes from Pseudoalteromonas sp. NCCP-2140, assembly GCF_023708065.1. NCBI lineage: Bacteria > Pseudomonadati > Pseudomonadota > Gammaproteobacteria > Alteromonadales > Pseudoalteromonadaceae > Pseudoalteromonas > Pseudoalteromonas sp. NCCP-2140. The sequence goes on along the minus strand of NZ_BRCZ01000004.1, from coordinate 228,462 downwards.
AACAAGAAGCTTAAGCAAGCGATAAACGCACTTCTTATAATACTGGTTTCAAACCATGCAGATTTGCTTATTAACCTTAGCTTTTTTTCAAGCCGGCCAAAATAATCCTTCCTCATATGTGTTCCTCTAACTGTTGAAATTATAATGTTTTTAGAAAATTTTTAGTCTACACAAGCTAATATTAACATTAATTATATACATATCATAATACAATTGCCACCGGTAGCATTTTGAGGTTTCATCCACCTTGTTCACGTGTTTTACTCATCATATTTGACGCTAAAAAATGACCTACAGCATTAATTTTAATAAATAAATTAACAATAAAATCATTTATTTTTTGTCTTGCACCAAAAAGAAATTAAACCTTGCACTACAACTGAACCCTCTCTTTATGAAGCAAAAAATAATACAAACCGCCATGTAACTACACATCTAAATTCTTTATTTGAAAATCATTAAAAAGTTAAACCATTGATAATAAATGACTTATTTTTAAAATACACAGAAATAAGTAACAAATTATTAAAAAGAATATAATAATACTTAAACATCTAAATTTTCTGTGTTATAAAATTTAGGAGCGTGGTTAGGGGGATGAAGACAACACAACAAGCCTGGCATGCTTACTTGCGGTGCAACTATTTGGCTAAAAATGCTACCGGTGGCAAAAATGCAGGAAAAATACACTTAATAAAAAAACACACGATATCAGCACCTTGTCGAACATTAGAGGTTTTTCTAATGATGCTGATTTAACACTGAATCAAATAACTTCTGTTATTGATTCGCATTAAAATAATTTTGGAGGTTATTTTAAATGTTTAAGAAAACGACATTAGCCAGCACAATTTGTATGGCCCTTTTTGGGCAATGTGTTTATGCAGCAGATGAGGCTGCAGAGCAAACACAAAACGCTCAAGCAAATGACAACAATGATTCCCTTGAAATAATTGAAGTTGTTGGGATCCGAAGCAGCTTAAATAAAGCCGTTAATATCAAGCGCCAATCAATTCAGGTTGTTGATGCGATTGTTGCCGAAGATATTGGTAAGTTTCCTGATAATAACCTTGTTGAGGCGCTACAACGTGTAACGGGTGTACAGGTAACAGACCGCGCATCGGGTGAAGTAAATACTGTTACAATCCGTGGCTTAACCGATGTTACAACAACAATTAATGGCCGCGAAATGTTCACCGCAGCAGGGCGTCAACTTGCTGTTGCAGACATACCTGCGGCACTACTTGAAAGTGTAGAGGTATACAAAACACGCAACGCCAGCCAATTAGCGAGCGGTATTGCGGGTCAACTTAATGTTCGCACCCAACGCCCATTTAATTTTGAAGGCTCAAAGGTTGTGGTCAATGCCCGTGGCGTTTATCAAGACCAATCTGAAGAAACCGATCCTATAGTAAGTGTGCTTGCCAGCAATCGTTGGGAATCATCAGTTGGTGATCTCGGCGCATTAATTAACCTTTCATTTGCTAGCACCAGCTACCGAGATGAGAATAGTGCACCAGGTGGTTTCGTGCCATTTAGAGCTGATAACTTAAATCGCATTTACCCATGGCCAACAGGCCTTGAACACGGTATGGACAGAACGCCAGGGGCAACCATGTATGACCCTGCAACTGACAGTGAGGTTGAGTACTATCTAAGTCGTGACGCACTAAATCAGTCAGATCTAACTGGTAAACGTGAACGCCCGGCAGTAAACCTGTCATTTCAATGGGCACCAAATGATACATCAGAGTATATTTTCGAAGCATTTTACAATGGCTACCGTAACGAAAGTAATAACCACCTACTATTTTCATACGCAGATTCTTCACGGGTAGAAACGGTGACACAACCAGTCTTATTTGAAGGCACAAATGTCATCAAATCTCGTGCTTGGGGTGACTCAGGTGCATTTACCAGCGGCGACTTTTCTAAGAGCCAAACTGATAGCTACATGTTTGCATTAGGTGGTAAATGGGCGCTATCTGAAGATGCAACACTAAAATCTGAGTTGGTCTATCAAACAAGTAAATATGAACGTGAGTTTGTTGCTATGCAGGCAAATACTCGTTTTCCATTTGTCATGGCAGACTTCAATCATGAAGACGGCATCATGGCATGGACTGTTTACGATGAAGAGTTTGGTACTCCACTTGATTTAACCGATCCAAGCTTATGGACCACCAGTACCATGTTCGACAACGGCGGTGAGGATAATGGTGATGGCTTAACATTCACGCTTGACCTCGACTTCTATGTTGACTGGGGTATCTTTACAAAAGCTAAAGCAGGTGTTCGTTATGATAAACGTACAGCTGATAGCAGTAGTCGTGATTCTAATCGATTTAACCCTATTCCATTAGCATCTCTAGGCTCAGAAGCGCACTACGTAAATAGTGATTTCTTTGATGGGAAAAGTGATTTGCCGAGATCATGGGTTGCCTTTAATGCAAAAAACTTATGGCAAAACCGTGCAGAGTATCGTGATACGTTTAATTTCTACGATAGCGCCGATGGCGAGCGTCGAATGACGCTACAAAAGAACTTCGATATCGACCAAACTTCATGGGCTGCGTATGTGCAAAGCCAATTTGAAACACAACTTTTTGGTAATCGATTAGACGGTGATATTGGTCTTCGCTATACCTACGCAGGCGCTGACATGGACTTTTACCACTGGGATGGAGAAGTTGGTGGCATAGTACAAAGTACTGGCCGAAATAGTAGCGCAAAGTTCTTACCTAATTTAACGCTACGCTACCATTTAAGTGATGATCTAATAACTCGTTTTGCTTATACGCAAACCTTACGCCGCCCAGAGTTTGGCCAATTAAATAGTTTTATTAATTTACGTCCAGACACTACAAATGTTGGCTACGGCAACGCTAGCGGTGGTAATCAAAGTCTACGCCCAGTTGAATCTACTAACTATGACTTCTCACTAGAATACTACTTTAATGAAGGTAGCTCAGCGTATGCGACCTACTTCTACAGAGATATTGAAGGGTTTGTTTTTGATTCATTACGCCAAGCTCAATTTCCAAACCCAGAAACAGGCGAGATGGAAGATTATATACTTTCTCAACCTGGCAACACCTCCAATGGTGTTCTTAAAGGCGTTGAAGTTGGCTTAGTTTACTTCCCTGAATCTGTTCCACAGTGGTTAGATGGCATTGGCCTTCAAGCAAGTGGTACCTTCTTAGATTCGGATCAAGACATTCCAATCTTCAGCAACGAAGGTGAATTAACAGGGTACACAAACAGAAGCGTATTTGGTGTTTCAGATACCTCTTACAGCGGTGTATTAATTTATGAACGAGAAAATTTCAGCACTCGCCTCTCTTACGTTTGGCGTGACTCATTCTTAAATCGCTATGGCTCAGGTCGTTTCGCGCATCCACGAGGAGTTTATCGTCGACCAGAACAAAGTTTAGACTTCCAAGTAAGTTACGATGTCACTGAAGACTTGGTTGTGACATTTGATGCAACAAACCTAACAGATGAGGTTTATCGTCAATACTACGAACTACCAACTGTTCTAAACGACTCAGCGTCTATTTATAGCCGTACATTCGGCTTAGGATTCCGCTATAGCTTCTAACTAAGTTTAGCAAAACCAAGGAAGGTTTATTTGATTTCCCCATCAAGTTAGAAAATAAAGCACTGTACCCTTAGGGTCAGTGCTTTTTTCATTTTAGATAGACTAGATTTATCTACTCGCAACAACATTGCCACCGGTGGCAATGTTTGCTAAAGTTGTTTGCATAAATAACAGTCTTAGGCCATTAAAAAACAACTAACGTGCCTAAGTTACTCACTGCTAATTAAGTTTAGTCATTACATATTTAAATTTTGCCACCGCTGGCAACGCAAGATTTTGAGGAACCTTATGTCAATTAAATCACAGCCGCTTTCACTTCACCCTGATAGGCTATTTTCGAGTGACCCGGCAATTGTTAGTGTTGCCCGAGAGCTTTATGAACAAATAAAAGACCTTCCAATAGTCAGCCCACATGGCCATACAGACCCAAAGTGGTTTAATAAAAACCCTAACTTTGGTAACGCCACTGAACTCTTTATAAAACCAGATCACTATGTATTTAGAATGCTTTACAGCCAAGGTATTGATTTAACCGAGCTTGGTATTCCTGAGCATGGTATCGATGGCGATTTAACACGATCAAAAAATGCAGATCCAAAAAAAGCTTGGCAGATTTTTGCGGATAACTATTACCTATTTGCAGGCACCCCAAGTGGCTATTGGTTAGATGCCGTTTTTTATGATGTATTTGGTTTTAAAGAAAAACTTAACTCTGAAAACGCACAACAATACTACGATAAAATCACCACTGAACTTGCAACAGATGCTTATAAACCGCAAGCATTAATGGATCGCTTTAATATAGAACTCATAGCAACAACTGAAGGTGCATTAGACTCACTAGAACATCATAAAGAGATGGCTGAAACGGCCATGGCCAAACGAGTTATAACCACATTTAGGCCTGATGATGTTGTGGATGCGAGCCGAGAAGACTTTACTGATAACCTCGCTAAGCTTGGCGAATTAACAGACCAAGATACCAGTACTTGGCAAGGTTATTTAGAAGCGATCCGAATTCGTCGCGCTTACTTTAAAAAAGAAGGTCGAGCAACTGCAACCGACCATGGTCACCCCAGTGCGATTACAGCTGATCTATCATTATCTGAATGTGAAGCATTATTTAAAAAATGCCGCACAGGTAACGCAACAGAACAAGAGCAAGAGCTATTTCGTGGCCAAATGCTAACGGAGCTGGCAGGTATGAGTATTGAAGATGGCCTTGTGATGCAAATTCATCCTGGTGCACATCGTAATCATAACCAGCCAATTTTCAATCAATTTGGCCGTGATAAAGGCGCAGATATTCCGAGCCAAACCGAGTATGTTAATGCGCTTAAGCCTCTTTTAACTAAATATGGTAATCATCCAAAGTTAAAAATCATTTTATTTACCCTAGATGAAACGACTTACAGTCGTGAGCTGGCACCGCTTGCTGGTCACTACCCTAGTTTAAAACTAGGTCCGGCATGGTGGTTTCATGATAGCCCTGCAGGTATGCTGCGTTTTCGTCAGCAAACAACTGAAACCGCAGGTTTCTATAATACGGTCGGTTTTAATGATGACACGCGAGCTTTTCTATCGATTCCAGCAAGGCATGATGTGGCACGTCGAGTTGATTGCCGCTACTTAGCAGAGCTTGTTACAAATCATCAAATAACGATTGAAACAGCCCACGAGCTTGCTTATCAACTAACTTATGGGTTGGTTAAAAAGGCGTATAACTTATAAAAATCTAGCACGGCATTACTGCCATAATGCCGTGCTTACTTAGGAACTCGAGATGTTGATTCGCGTGTCACCAGATGTGGCGTTACTGTTTTTGGCATAGGTAGTTTGTCTTGATTACCACGAGAGCGATTAATCAACTTTTGTACGGCTAAGCATGCCATATTAAATACAGGTCGGCGTATTGTTGTCAGCGATGGAATGATCCGAGATGCAAGAATATTGTCATCGAACCCCGCGACCGATAACTGTTCTGGCACTTTAATACCTTGGTTGTTAGCCACACGGAGCACAGCTGCAGCCATCTCATCATTATTAGCAACGATTGCTGTTGGCCTAGGTTGTTTGCTTAACAACTCCCTAGCGCACTCTAAACCACTGTCGTAACTATTCTTGCCTTCAACAATATATTCTGAGGGTAAATTTACATCATAAACCTGCAATTCAGCTAAAAAGCCAGCTAAACGCTCTATTGATGAACGATAATTTTGTGGGCCAGAAATAAAGCCAATGTCCTGATGGCCTAATTCGACTAAATGGTCTGCCATATCACGCATTGCTGCACGCTCGTCAGATACAACAATATTATCAGCGTCATCCAAATCAACTGATGCAAGCCTTACGTATGGACAATCAACATCTCTTAAAGCTGCAGCGAGCTCTTTGTTTTCTGATACCGGAGGCAAGATAATGACGCCATCTAATTTTGAGCGAGCAATAAAGCGTAAGCAGTCATCAACAAAATCTTCGCGTTTTGCAGAACCTGGGTGTACCACTAACTCGTAGCCTAATTCAGCACAGACACTCAATGCACCTCGTTGCACTTCATCAATATAGAGTGCATCAGGGTTATCATAAATTAGCCCTAACAAATACGAACGGCTTGAGGCTAAACCCCTGGCTTGCTTATCTGGCGAGAAGCCTGTTTGCTTTATTATCTCAAGCACTTTTTCACGTGTTGCTTCACCTACCGCAGGTGAGCTATTTATTACACGAGAAACGGTACGTTTTGATACCCCCGATAAGCGGGCAATATCATTAATTGTCACTGACATAGAAGATTCCGAAATAACTAACTTAGCTATAGTAGCACCAAGCTTTTATCCATAAAAGCTGTTAACTCTAGCAAAGCAATTGTTTTTATTAATCAATCAACCCTAGCAAGCGAGGTAAAAACTCACTTATGGCAGGTAAATAGGTCACCAACATAAGCACCATAAACATCACACAATACAAAGGCAGCATTGGCTTAATGATTTTATGAAGCGAAGTTTTTGCTACTGCGCAACTGACAAACAATACACTACCAACCGGCGGCGATACCAAACCGATTGATAAATTAAGCACTATCATTACCCCAAATTGCACTGGCGACATGCCAAACTGTGCTGCAACGGGCAAAAAGATCGGAGTAAATATAAGCACAGCAGGTGTCATATCAATAAAAGCACCCACTAATATTAAAATGAGATTGATTAATAACAAAATCAGTAATGGGTTATCACTTAAGGTTAAGAAAAATTGACTCACCATTTGCGGAATGTGTGAATATGATAAAACCCACGACATCGCACTAGAAGCGGCAATAATAAGCATCACGATTGCCGTTGTTTCACAAGCTTTTAGCAGTAGTTTAGGTAACTCATCTAGCGATAATTCTTTATATACAAAAACGGCTAAAACCAGTGCATATAATACAGCGACAGCACCGGCCTCTGTGGCTGTAAATACCCCCCCTATAATACCGCCAATAACGATTATTATGAGAAGCAAACTAGGGATGGCTGCAATCACTTTTTCTAAAACTAAAGCAAGTGGTAAACGTGCTGCTACGGGGTAGTTATTTTTTAAAGAATAGATGGCACAGACCAACATCAGTGTTAAGCCCAGTAAAATACCTGGTAAATAACCGGCAACAAACAATGCCGCGATCGACACACCACCACTTGCTATGGCATAAATGATTAAGATGTTACTTGGCGGTATTAGCATACCCGTTGTTGCTGCGCTGGCCGTAACTGCGGCGGCGAAATTTTCACTATAACCGTGCTTTTTCATTTCTGGCACCATAAAGCTGCCTATCGCCGATGTGGCCGCCACTGCTGAACCAGAAATTGCGCCAAACATCATACAAGACATCACATTGACCAGCGCTAGACCGCCCGGTAAAAAACCGACCATAGCCATAGCAGATTCAATTAAACGCCTAGCTATCCCCCCCTGCCCCATGATCAGACCCGATAAAATAAAAAAGGGAATGGCCAGTAGTGCAAAGCTATCTATTCCACCTATCATTTGCTGCGCAATGGTCGTTGCCGCTGGAGTAAAATCCATGTGTAAAACCAGTGCTAACAAGGTCGACAGAGCAATACTAATCGAGATCGGTACATTGATTAGGAGCAGTGTGAAAAAACAAACAAGCAACAAGATGGCTGTCATTTCCATTATTCTTGCTCCTGTGTTTGTCTAAAAAAATAAATGATATTTTCAATGCAATTAAGTGTGATAAGTACGCCGCTAATTGGCAAAGCAACATAAATGAACCCCATATTGATCCCAAGAGCAGCTGAACGTTGATCTAATGCAAAGCTTAAGTTCATCAACATACCGCCTCCATAAACTAATAGGCTGAGCGCGGTAATCAGTACTGAAAACTCAATTAAAAATGAACACTTACGACGTATCGTTGGAATCATCTTCTGATAGAAAAGATCAAGCCCTAAGTGTGCTCGGGTACGATAGGCATACGAAGCACCTAAAACGCCAATCCACATAAGTAAAAAACGAGCAAGTTCTTCAGTGTAAGAGTTAGGGGACCGCAAAATAAAGCGTGAGAACACCTGCCAACTAACGACTGCAACAATGGCAAACATCGCAACAATTAATACCCATTCAATGAGCTGATTTATTTTCGCATTAAACTCTTTCATAACGCCTCCTGCATCGCTTTTATTGCCGCAATTTGTGCGGCGATAGGCGTGCCTTTAAATGAGGCATGAAAAGGGGCTACTTTCTCTTGAAACACTTGTTTATCTGGGTAAATAACCTCAACACCCGCATCAACAACGGCCTGTAATGCCTGATCAGATGCTGATTGCCACAAACTACGTTGATAGGTAACAGAATCTTGCATTGCCAACTTCAGCCAGTGTTGCTGCTGAGTCGTTAATTGCTGCCAAACCTTTTGACTAGCAACTACGATGTCAGGCACAAAAGTGTGTTCATCTAGGGTGTAGTATTTCGCAATTTCATAATGACGAGATAGGTAATAGCTAGGCGGGTTATTTTCTGCACCATCGACAACACCTTGTTGCAGCGCAGAATAAAGTTCACCCCACGCAATGGGAGTGGCAGCGCCACCTAAAGACTGCACAGTAGCAATAGCCATTGGGCTAGTTACAACTCTAATTTTGCTACCAATTAAGTCATCGGGCGTTCTAATAGCAGCATCTGTTGTGTAAAAACTGCGACTCCCCGCATCATAATAGCCAAGCCCTTTAAGGCGAGCTACAGCTAGGTCATCAAGCAATTTTTGCCCAAGCTGACTATTGAGTACTTTCCAAAAGTGCTCACTATCGTTAAATAAATAAGGCACCCCAAATACTTTCATTTGAGGCACAAAGCCTTCAAGTGGGCTTGACGATACTTTTGTCATCGACAAACTACCGATTTGTAATAGCTCTATTAACTCTCTTTCCGTGCCTAATTGTGCTGCGGGATAAATCACAATTTCCATTTGATTATCAGAGTAATAAGCTAAACGCTCTGCCATATACTCCATGGCTTGATGAGTAACATGACGGCTATCTAATGTATGCGCCATTGTTAGGCGAATAACCTTGTTGTCGTCACTGCAAGCACTGATAAAAAGTAAACAGCAGCAGAGAAATAGCGTGCTCAGAAGATTTTTATGCATTGTTGTGTCTTCTTTGTGTGTTCAGTTGTGTGTTCATGTTGTCTTATATAATCCTTTATATTTCATTAAGGTACACGGCAATCCAAGCTATGACCTGCGTATCCATTTAAAAAATTTTGTGAGTTTTCAATGGATAGCTATAAACAAACGTTAATTGTATTACTTATTTGTTAAAGGCCAGTTTTGACTACCGGTAGCAAATTGTCAAATCTTATTTGCCACCGGTGGCAAAATTAACTACTATGTTCTGCAATACACTGTAACAATGCTAAGAGCGGGCACAAAAATGCAAACTTTAAATCGTAAAAACTTTAATAAAAACAAATATCCAACGAGTATTATGCAGTTTGGAGAAGGCAATTTTTTACGTGCATTTGTCGATTGGCAAATAGATAAGCTTAACGAACAAACCGGTTTAAATGCCGGTGTTGCTATCATCAGACCCATCGACTACGACTCGCTGCCACTTCTTAATATACAGGATGGCTTATATACCTGTATTATTCGTGGTATCAATGAGCAAAACAAAGCTGTTTCTGAGCAGCGTATTATCAGTTGCGTTAACGAAGAAATCCCAGTTTACAAAGAGTTTGATAACTATTTAAAGCTTGCCGAGAACAGCGACCTTAAAGTCATTTTTTCGAATACGACAGAAGCCGGCATTGAATACATTCCCGAGGACAAGTTATCTGATACCCCTGCAAAGGCATTTCCTGCAAAACTAACGCAATGGTTATTTCACCGCTTCAAGCACTTCAATGGTGCAAGTAGTAGTGGCATGATCATAATTCCTTGTGAACTTATTGATTATAATGGCGAAAAGCTTAAAGAGATTGTATTGCAGTACAGTCAGATATGGGATTTACCAAGCGAGTTTGTAAACTGGCTTAACGAGCACAATCATTTTTGTTCATCTCTCGTTGACCGTATTGTGACGGGTTTTCCGCGCGATGAACATCAAGCTTTACAGCAACAATGCGGTTATTACGACAACTTCATGGTAACAGCTGAGTACTTTCATTTATTTGTGATCCAAGGACCACAGCATTTAGCTGATGTATTACACCTTGAAGGAAGTGACTTAAACATTAAGGTTGTTGACGATATTGCGCCTTATAAGCAACGAAAAGTGGCTATTTTGAACGGTGCCCATACTGCTATGGTTCCACTTGCCTATATGGCAAATATTGATTCGGTTGGCGAGGCTCTCGCTTCACCTCTGCTTGAAAAATACGTTACTAAACTGATATTTGATGAAATCATCCCGACTCTATCCTTACCTAAAGAAGAGTTGCAGATTTTCGCTAATGACGTATTAAACCGCTTTAGAAACCCTTATATATGTCACCTACTGATGTCTATTTCATTAAATAGCATGACTAAATTCAAAACACGCTTGTTACCTCAATTAGAGCAATATATTAGCGACAACAAAACTGTACCACCACTCATCGCAACAGCTTTAGCTGGGCAAATATTGTTTTATCGTGGCGAGCGAAATGACGACAAAATTGAATTAGCCGACAGTCCAAAGTGGTTGGCTTTATTCAACGAGCAATGGCAACAACATCAGCAAGGATCAATAACAACCAATGAGCTAGTAAGCTCTGTGTTAGCTGCAAACTGGCATTGGGATAAAGACTTAAATGAAATTGCAGGCCTTACAGATAAAGTGACTGAGCAACTAAGTCTAATGCTATCAAGCTCAGTTGAACAAACGCTTGTTAACTTATTGGAGTCATAAGCATGAGCAGACTATTACGACTTCACAATACTGATGATGTGGCGATTGCCTTACAGCCAATCAATGCAAATGAAAGAATCGAATTTGAAGGCTTTTCTTTTAAAACGTTAGAAGACATAGATAAGGGTCATAAAGTTGCGCTTAAGCCGATTGCTAAGGGTGAGCGAGTCATTAAATATGGCGCCCCAATTGGTTTTGCACTTGAAGATATTAATCCTGGCGCATGGGTACACACACATTGCATCAAAACAACATTGCATGATGAATTAACATACCAATATCAGCCAGAGTTCGTTACACAAGCCCCTGAGGAGCCATCACCTGAGGTTAATATTTATCGTCGTGCCAATGGTGAGATTGGTATTCGCAACGAGATATGGTTGATCCCAACCGTTGGCTGCGTGAATGGCATGATCAAACAAATGAAAGATGAGTTTTTACGTAACCATGCTGATCTTGAAATTGATGGCGTACACATATTTCCACATCAATTTGGCTGCTCTCAGTTAGGCGATGATTTAGAAACCACAAAAGTTTTATTGCAAGATATGGCCTTACACCCTAATGCCGGTGGCGCGTTAATCGTTGGTCTAGGTTGCGAAAATAACCAATTAGCAGCTTTTAAAGCGGGTTTAGGTGAAATAGACGAATCACGAATTAAGTTTTTAATTTCACAGCACTCTGATGATGAAGTTGAAGATGGCGTAGCTCTACTAGAAGAAATCTACAGCGTCGTTAAACACGATAAGCGAGAAACCGGCAAACTCAGTGAAGTAAAATTTGGCCTTGAGTGTGGAGGCAGTGATGGCCTATCAGGGATCACAGCCAACCCTATGCTTGGCTACTTCTCTGATTACTTAATCGCTCAAGGAGGCACGACAGTCCTGACGGAAGTCCCCGAAATGTTTGGTGCAGAGACACTACTCATGTCTCGCTGTAAAGATGAAGAAACCTTTAATCAACTTGTCAGCATGGTTAATAACTTTAAAGGTTATTACAAAGCACATAATCAGCCTATTTACGAAAACCCTTCTCCAGGCAATAAAAAAGGCGGAATTAGTACATTAGAAGATAAGTCGTTGGGTTGTACACAAAAGGCTGGCACAAGCAAAGTGCAGGCTGTGCTTGAGTATGGTGAACGCTTAAGTGTTGCTGGTTTAAATTTACTCAATGCACCAGGTAATGATCCCATTGCCACCAGCGCACTTGCCGCTGCAGGCTGTCATATTGTGTTATTCACAACCGGCCGAGGTACGCCTTATGGTGGCTTTGTGCCGACTTTAAAAATTGCTACTAACTCAGAGCTAGCAAATAAAAAAACGCGCTGGATAGACTTTGATGCCGGTGTGCTAGTCAGCGGTAAAAGCATGCCTGAAGTGCATCAGGAGTTTGTCGATTTATTAGTTGAGGTAGTAAATGGCAAGCCAACTTGTAACGAAGTTAATGATATTCGTGAAGTCGCTATTTGGAAAAAAGGAGTCACTCTGTAATGAAGGCTAAAAAAGTCGCCATTATTGGAGAGTGTATGGTGGAATTGTCTGGCGAGCTGTTCACAGCCATGCAACAAAACTTTGGTGGTGACACCATGAATACCGCAATTTACCTAAAGAAATTAGCAGGCGAAAGAATTGATGTTTGTTACTTCACTGCCATGGGTGAAGATGCATTAAGCCAAGCTATGATAGCTCGTTGGCAGGATTATCAAATAAATTGCGACTTTGTTCTCAAAGATAAGCAAAGACACGCTGGCCTTTATATGATTCAAACAGACCAACATGGCGAGCGTTCTTTTCAATATTGGCGCAATAATTCTGCAGCAAAACACCTTGTTCAGCAGCCCAAATTTTATAATATCATCAATAAATTAACTGAGTTTGATGCTATTTATTTATCAGGCATTAGTTTGGCAATTTTGCCCCCAGATGATTGCTATGCATTACTTAACGAACTGACAAACTTAAAACGTGCAGGTGTAAAAATTATTTATGATAGCAATCACAGGCCTTCGTTATGGCACTCGATGCAATACTGTCAGGATATTAATAAGCGGATGGCGCAATTAGCCGACCTGGCTTTGGTTACGTTTGATGATGAAGCAATGATTTGGAGTTGCAAAGATATTTCAGCTTGTAGAGAGTGGCTTCATCAATTAGGCGTTAAAGAACTTGTAATTAAAGATGGTGGAAATGGGTGCCAATACAGTACTTTAGAGCAACAAAATGCAACGCATTATCCTACCAATAAAATTAACAAAGTCATTGATACAACAGCGGCAGGAGATGCATTTAATGCTGGTTTTTTATCGGCTTGGCTGCAGGATCAAGCTATCGAAAAATGCGCAAAACAAGGAAATTATATTGCAGGGCAAGTCATTCAGCACCACGGCGCTATCGTTGAGATAACAACCTAAGCTTTACTAAAATAAGGTTTAACCACCAATTAACTTAGTGGTTAAACCTGCAAATACGAATAACTTAATAATTATTTAAAAGTTAAAGCCTAGAGAAACCCAATAACGGCGACCATCTTCAACATATCCGTATTCATCTTCAGTGATTTCTTTATCAAACAGATTATAAACACCAAATCCTAACTTAATGCTGCGGCTTAAATCATAGTTACCACCAATATCAGCCAAGGTGTAATCTGGCGCAATTAAGCTATCTTGCGACGGGCCTGTTGTCGGCTGGCTTTCTTCGCCGCGGTAATGAACACGCAGCCAGGTACCTAGCTTATCAACCGGGCGCCAATTAACTGATGTTTGTAAAATATGCTTCGGTAATTGGTTAAGTGGGCTGCCTTTGTATTCACCGGTTTTTTGCTCAGAGTCGGTGTAGGTGTAGTTGGCACTTACATCAAGCTCACTGGTAATGTCGTAAGATACTGATAACTCAAAGCCTTGCGTAACGGCTTCATCCACATTGACATAGGTCGTTGGCATTGAACCAAACTGGTTTGGTCCATCAGTACACTGAGTGAGTGGGCACGAAATACGGGTAATTTTATCTTCAAACTCGTTGTAAAATACGGTGCTTGAAAGCGATAAATCACGGCTGGCATCATAGTAGATACCCATTTCGTAGTTTACTGATTTTTCTGGGCTTAAATCTGGGTTACCGTAAATATTACCACCTCGGCTCACTTGCCCCCAAGCTGCGGTAGATTGACGAATATTCGGTGCTCTAAAGCCTGTTGAGATGCCGCCTTTCACCGTCAACGACTTAGTTGCTGTATACACGCCATACAAACGCGGGCTGAAATGGCCTGAAAAATTACCATCATGGTCATAACGAAGACCGGTAGTGAGTTTAAACTGCTTGGTTGCAGCCCACTCATCTTCGGCAAATACTGACCACTGCTCGTTCTCAACATGCGTTAGGTCACTAATGCGGTTACTGGTGTAATCGTCTAGCTCTTCTTTTAAATATGACGCACCAAATGCAGCATTATGATTGGTAAATGGTAAAGTCCAGCTTGTTTGCGCATCGGTATTTTCGACGTACATTTCGCGAGAGGTATTATCGAATTTATCGTACTTTAAGTAACTGCGTGATGAGCCAAAATCATAAAAACCATTATGGCTTAGTGAGTAGCTTTCTTGGTCGTACTCTGTGGTTGATGACTCTGGGCAACCACGTCGACCACAGCTTTCACCTTCAGCTAAAGGAGCAACTGTTTTACCTAATGTTTCGTCGAGTTTTTGTTTTGCAGAACCTACTTCAAGCATGATTTCGTGGTTATCAGAAGGCGTTAAGATAAACTTTGCTTTGATATTACTTTGCTCTTTACCACGAAAACCGGCTTCGAAATCGTCTTCGTCACGCTTTGAAAACTGACCAGATAACTGCATACCTAATAACTCAGGAATTAAACCACCCGCAGTGAAGAAGCTGCCTTGGTTGATATTACCCGATTCACTTGATTCTTGAATCGTGCTGTCTAAGCGTACTTCACCGTACCATTTTTCAGGTGTTTTACGGGTAATAATATTGATAACACCACCGATTGCATCTGAGCCATATAGTGAAGACATTGGGCCGCGAATAACTTCAATACGCTCAATTGCTGAAATAGGTGGAGTCCATGCCCCTTCTACACCTGGGCCATCACTGTTTGGACGAGTTTCGCGTGAGGTTTGGCGCTGGCCGTCAATTAAAATCAAAGTATATTGACTTGCCATCCCTCGAAGACTGATATCTTTTCTGTCGCCACCACCTGTGACAACTACACCGGGAACGTCGGTCATTGCATCGGTTAGATCTCGATAAAAACGTTTTTCAAGCTGCTCACGGTCAATAACACTGATACTGGCTGGTGCCTCTTTAAGCATTTGCTCGTAACCGGAAGCCGATACAACTATTACTTCCATGTCTTGTTTTTTGTCATCAGCGTATGCAAAATGGGAAAGACCTGCTAAAACAGCAGCAGTGAGTGGTAAAACAGAAGAAACAACCCTCGTCATAATAATACTCCGTGACTTTTTATTTATAAATGATAATAATTAGCGTTTGCATACTAATGAGAAGTCCCGATTTTCACAATTTACGATTTCTTAAAACTGAATTAAGAAGGCCTGAACCATGAATTCCAAGCTGATAAAAACATTGCGTGTATTTTCACGTACTGTTGAAACAGGCAACATGAGCAGTGCAGCTGCAGAGTTATCGATGACCACATCGGCTGTCAGTCAACACATTAAGCAATTAGAACAAGAAATCGGATTGAGCCTATTTAACCGCAGCCCGCGCGAACTGACTTTAACCGAAGCGGGCCACCTGTATTATCAAAGCTGTTTAAAAATACTGGCACTGGCTGATCAGGCCAGTACGCAATTGCAACAATTACAAAATAAACCCAGTGGCGAGCTCAAATTAGTTGCGCCTGTGGGGTTTGGCGGTGGCCTATTAAGCGAGCCATTAGATCGCTTAATTAACGAGTTTGATGATTTACGTATTCAGTTAATTTTGACTGATGAGCCAATTGATATGATCAAATGCGGCGCTGACCTAGCGATTGCGATTGGCCCATTAACTGACTCAAACCTCGTTGCTCGTAAATTAGCAACTTGGCCGTTAAAGCTATGTGCTCATAAAGACCATGCAATTAGCAAACTCGATAAAGCCAATTGGGAAGACCTTGGCAACTTTGCCCGTATCGCCCACAGCAACGCCGACAGTAATGCGTTTAACCCGTCAACGCTGGCAAGCAAGCCGTTACCGAAAGCAAAGATCACCGTAAATAATATGCAAAGCTTAATTAAATTAGTGTGTGATGGTGTTGGCTATGGCGTATTACCAGAGCCAGAAGTCAGGCATTTACTAAAATCGAAAGAGCTGGTTGAAATTGCACCCGAGTGGGCAATGCCAAATTACACTGTTTATGCCGTAACACCAGCCAGAGACAGCTTAGCGGCAAAAACAAAAACTGCCATTGATACATTAAAACTGTGTTTTAACCATGTGTCTAAGCAAGTTGAATTAGTTGATTAAGACGCTACAAGGATAATACCCATTTGCCGTATTCGGATGGGTATTATCCAAATTAGTATTAACCTAGCGCCAGCCAAACACCTACGCACATCATTAGCGCGCCAGCAATACGATTTAACCACTTCACATTATCGCCTTTATCCAAAAACAGCCTTAAGCTTTTACCGCCTGTTGCGTAAATCAACATACAGATAAATTCGCTCAGCATAATAATGCTCACTAATACCGCAAGCTGAGGAGCAACCGCTAAATCAACATTAATAAACGGAGGGAGTAAAGAAATCATAAATGCCCACCCTTTTGGGTTTGCAATGGCAGTAATATACCCCTGCGAAAACAATTGCCCACGACCAATTTGCTGCTGTGTATCATCATTAGGTTTAAAGCTGGTTTTAGCGCGCCACATATTAACCCCTAGGTAAATTAAGTACGCACCACCTAAGTATTTTAAAAAGGCAAATAACTCAGGGTAATTAAGCATAATACTAGCAACCCCAATCACCGCAGCAATGGCTACCGTGGCAACGCCTAACACCTCGCCGACCATCATCCACAGCGTACGTCTAACGCCCACACTCATCCCTAACGTCATGGCGAGCGTCATACACATACCAGGTGTAATAGAAACAAAGAAAAAGGTCGGAATAAAAACCGCGAGTACTGCTAAATCGAGCATAAATGCAATCACATGTTTATTGCTTAAAAAGAGAAAGCGATTAAATCACATTCACTTAAATAAGCAAACAAACACGCGATTGCTAACAGGCTTATAAAAACATACCGCCCGATGCTTCAATGCGTTGTCCGGTTACCCAACGGTTTTCATCACCGAGTAATTGCGCAATCATAGGGCCAATATCATCAGCTTGGCCAACGCGCCCCATAGCTGTAAATGAACTGACTAATTGAGCAACATGGTCATTATCACGGACAGCACCGCCACCAAAATCAGTGGCAATTGCACCAGGTGCGACGACATTCACGGCAATATTGCGACCAGCAAGTTCTTTTGCCATGTATTTGGTCAATACCTCAACGGCCCCTTTCATGGTGGCGTAGGCCGCTTTTCCTGGTAATGCAAAGCGTGTCAGCCCAGAAGATAAGTTAATAATACGCCCGCCATCATTGATCATCTCATGCAATGTTTGCGTTAAGAAAAACACACCTTTTACATGTACATTCATCAAATTATCAAACATAGCTTCGCTGGTATCAGCAAATGCACTGTCACTACCATGGCCTGCGTTATTAATTAAATAATCAAATCGAGAGGTTTGCCATAGTGTTGCCAAGGTACTTTCAAGTGTTTGTTTAAATTCAGCAAAACCTAAAATATCGCTCACATCAAGTTGAATGGCGACGGCTTTTGCCCCTAGCGCTGCGACTTCTTCTACAACTTGCTGCGCTTCATCTTTATGGCTTCTGTAAGTAAATACACAATCAATGTTCTTACGTGCCAAACTTAAAACTGTATTTTTACCTAAACCGCGATTACCACCTGTGATCACTGCAATTTTATTGCTCATCATGTTTACCTTTTGCTTTGAAGTAATTGTGAGCAACCAGTATATTTACACTGCAAAACCAGATAAACCATGTAAAATTGAATTAACTGTTCGTAAATAACAAACAATCATGAATGAACTGAATGCCATGAAAACCTTTGTTCAGGTTGCAGAGCTAAAAAGCTTTTCGGCTGCAGCACTTGCACTGAGCATGCCTAAATCATCTGTCTCGCAGTTGATCAAACAACTCGAAGATACGTTAGGTGCTCGGCTTCTAAACCGCACAACAAGGCGAGTTACGCTGACCAACGAAGGCACGGTTTTTTATCAACGCTGCAAAGATATGCTTGCTGATATAGACGAACTACAAACCCTATTTCATAAAAAAGACGAAGCGTTATCAGGGCGTCTTAGAGTAGATATGCCACAGCCAATTAGCAGACGTTTAGTGCTGCCGAATCTAGACAGCTTTTTATCTGCACACCCACAATTAGAGATTGAACTGAGCAGTTCTGACAGACGAGTTAACCTAATTGAAGAAGGCTTTGATTGTGTAGTGCGAGTCGGCCAATTAGAAGACTCATCGCTGATTGCAAAAAGAATTGGCCACTGCCCGATGATTAACTGTGTAAGCCCAGGTTATATTAAAAACTATGGCAACATCACAAAACTTAACGATTTAGCCGAGCACTACATTGTTCGCTATAGCCAAACACTCGGTCAACTTGACCCCGGCTTCGAATACCAAGATACACAAGGCGATTGGCAAACCCTGACCATGAAATCACAACTTACAGTTAACAACACGGATGCCTACAAAGCAGCGTGCTTAGCAGGGCTTGGTCTTATTCAAGTGCCTCGTCATGGAGTTCTTGACGAGCTCAGCTGTGGTGAACTTATCCAAGTTTTACCTGACTATAATTTGCCGCCCATGCCTATGAATATCGTCTACCCAAATCGACGCCATTTACCAAGGCGCACCCGAGTGTTTATTGATTGGTTAAGCGAGCAATTAAAACCGATTACGCAGAGCTAGTGTTAAATAAATACTCGGCTCATTGTTGAATTGATTCTTTTAAAGCGGCTTCCAATAAAAACAAAACGCTACCATTAATACAAAAATCCCCGCTATAAGGCGGGGATTTTTAATATTTTACTAATTACTGAGTAACACCTTCAGCGGCAACTGGCTCTGCGGGTTTTTCATCACTTAATAAGTATTTATCTAACCACTGCTCTTGCTCCCAAAGCACATGCAGCAAGCTCTTACGGGCACGATAGCCATGCGCCTCATAAGGTAACATTACTAAGCGGGCTTCTTTACCTAGGCCTTTTAATGCAGCATACATACGCTCACTTTGCATTGGGAAGGTACCCGAGTTTGGATCTTCTTGACCGTGGATCATCAGCATAGGCTCATTGATTTTCTCAGCGTGGAAAAACGGTGACATAGCCGCATACACATCTTGCGCTTGCCAAAAATCACGCTCTTCACCTTGGAAACCAAATGGCGTTAGGGTGCGGTTGTAAGCACCACTGCGGGCAATACCGGTTTTAAATAAATCGCTGTGCGCTAATAAATTCGCCACCATAAAGGCACCATAAGAGTGGCCTGCAATGGCAATGTTATCTTTATCTGCCACACCTTTTTCAACAAGTACATCTACCGCAGCCTTAGCACTTGCCACCAGCTGCTTACGGAATAAGTCGTTTGGCTCTTTACCATCAACACCCACAATTGGCATTTTCGGGTCGTCAAACACAGCAATACCTTTTGCAAGGTAAGGCATTGGCCCCCAATAACCGATGTAGGTAAATTCATACGGCGACTCACGCATTTGTGACGCAACGGCTTTATCTTTATATTCAAGCGGGTAAGCCCACATTAGAACCGGTAACGGGCCTTGAGTTGAATCATAACCCGGCGGTAAATAAAGCGTACCACTAAGCTCAACACCATCATCACGCTTGTATCGAATTAGCTCTTTAGTTACTCCTTTAAATTCTGGATAAGGGTGCTCAAAAGTCGTAAGTTGAGTCAGGGTTTTATCGTCTAGGTCGCGAATAAAGAAGTTAGGTTGCTCAGTTTTAGATTCTCGAATCGTAATTAAACGCTCGCCTTCATCATCAAGCATTGCACGCACACGCTCATAGTATGGCGCTTCTGATTGCCAAATGCGTGTTGTGGTATTGGTTTTTACATCATAACGGTCTAAAAACGGAATATTGCCCTTTTCAGATGCACCATTACCGCGTAAGAAAAGATAGCGTCCGCCAACGACTTTTAATACATCAGCGCCCAAATCATTTTTTTCATAAATTGGGTAACCTGGGTTTTTGTAGGCATCGTTATAGCTGCGTTCGGAAAATAGCACACGGTTTTTATCTGCATTACGTGGTTGAATAACAAATGTGCGAACTTGTCGGTCGCTAAAGCGCCATTCAGATAACAGAGCAACATTACCGTTGCCCCAAGTAATTGAATCAAAACGGCGTTCAACTTTAGCAAATAACTTAGCATCACGTTTAAATGGTGCTCTTAGGCTATAAAGGTAATCGTGATGAGGAACGTCGGTTTTCATATCACCGCCGT
The DNA here is from genome assembly GCF_023708065.1 of Pseudoalteromonas sp. NCCP-2140. Taxonomy (NCBI): domain Bacteria; kingdom Pseudomonadati; phylum Pseudomonadota; class Gammaproteobacteria; order Alteromonadales; family Pseudoalteromonadaceae; genus Pseudoalteromonas; species Pseudoalteromonas sp. NCCP-2140. The sequence goes on along the minus strand of NZ_BRCZ01000004.1, from coordinate 207,886 downwards.
CTTGTGCTTCTGCCCAAATGACTTCAGCGCCTTGATCTGCTCGCCATTGAAATTCGCGGCGACCAGTACGCACACTGTCATAACCTTGTGGTATGTTATCTGCTAAAGGCTGCTTCGCAAGCTCTGCTAGCGTATAGCCACGCATCCCCCAAATTTGCCAAGTCGCAGCAAATCGGCTGTAAGGCACTTGATAAGAAAAAGGCTCATCAATCATGCCAACCAAAATATTGGTTGAATCAGGTGAGACCGAAAACGATTTAATTAAGCCCGGTTGACCAATTGGTTGGCCCTGACCACTAAGCGGAATATAAGTCAGCTGGCTTTGCGCAAAAAACTTAAATTGTGCTTCATCATATGGGCTAGTTAACAAGTTTTGATAAGTACGAGCAGGCGCTTTTTCACCACTACTTTGCTGAATAACTGGTACAATCTGCGAGCTGTCGTTGCTGATACGTGCTTTACCAATATTAACCGCTGCATTAGCTACAATGGCGCTGCTATCTGGCAACCAAGTATAAGGCGTGCGCGTTAGCACTGAATTAAGTGGTGTATCACTTAACTGGCGGGCTTGCTTAGTACTTACATTATAAACCCATAAGTTAGCACTCGATGCTTGCTCAACCACAAACGCCAAGTATTGACTATCGCTTGACCAACTTGGTGAGCGTAAAATGCCATTTGGCAAACCAGATACAACAATTTCAGAACCGGTTTCAACATGCTTAAGCACTAACGATGTAAACTTATTACGCACTCGTGAGCGAGAAAAATTAGCAGGATTAAGCTTAATACCCGCAAGTTTCAACTCTTCTTTGGCTAAGTCTTGTAACGTATCGATGCGTTTTCTATCAAATAACGCCAGCCACTGGCCATCATTCGATAAATAACTACTCGGTGCAAGCTTAGCGTCAACCACAGCAGCCAGTGCAGGCGATGGAGTTTGATAACCTTGATTAGCAAAACTGGGTGTGCAAACAGCTGCGCCAATAACTAGCGCAAAAAGCAGTTTAAATGCTTTCATGTTCGTTCCTTTTTCGTTTTTATTTTCGATTCTGTAAACAAGTAGAACATGTTTGCAGCATTTCATAAAGAGTTTCGACCCTTTTGGCAGCCAATCAGTGACTTAAACAGCTAAATTACGCTAAAATAAAAGCACTCTATTCGCCACTTTTTGCTAATAAAAATGAAAAAATCGACAGGCAAAGTCACAATTTGGGATGTAGCTGAACAAGCACAAGTTTCAAAATCAACCGTGTCTTTGGTCCTTACCAACAGTGATAAGGTCAGTAAAAAAAGTAAAGAAAAAGTACTGGCTGCCATTGATAAGCTTGGCTATGTGTATAACCGCGATGCTGCAGCACTTCGCAGCAAGCGCTCAAACCTCGTCGCGTTGGTTATAAATGACTTAACCAACCCGTATTCAGCTCAGCTTGCTGTTGGCCTCGAAAAACACATCTTTGAGCTTGGCATGCTGCCAATGCTGGTGAATATTGCGGAGTGTGTCGAAAGGCAAACTCAAGTGGTGAAAACCCTAAAAGAATACAACGTATCGGCGTTTATTATGTGTCCGGCACCGGGGACTGAGCAACAGTGGCAAGATGATTTAATAAATAGTGGTTTTCCGGTTATTAATATCATGCGTGAAATTCCCTTTTCAGCAGCGCCGTGTATTTTGCCTGATAACAAAAAAGGCACACATATTTCGACCAGCCATATTTTATCGCAAGGCATAGAAGAGGTAGCCTTTTTAGGCGGCACCGCAGAAATATCAGATTACCATGAACGTTTAAGTGGGTTTTTAGCTGCGCTTGAGCAGTTTAATATCACTGACGAAAAACCGGTTATTCAAGCACCGACAAACCGCCAAGGTGGCCGAGAAGCCTTTAATACCCTTATAAAACAAGCGCCAAATACCAGAGCCATTGTCTGTTTTAATGATGTGATTGCTTATGGCGCGATTGAAGCTATGCGCCAACATGGCCTAGAGCCGGGTAAAGACATTAAAGTTATTGGCTTTGATGACCTAGAAGATTCCCGCTTAATGCTACCTTCTCTTTCAACCATCGCCATTAATGCCGATGAAATCGGTAAACGCACCTGTCAGGTGCTAAAAGAACTATTAGATAAATCAACACCGCCAGTTCGCACCTTGGTGGATGTTAACTTAAAAATACGAGATTCAAGTCAATGAAAAAAGTGTTAGTGATCGGCTATGTATGGCCTGAGCCTAATTCGTCGGCAGCCGGCACCCACATGATGTCACTCCTGCGCGCCTTTCGTGCAGAAAACTGGCAAGTCGAATTTGCAAGCCCTGCGCAAAAAACCGAACACATGGTGGATCTCAACGAAGATGGCATTACCACACAAGTAATTGCATTAAACTGCTCTAGTTTTGATGAGTACGTACAAGCGTATAACCCTGATATTGTGATGTTTGACCGCTTTATGATGGAAGAACAGTTTGGTTGGCGAGTCGACAAATACTGCCCTAATGCACTTAAAGTTCTCGATACCGAAGATTTACAGTGTCTAAGAAATGCCCGTCACGACGCTCATAAAGCAGGTAGAGAATTCAGCCATAGCGATTTACACAGTGATATTGCCAAGCGAGAAATCGCGGCTATTTTACGCTCAGACATCAGCTTAATTATCTCGCATTACGAGATGCAGCTACTCAATGACATTTTCAAAGTCGATAACGCCCTACTTCACCACCTACCATTTTTGGTTGATTTACAGCATATCCCCACCAGCACCAAATCATTTTCAGAGCGTAAACACTTTATGACCATTGGTAATTTTCGTCATGCGCCAAACTGGGATGCAGTGTTGTACTTACAACAGATTTGGCCGCTGATCCGCAAACAATTACCCGATGCCGAACTCCACATTTATGGCTCTTACCCGCCACCAAAGGCAACAGCACTGAACAATCCAAAAACCGGCTTTTTAATCAAAGGCTGGGCTGATGATGCTTATCAAGTGATGGAAGATGCCCGAGTATGTTTATCGCCACTGCGTTTTGGGGCTGGTATTAAGGGTAAGTTACTCGAAGCGATGATCATGCAAACGCCGAGCGTAACAACTCCTATTGGTAGTGAAGGCATGCATCAAAATGAGCCTTGGTCAGGCGCAATCTGTGAAGATGCACAGCAATTTGCAGATGCAGCAGTGGCACTTTATCAAGATGAAGCGTTATTTACTCAGGCACAGCAAAATGGCCAGCAGTTATTGCAAAAATATTATGATAAATCAAAACTTCAGTCGCAGTTAATCGCTAAAATCACCGCCATTAGTGAGTCATTAGCGCAGCATAGACAGCAAAATTTTACCGGCCAAATGCTCAAACATCACACCATGCGTTCGACCCAATACATGGCGCAGTGGATTGAAGCAAAAAATAAGTAATTTTGCCGTAAATAACACTAGACATAGCGGCTTTTGTCGCTAAAATCGCGCTGGTCAATTTAAGCGATATAGTCTAGCTATTGGACTATATCTTATTGAATTTTGGTCTATCCTTAACTGAACAATTTAACCTTTGGTTCAAAACGCCTTTGAAAACCGCAACGTTTACTGAAAAACGAAAATTTATCGTGAAGCTTGGCAAAATGCTTCATAAATACGGTACACCTGCATACCGACTAGAAGCACACTTAATGGAAGTTGCGACTTACCTCGGTTTGAAATCATCTTTTGTTATGTCGCCAACATCAGTGACATTTGTTATTTGGACAGATGGGCACGAAGAAGAGTACACCCATGTTGCGCGTGTTGATCCGGGCGATCATGACTTAGGCTCGCTGGCAGATACCGATGACTTAGTAAACAAAATGCTTAATGGCGAGCTGACGCTACAAGAGGTCGATAAACAGCTCGATATTATTTACACCATGCCAAACCCATATAATAAATTTATGACTGGCGTTGCGTTTGCAACCTCAGGTGGTGCATTTGCCATGTTGATGGGTACTAGCTGGAATGATGTATTTTGGTCAGCACTTATTACCTTAGTGGTGTATTTATTTGTACTTTGGTCAACACGCTCTAAACGTGTTGCCCATATGCTTGAACCATTAGTTGCCATCGTATCGGCGATTATAGCCTGTGCTATTAGTGTCTATATTGACGCCCAAATTAACATACGACTAGTGGTACTTTCTGCCATCATTGTGTTTATACCCGGCTTAGCATTAGCCCTAGGTTTGGCAGAGTTAGCGGCAAGACATTTAGTATCTGGTACGGCTCGGGTGATGGACTCATTCATGCTTCTGTTTAAACTGTATTTTGGCGCCTTTATTGGTATTGGTATTGGTTTTGCTATTTTTGGTCAAAGTGACTTTGTGCAACCCGAGCCTTTACCTAAATGGACAGCTTGGCTAGCTATATTCATGCTATGTAGCAGCCTAATCGTGATTTTTAGAACCAAGCTAAAGCATGCTGTTTGGTCTATTGCATCTGGCTTTATAGCGTATGGTACAAGTATTGGTTCAGCCATGTACCTAGACTACACATTAGGCACATTTGTAGGCGCATTAGCCGTGGGCGTTTTTAGCAACTTATTCAACCGCGTTGTTAATGCTCCAGCCTCAATTGTAGCTATGCAAGGACTAATCGTATTGGTACCTGGTAGTAAAACCTATATTGGCTTGAACTCACTTATTGAAGGCCAAGATTTCGTTTATGCAGACCATATTGGCCAACAAACCTTTTTAATTTTCATGTCATTAGTGGCGGGGCTTATCTTTGCTAACGTCGCGCTGCCACCGAAGAAAAGTTTATAACTTACTAAGCCCGAGTTTCTCGGGCTTTTTTATACCCTCGTTTTAATAAGCCGACTTTGCTTATCAGTAACAAACTGATATAACTCTAAGTGCATGTGGTAAAAATAAAAAGGATTTATTCAGTGATAAGATTGGCTTGGCTGTTATGCAGCTTTTTCGCATTTAATGCGTTTGCAGAACCCCAGTGTATTAACTGTCATCAAAGCCAAGTTGAAGACTGGCAAACATCCCATCATTTTCATGCTATGGAAAAAGCCACTCCCACTACGGTGCTTGGTAATTTCAACGAACAAACCCTCGACTATCAAGGCCAGCAAGCGCGCTTTTATCAACAAGACCAACAACTTTTTATAAGCATGCCAAACCTTGATGGCAAGCTGACTGATTACCCGGTTTTATACACATTTGGCTATGAGCCATTGCAGCAATACATGTTTGATATGGGCCAAGGTCATATTCAGCTGTTTCCATTTGCATGGGACTCGCGCAGTAAAACAGACGGCGGTCAGCGCTGGTTCGTACTGCACCCTGAGCAGAAAAAACACGACCTATTTCATTGGTCGCAAAAAGGCCAAAACTGGAATCATATGTGTGCCGATTGCCACTCAACTGATTTCAAAAAGCAATTTAACCTTAAAACGAATAGCTTTGATTCGAGTTATTCAAGCATTAACGTGAGCTGTAAAGCGTGTCATGGCGATCCACAAGCTCATTTAAAATGGGCTGATGGCGATAGCAGTATTGCCGATAAGGGCTTTACTCATAATATTAAAAAGCAAACTCCGCTGTTTACCCAAAAAGCCGATGGCAGTATGCAAAGCGTGCAGCCTCTGGTAAAAAGCGACCAAGTGCAAGTGTGTGCAACCTGCCATGCTCGGCGCTCACAGCTTGATGACCGCAAAGACCCACATAGTTTTTTACAAAGCTTTCAAGGCTCATTACTCACTCCTGAGCTTTATCATGTTGATGGTCAAGTGTGGGATGAAGACTATGTATGGGGTTCATTTTTACAAAGTAAAATGTTCAACGCGGGAGTTACCTGTAGTAACTGTCACAACCCTCATTCGGGTAAATTAAAGCTACCGGGCAATCAAACCTGTACGCAATGTCATAGCCAAGAAGTGTTCGATACGCCGAAACATCACGGTCACAAAGTGGCAAGTACTGGTAGCCAATGTGTTGATTGTCATATGCCTGCCACCACCTATATGCAAGTTGATGCAAGGCGCGACCACAGCTTTCGGGTACCACGCCCAGATTTAACATTAAAAACCAATGCTCCAAATGCTTGTAATAGCTGCCATGAAGATAAGACGCCGCAGTGGGCGGTTGGCAAAATAAAAGACTGGCATCCACATTCAAAACACCTTGGCACTGCGCATTTTTCTGAGGCGTTTTATGCCGCCGATAACCGTTTACCAAATGCCTCAACCATGCTGACCAAAATCGTGCAAGATAAAGGCTTTCCTGACATTATTCGCGCTTCAGCATTAAGCCGTTTAGCCACAAGCCCTGATAACAACGCTGTCGTTGCGATTGCTCGCTCAGTAAAAGACAGCGAACCATTAAAACGCCAAGCAGCCATTGAGGCGGCCATGCCATTTGATATCAATCAGCGCTGGCGTTTATTAAACCCGCTTTTAGATGATGAGCATTTACCAATCAGAGCTGAAGCAGCAAGAGCACTTGCAGGTATGTTAACTCAGCCCTTTCCGGCGGGTCTTAATGAGCAAGACAGCAAACGTTTAAATTCAGCCCTTGGTGAGTACAAAGGCATTCAAGAGTACCAAGCAGAGCGTGGCTATTCCCATACCAATTTAGGTAATCTGGCACTCACACTACAAAAGCCAGCGCAAGCTAAAGCACATTACCTACAAGCAATCAGTGTTGAGCCTATTTTTGCTCCTGCTTATGTCAATTTAGCTGATTTATATCGCAACCAAGGCGATGAAAAAGCAGCGCAAGCCATCTTGAAACAAGGCTTAGACGTTAACGCAGAAAGCGGCGATATTCATTATGCCTTTGCAATGAGCCTTATTCGCACAAAACAAAAAGACACCGCCCTTACACACTTACAAAAAGCCGCGCAGTTTGCACAAGAAAATGCAAACTATCAGTTTACCTACGCACTGCTATTACAAGATTTAGGCAATATGCCAGCTGCAATATCAGCCCTTGAGCGCGCTTTTAATCTAACACCTAATAACCCAGATATCAGCTACAGTTTGGCGCAGTGGTATGTGGCAGAAGAAAACTACAGCCAAGCGCTGTTTTATGCCAGAAACCTAGCCCGCTTGGTACCGGGTAACCAGCAAATTGAGCAGTTTGTGAAACAGCTCGAAATGATGAATAGTATTAATCATTAAGCATTAAAAAAGGGCCAAGTAGGCCCTTTCAACTTAACTTATGATTAGTAATTAATGACCATAGTTTAGTGATTTTGCTTTTTCGATTGCTTCATTCACGTTAAGAGACGCAGACTCTTGACGCGGTGGGAACTCTACAAAAGATTGTACATGTTCGTTTAACTTAGCAATGATTGGCTGTAGCAACCAACTCTTACGCATGATTTGGTGGAAACCTGTTACTCCATCATAGTGCTCTAATGGATCTTTACGTAAGTTAAATAGTTTAGGCATGCTGTGAGTTACCATGTCTTCGTAATATAAACCATTTGGTTTAGTCGCAAAGTGCATTTTCCAAGGGCCAAAACGAACTGCTGTAAGCTGAGACTCATAGTAATAGAAGAAATAATTACGTGCAGACTTATCCGCCTTACCAGTCCAGTAAGCTAGGTTGTTTTCACCATCAATATACACTTTGTCTGACTTTTTAAGCTTTTCTCGTAAGTTCTTTTCACCTAGTGCAGCAGCAACAGTTGGGAAAACATCTTCATGTGAAGAAATACCATTTAGCTTTAGGCCTTTAGGTATTTTGTTTGGCCAACGAACTAAGAAAGGCACACGCACGCCCCCTTCCCAGGTTGTCATTTTTTCACCGCGGAATTCAGTTGTACCTGCATCTGGCCAGCTTGATTGCTCAGGGCCATTATCACTGGTGTAAATAACAATTGTGTTATCGGCAATTTTTAGCTCATCAAGTTTATCAAGCAGCTTGCCAACATGGCCATCATGTTCAATCAGGCCACTACCAAATACGTCTTCTTCAGAGCTAATACCCGTCGCTAAATTACGGCTTTCTGGTTTTAAATGTGTGTAAACGTGCATACGACTAGACGCATGCCAAATAAAGAATGGCTTTTTCGCCTTAACTGCACGTTCCATAAAGTTAAGTGAGCGCTCTAACACTTCTTCGTCAAAGGTTTCCATACGTTTGCGAGTAAGCGGGCCTGTATCGATAATTTTGCCATTGGCGTAAGATTCGATAACACCACGTGGACCAAACTTTTTCACAAACTCAGGATCTTTTGGGTAATCCGCTTGTTCAGGTTCTTCAGATACATTGAGGTGATACAAGTTACCGTAAAATTCATCAAAGCCATGCTTTGTTGGTAAGTGCTCATCTAAATCACCTAAGTGGTTTTTACCAAATTGCGCAGTCATATAACCGCGATCTTTTAAAAATTCAGCTAAGGTAGGATCGGCTTCTTTAATACCGAGAGGGTTACCCGGTTGGCCTACCGTTGTTAAGCCTGTTCGAATTGGTAATTGCCCCATTAAAAACGCAGCACGACCCGCTGTACAACTTGGTTGTGCATAGTGATCTGTAAACAATGCACCTTCGTTAGCAATGCGATCAATATTGGGGGTTGGGTAGGTCATACCGTGCGAGTATGCACTGAGTGAGATTGGCGCAACGTCATCAACCATGATGGCTAATACGTTCGGTTTATTTGCAGCAAGGCTTACCGTTGAAACTAAGCCACAAATAGCCGCCGCTATTAGTTTTTTCATAAATCATCCCTTTTCATTAATAGTACTTTTTACTCTAGATGAGCAGCTTTTAGTATAGATTAAAAAACAAACCAGTCTAGTCTCTAAAAGCGGCAAAAACGATTTAAATCAAATTTCCACAAACATCACACATTTTCATTAACCAGTTGATAAATTAATATAAATTGTTACTAAAGTGCTTTTTGAGAGCTTCGTTGTATTTGCTGAGGCTTGTTCAATTTTTGTTCTCGCATTTGTCACTATTTTTATGCTATTTTTATTTTTGAAAGGAATAAATTGATGCCTCTTTAGAGGCTGAAGTCGAGAATTTATTAAGCTAAAAGCACCTAATTTCAACTTATATAAACTAAAAAAACACTAATTTTTCAAACTTTTGTGTAAGGAAAACACATGACTTCTCTTCGATTCCCCTCTTTACTAACGCTTATGATTGCAGCCTCGAGCCATGCGGCTGAGCAAAAAGAAGTACAAGACATGTCAGACCCTCTGGCCGTTTACACTCAAGTAGGTGTTGGCGCAACAAACAAAGGTATTAACCTTAAAGTAGGTCAAGCATACGATACGGGTATAGCAACAACTGCCGGCATGAATGTGATTGAAGTTAAAGGCATATATGGCGATGCGCTAGGCTGGGAGAGCGATAGCAAAACGACGGATTCAATAGACTCATTTCGCTTTCGAAACTTCTCAGTTGATTTAAGCACTATGAGTGCAACGCAGATTGATGCTAGCTATAACCTCAATGCCAACCTTGTTGCTGACGAAAGCATGGATGTTTCGTATAGCTATATAAAAGCACTAAAACCTATGGGACGTTTTACGTTTTACCCGTTAGCTGGTGTGGGTGCATCGCTCGGTGAAAATACGTTAGAAGATGATGGTAGTCGTGACAGTGGTTATTCCATTATGGGAGCCTATGGTTTAGTGGGTATGTACGCAAAAATAACCATTAACGATAAAATTTGGCTTAATTACAATCCATTTTGGCTAACAACTATCGGTGGTAGCGATAACTATAAAGACCACTACTATGGTCTAAACCAAAGTGATATTTTAACCCATGAGTTTGCAGCAAGTTATCAAATTAACCCGCGTATGAATCTACGCTATTTCGCAAATTGGAATGAAAACGTTGACTTTATAGATGGTGATCATCGTCTAGAATTTAATTATCAGCTATAAATTAAAATGTGAAATAAAGAATAAACAACAAGGTAAGGGATTAAGTGAAAAAAGTTGTATTAATAGCTATGCTTGCAGCAAGTTTGTTAAGCACACAAGGCGTTGCATCAAGTTACGATGAATATGCAATAAAACCTGCTGAGCAGCAATTAAGTAATCAACAGCAAAAAGTTGATGAGCCCATTTCATTTTTACCTATTCCGACTTTTATTACAGAGCCAGCTGTAGGGCCTGGTCTTGGTGTTGTTGGCTTATTTTTTCATGACAACGAAAAGAAAGCTAAAAAGAAGAAAAAAGACGGCTCTACTCTGCCACAAAGTATAAGTTTGGTTGGCCTCATGGGCACTAAAAATGGCACCAAAGGCGGCGCTGTTGGTCATATTACGTTTTGGGATGAAGACCGTATTCGCTATCAAGGGATTGTTGGCTGGGCGAGTATAAACCTTGATTTTTATACCTTTGATGAAATTCAATTACTCACACCATTATCGCTGAATATTGAAGGCCCTGCGGTATTTCAAAACCTTAAATTACGCTATGACGACAGTAACTTTTTTTACGGCTTTAAACAGATTTATCGTCAAGTAGAAATAAGCTTGGCCGAAAACCCTATCGAAGATTTTCTACTCGAAAACAATATAATCAAGGACCACCTTTCACTTGATGTAAATACGTCAGGTATTGGTCCATTAATAGAATACGATAGCCGAGATAACCCCCTTAACCCTGAGCGCGGTTTTAATTATAAGGCCGAATATTTATATTATGATGAGGCTATTGGCAGTAAAGTTGATTACACGAGCTTAAAGCTTACCGCCTTAAATTACTGGCGTTACACCGATAAATTCAACTTTGCTCTGCGCATGCAGTATGACTCAGTTAACAACCGTGGTGAAAAACGCTTACCGGTATATATTCCGCCAAGTATTAGTCTTCGCGGTGTGTCTGCAACTCGCTATCAAGGCCTTGATGTATTTGTTACCGAAGCAGAAGCGAGCTATAAAATCACTCATAAAATAAAGCTCAATGTGTTTACTGGCATGGGCTGGGCGGCCGATAACTTTTCTGACTTATCGAAGGCTGAAACCATAGATACTGTGGGTGCAGGCTTTCGCTATTTAATTGATGAACATTACGGTATTAGTATCGGCTTAGATGTAGCCCATGGCCCTGAGCAGAATGCAATTTACATTCAGGCGGGGTCTACTTGGTAACCAAACTAATACTTTTATTATTATTTTAACGACCAATTAAACCTAAAGATTGAATTAATTTATTTCACTGCTATCATCAATAGCTCAATAAGTATTCAGGGATTGAACGGATGCATAAAAAAGTATCAACCAACCATTATCCATTCAAAGATTTTAAACCCCATGGTCTTGTCGAATTTTATCAGCGTGAACGTACGCTACTAACTACTGCCACAGGGCCTTTCAACGAAGAGATTATTGACGCGCACTCTTTTATGCAAAAAGATTACATCAATAAGCTCAGCGCTGATTATGGTCAATGGTTTGAGTTGGTTGAGTTTGAAAACTCATGCATGGCAACCCCCGGGGCGCTTGAAAAACTAATGGTGTATTTTGTTAAGCTTAGACGAAAAGGCATCGCACGGCCAAAACAGCTTTAGTTATAAAAGAAGGGCTTGAAGGCGGTAGCTTGTTGAGTGATACCTACTGCAATTTGTATAAACGAGCTGGCATGGTAATGAGTGTATTTAAGTCAAAAACAGCAGCTCTAAACTGGTTAGCAGAAGAGCCTGCTACAGAATTAGCTTGTTAATATACAATTTAATTTAAAAAGTGTTGTTCTTCTTTACGCAAGGTCAACACTTCAACTCCCCTCAGGGGTCTACCAAACTCTTTGCTAAAGATACTGCTTAATTACAACTCAGCTATCATTTGAACAAGCACTGGCACATTGTCTTGGCACAATCACATAAACAGGTCTAGTAAACTGACTGGCGTTTTTTGAAAAGTTTAGAGCTGTAAAGATGAGTGATGAGTAAAGCGTCAAGCGTTTCATAAAAATCCATTTTAAATAGTTATTATGTTTAAAAAGCACCCTATTTAATCACTAAGGCATTGTTGTGGCAATAAAAAGTACTTCACATGCTAATAGATTAAAAAAATTCATCTATCAGGTTTATTTTAATCGTTTGTCGGTTTAGAAGGATTACTCTAAAGTTAACCCATCAGCGCTTTTAAGCTAAACAGCTTCACACCATTGAGAGTGTTTGCGCTAACCGAATTGTTGTCACAAAAAGTCTAGCTTGTGTGTTCTCTGGGCTTTTTATATACCGAGTTACTGCACACGCGGTAACTCAACCAAATTGTTGTCAAAAGCTTAGCTTGTGTGTTCTCTAAGCTTTTTTATTCCGAGTCATTGCACTTGCGGTGACTCAACCAAATTGTTGTCAAAAGCTTAGTTTGTGTGTTCTCTAAGCTTTTTTATTCCGAGTTACTGCACACGCAGTGACTCAACTAAATTGTTGTCAAAAGCTTAGTTTGTGTGTTCTCTAAGCTTTTTTATTCCGAGTTACTGCACACGCGGTGACTCAACTAAATTGTTGTCAAAAGCTTAGTTTGTGTGTTCTCTAAGCTTTTTTATTCCGAGTCACTGCACTTGCGGTGACTCAACCAAATTGTTGTCGAAAAGCCTGGCTTGTGTGTTCGCCAGGCTTTTTTATGCCCGCTATAAAATAAAAACGCCACTAGATGTGGCGTTTGGGTAGTTTCGACAACAATAAGAAATTGCTTTTAAAAGAAGCCCAGTGGATTCTCACTGTAACTTACTAATAGGTTTTTAGTTTGTTGGTAATGATCAAGGGCGAGTTTATGTGTTTCGCGACCTATGCCTGACTTTTTATAGCCGCCAAACGCAGCATGCGCAGGGTACATGTGATAGCAGTTGGTCCAAACACGACCCGCTTCAATCTTACGACCAAAGTGATAAGCACGGTTCATGTTTCGACTCCATACACCTGCACCTAAGCCAAACTCAGAGCTATTAGCAAGGGCTAACGCTTCGTCTTCATCTTTAAAAGTCGACATTGAAATAACCGGGCCAAAAATCTCTTCTTGGAACACACGCATGTCGTTAGTGCCTTTTAATAGCGTTGGTTGAATGTAGTAACCGCCATTAAACTCATCAGACAGTTGCTCGACTTCGCCGCCCGCAAGCACTTCGGCTCCTTCTTGTTTACCAATTTCGATGTAACTTAGGATCTTATCAAACTGAGCTTGTGATGCTTGAGCACCCACCATGGTTTCGGTATCAAGTGGATTACCCCGTTTAATTTGTAGAGTTCGGGCAAGAACACGTTCAATAAATTGCTCGTAAATATCTTCTTGAATAAATAAACGCGATGGACACGTACACACTTCACCTTGGTTAAAGTACGCAAGTACAGCCCCTTCAATCGCCTTACTCAAAAACTCATCGTCTTTTTCCATTACATCGTTGAAGAAGATATTTGGCGATTTACCACCTAGCTCAACCGTCGAAGGAATAATATTATCAGCAGCGCATTTTAAGATATGTGAACCCACTGGCGTTGAACCTGTAAAGGCAATCTTCGCAATTCGAGTACTGGTTGCCAGCGCTTCACCCGCTTCTTTACCATAGCCGTTTACCACATTTAGAACACCTGCAGGCAATAAGTCACCAATCACTTCAAGCAGCACTAATATAGATGCTGGCGTTTGTTCAGCTGGTTTTAAAACAATACAGTTACCCGCAGCAAGGGCTGGTGCAAGTTTCCATGCCGCCATTAACAATGGGAAATTCCAAGGAATAATTTGCCCTACTACACCCAGTGGTTCATGAAAATGATAAGCAACCGTGGTTTCATCTATCTCACCGATTGAACCTTCTTGCGCGCGCACACAACCTGCGAAATAGCGAAAGTGATCAGCCGCGAGTGGCACGTCTGCCGCAAGTGTTTCACGAATTGCTTTACCGTTATCCCAGGTTTCGGCCACTGCCAGCATTTCTAGGTTTTGTTCAATACGATCGGCAATTTTTAATAAGATATTGCTACGCTCGGTGACCGACGTAGTTCCCCATGCCGCTTTTGCATCGTGGGCTTTATCAAGTGCCAGTTCGATATCTTCTTTTGATGAACGAGGTACTTTACAAAACACTTTACCGTTTACTGGGCTGATGTTTTCAAAGTATTCTCCTTTTACAGGGGCAACCCATTGGCCACCAATATAATTCTCATACTGCGCTTTAAAGTTAACTTTTGCGCCTTCACTACCTGGATTTGCATAAATCATAATGTGTTCTCTCTTCAAATTGTTGTGTTTTATTTAGCATTGACTAAATCATGCGGTAGGTTATTGTTTAATGAACCGCTAACAATTGAAGTTAGCTCAGTTACTGAAAACACACTTGATTCCTAGTCCAGACTTTTTGACTATTTGTCCAGAATTTAGGACGACAGCGAGGCAACAATGAACACATCAGTTAGCAATAGAAGTTTAGATAAAAAACGACAACGTATTGATGTGCTTATTGAAAATAAAGTCAGTTTTGCGGGCGAACATGCGGAATTAAGTATTTACGACACCTATTTAGATGCCCAAAAAGTGGCGTTACATTCCACTGAATTATTATTTTGCGGCATGATCAGCGGTAAAAAAATCATGCATGTCGCCGACAGTGATTATCATGAAGAGTTTTTACCAAACCAGTCATTTGTACTTGCCCCAGAGCAAGGGGTGCTAATCGATTTTCCCAATGCATCTCTCAATCAGCCAACAACCTGTTTAGCGATTGAAATCAGTACCGATAAAATAAGCCAAGTAGTTGATGCGCTTAATTTTAACCAGCAAATTACCCAGGATGACTTTTTCCAATATCAAGCCAAGTTAGTGCACGCCCAGCATAATCCGCAAACTCAACAACTGCTGGAGCGCATGATCACTCTATTTAGCGAAAATGAGCAACACCGCGATTACTTAATTGATTTATCACTTAATGAACTCATAACCCGTCTGTTACAGCAGCAAAGCCGAGACTTAATGATAGCAAGTTGTAAGCAAGGCAAGCTCGCAACCCCATTAAGCCATGTAGTAAGCTATATAGAACAGCATCTTGCTGAGAATATTGATATTGATGTGTTATGTAAGATAGCCTGTATGAGCCGCAGTAAATTTTATCAGCAATTTAAGTTAGCCTTTGGTGTTACGCCCGCTCTTTGGCAACAACAATTACGCTTACAAAAAGCGTATAAACTGCTCGAAAAAGGGGAGGCGATTAGCCAAGTTTGTTACCAATTAGGCTTTAATAACCCAAGCCATTTTAGCCGTGTGTTTAAACAAGCCTTTGGCGCAACACCTAAAAGTATCGCTAACCATTAAGTTCTGGATTGCGATGAGAATAAACACGATAGGTCAAGGCAAGTAAAATACAAATAGCACTAGGCACATAAAGCGCCGCAAAGCTCATTTTTGCAAATAACCATGCCCCTGCTAAGCCGCCAAGAATAAACCCTAAAATGATTAGGCCGAACAGTTTAGCCTTACGTTTATCAAGCGCCTCGCCACGTAAAACCCGACCAAACATAATACCTAAATCAGTAAAGATACCCGTTACATGGGTGGTACGAACAATTGCACCACTGTAAGTTGTTGCTAAGGCGTTTTGTAAACCACATGCCGCAGAGGCCAAAAAGTGCCCGTAACCCGAGCCATTAAACAATAACCAAAGTGCGCCCAGTAAAAGCCCTGCTTCAATCAATAATGCCGTGTCGTAATGACGACCTAGTTTAAGTGCTGAACTATGCAGCAAGAACCCAGCAATACCAGACCCAACTAAAAATGACAGTAATACACCTAATAAATGTAAAGCATCAAGGCTATTGCCATGCATGAGGTCTGCGCCAAGCAAGGTGGCAGTTCCTGATAAATGCGATACAGCTTGATGCTCAAAGCTAAGTAAACCAACTGCATTCACACACCCAGCCACCAGCGCTAAAATAAATGCGCCAATCTCAACCCATTTTGGTAACTTAGAAATCACTCACTATTCGCCTTTTTCTCACACTCGTACTCATTCTTTTATGGTACGCCTATTTTTATGACTAAAAACACTTTTTTTCGACTCTTTATATGGTAATTTACCATTAAGTAAATCGATTAAGAACCTACAATGACAAAGCCAAAAAGTTGGACGCTGAAAAGTATTGCCCAAGAGTTAGGCGTTTCAAATGCCACCGTATCAAATGCGTTTAACCGCCCTGATCAATTATCGAAAGCACGCCGCGAAGAAATTTTGGCGGCCTGTAAAAAGCTCGGCTATTTTGGCCCAAACAAGGCGGCGCAATCATTACGCCGAGGCACCTTTAATATTGTTGCTTTAGTATTGCCAGACAGCGTTGAATATATGGTATCAGATCCGGTTGCTAGCAGCTTTATGCGCGGCGTATCGGCGGTGCTCGAAAAAAATGGCATTAATCTTTTATTATTTTCAGGTAACAACGATAACCTAAATAGCGTAGTCGATTTTGTTGATGGCTTTATTTGTTATGGTCGCCCTCGTAATAAACAACTTGTTGAACAGTTAAAACAGGTTGCCAAGCATGTTGTAACTGTTGATTTTAACATCGGTCGTGATGCCTCTGTAAACGTAAATAACCAACAAGCCAGTTTCGATATTGCCAAACATGCACTACAAAAAAATGATGATCGGGTTGCTATTTTAGGCCTGCGCTTACTCGATAACGACGTATTATGCCGAGTATACGAACATCATGAGTTTGAAGCAGGTCAGTCGATTGCTCATCAACGACTGCGCGGTTATCATCAAGCAATCAGCGATGCTGGCATCACCCTTGGTGAAGATAGAACATGGAATATTCCTGAAAGCAGCGAGCGCTTTGCAAGCATTGCCGCCAAAGAAGCGCTTAGCAGCACACCAAGACCAAACGTGTTGTTGTGTATGAGTGATTTAATTGCCCTTGCCGCCATGCGCGAAGCATTAAAAATGGGCTTATCGATTCCTGAAGATGTCAGAATTGTTGGTTTTGATGGCATAGATGAAGGCCAACGATTTGTGCCAAAACTCACAACGGTCCATCAAAATAGCGAAGAAAAAGGCCGCATTGCTGCGACCTTGTTTCTATCGAAAGAGCAGCAAACAGCCGAAATCGACTATCAACTGCAATTGGGTCAAAGTAGTTAAGCTAAAAAGTCAGCCAAATCAACAATGCTTTGTTCGCCGTCTCGGTGATCGACAATGATCACTTCACGGCTAGCGAAGTCAACTTTTAACTCGATTGAGCTGGTATCATCATGCCAGCTTAAACGACACACACTGCCTTCACCTTTCGCAATAAACTCACCGTTAAATGCTGGATGCTCATTACGTAATTGAATCAGCTTGATTAAACCTTTCACCACAGGTTTAGCAAGCGCAGCATCAATGTCTTGCGCATTTAAGTAAGGGCGATTGATATCACGACCTACATTGGTGCGAGCCAATAATTCCATATCGTTTTCACAAGCGAACAGGCCACCATAATAAACTTGTGGAATACCTGGCGCGAAGAACTGTATTGCACGCGCTAATAAGTAATCAAAGTCATCTGCACCCAAGGCATTGTAGTATGTGCAGTTAACTTGATATAAATCGACATTACTTGCTGCTGCACCAGTTGCTAGGCGGCTTTGCCCTTCACTCTTTTCATGAATGGTTTCAACCAAGTTATCAATTTCTGCTGCATTTAATAAACCCGGTTTATCACCCATTGGGCCTGCGTCAATGATGCCAATGCCATCATGGGTATCGAGAACCGTTAAACAGTTACGCGGCGAAATGGTTAGCCAATTCAGTAAAGCTTGCGCATCATTGCTAAACAAGCTGTGTAAAATAAGTGGTGGTAAAGCAAAGTCATAAACCATATTTACACGCTTTGCGACTTCAACCTGAGTTTGAAAATGGCTATGGATCTCAGCAATGGTTTCCATACCCGCTTCATTTGCTTGCGCCGAAAGCTTATTTAAATACTCAAACGTTTCGTCCAACATAAAGCAATTTGTGCCAGCTTCTTTAATCGCATAGCCTGCTGCATCTAAACGAATAATGTTGACATTATTATCAGCAAATTTGCCAAGCACCGTATTTAAATACTCGATACCCGCCGTTGATTTCACATTAATATCAATTTGGTTATCGGTAAATGTGGTCCAAAAATCATAGGTTTGGCCATCACCACACGCGATAGGTGTAAAGCAGCTACCCGGACGCGGACGGTAAATCGCTTGTTGCTCAGCCTCTGACATGCCATTTGGAAATACATCGTCTTTAGTTAAAAATAAATCCCAAAATTCAGATTGCTTGCCTTTCGCAAGTACATCTTTAAATTGGAAAGATTGTGCTGAAACATGGTTAACAATTAAATCAGCCATAAGGTCATAGTTTGCACCAAGCACGTTAATATCGTCCCAGCTACCAAGGCGCGAGTCTACTTCACTATGATCAATAGGATCAAAGCCAGCATCACTGCCATCAATCGGATTATAAAATGGCAACAAATGTACACCTGCAAACACATTGTTAAGTGGGCCATTTAATAAATTACTTAATTCATCAATACCTTGACCGGTAATACGGTCTGCGTAGGTGATTAATTGCACTTTATTGTTGATCATAATTGTTAATACCAAGTTGAAACTTAATCGATTAAGATATATCTTTAACCACGACAGCAAATTATTCAAGCAGTTTTTATAGTTTTTATACACTAATATACATAGTAAAGGCGCAGACCTTTCGGTGGGGATACAATAATGAATAGAACACACGATCCTTTGCAAACCATTAGATGGCTGACATACATGATGTTTTTTATGTTTGCGATGACCTCTGATGCGGTTGGTATGATCATTCCTGAGCTTATCGAAGAATTTAATTTAAGCATGACCCAAGCCAGTGCTTTCCATTATGCACCTATGGCACTTATTGCTTTTAGTGGCCTGTTTTTAGGTTTTTTGGCCGACAGTTTTGGGCGCAAACAAACCATCATGTTGGGGCTCGGCATATTCACCATTTGTTGTTTTCTGTTCGCCGTTAGCAGTAGTTTTAGCATATTTGTAGTGTTACTTAGCTGTATTGGCCTTGCTATTGGTTTATTTAAAACCGGCGCCTTGGCGCTGTTAGGTGATATTTCTAAAAACAATTTAGAACACACAAAAACAATGAATTTGGTCGAAGGCTTCTTTGGTGTTGGCGCCATTGTAGGCCCTGCCCTTGTCAGCTTTTTAATCACCCAAAAGGTAAGCTGGACCTACCTTTACGTTATTGCTGGGGTTTTATGTTTAATTTTAACCTTAATTGCTTGGCGTGCAGATTATCCAAAACCTAAAAAGCTTGAAGAACACGCAAAACCGGCCTCTCTTGCAACCACCATGAGTATGATGAAAAACCCTTATGCATTGGGTTTTTCGGTAGCAATTGCTCTTTATGTTGCAACCGAAGTGGCTATTTATGTGTGGATGCCTACTCTACTTGGCGATTACAACGGCCCTTGGCAATTACTGGCAACCTATGCACTGACCTTGTTTTTCATATTACGCGCTGCAGGACGTTTCTTAGCGGTGTGGCTGTTAAATCACTTAAGCTGGCAAGCGGCGATGCTGTATTTAAGCTTAGGAATTGCACTGTGTTATTTAGGCTTAATCTTCGGAGGCGTTGATTGGGCGGTATTCTTACTCCCTTTATCTGGGCTATTCATGTCGATGATCTACCCAACTTTAAACTCAAAAGGTATTTCTTGCTTTGCGGTGCAACAGCACGGTGCAGTTGCTGGGGTTATTTTGTTTTTTACTGCCCTTTCTGCAGCAGCAGGCCCATTATTAATGGGTGTGATCAGTGACTACTTTGGCCACATTCGTTACGGCTTTTATCTCGCAACAGGTTTCGCATGTTTACTGTTTTTAGCCATGCTATATAACTACTTACGAAACCCTGCTGAGCAAGCTTTAGCGCAGCACAGTGCATTAAGCCACTAAATAAAAATCGTTAAAAATCAATTATCGAACATAAATTGTGCAAGTTTTTCGCTAAAAAGACTTGCACTGTGTAAAATTATTGTTATCTTTACTTAATCGATTAAGATAGCAATTTAGACAACAAACCATCTGGGATTGAGACGAGGCACATTATGACAACACACAAACATGCCCTTTACACATTAAGCGCGCTTGCATTAGCAGTAAGCCAAAACTTACACGCCGAAGAGCAAGCACAACCTGAGGCTAAAAAAAGCGGCCTTGAAACAATCGTTGTAACCGGTGTACCACGCCGTACAACCATCATGGCATCAAGCTCATCGGTTAGCAGTGTTACATTAGCTGAAATTGAAGTATCAACACCTCGTTCTACTGCAGAAGCATTTAGAACAATCCCGGGTGTTCGTTCAGAATCAACTGGTGGTGAAGGTAACGCAAATATCGCGGTACGTGGTTTACCGGTTGCATCGGGCGGTGCTAAATTCTTGCAACTACAAGAAGATGGCTTACCAGTTATGCAATTTGGCGATATTGCCTTTGGTAACGCAGACATTTTCATGCGCTTAGATTCAACAGTGCAAAGTGTTGAATCAATCCGTGGTGGCTCAGCATCAACAGCAGCAAGTGATGCCCCAGGTGGTATCATCAACTTTATTTCAAAAACGGGTGAGAACGAATCAGGCAGTGTATCGACCACGGTAGGCCTTGATTATGATTCAATTCGTACAGACTTTGAGTATGGTACGTATTTAAACGACAGTGTGCGCTATCACATTGGTGGCTTCGTTCGCCAAGGTGAAGGTCCACGTGAAACCGGTTATACATCAAATAAAGGTGGCCAAATTAAGGCAAACCTAACTAAAGAATTTGATGCTGGTTATGTTCGTGTTTACTTTAAACACCTCGATGATAAGAGCGTAGGTTACCTACCTATGCCTATGTACTCAGATGGCGATTCAATCCCAGGTTTTGATGCACAATCAGATACGCCGCATTCAGCGCTTTTCACACAAACTCTGCGTTTAAATGGTGATAACCAAATCAGCACAGGCGATATGACCGACGGTATGAACCCAGTTGTTACCTCAGTGGGTTTTGAAGCTGCATTTGATTTAGAAAACGACTGGCGCATCGAAAACCGCTTTAGAACATCATCAGTAAGCGGTAACTTTATTTCTCTTATTCCAGCTGAAGTTGCAAGCGCAAGCTCTATTGCTTCTAGTATTGCTGGTGATGGTGCATCGCTTGTTTATGCAAATGGTGGTTCAGCAGGCGAAGCCTATGGCGATGACGATTTAGCAATGCGTATTCATACATTTGATGTAACGCTAAACGACATGGGTTCAATTGTTAATGACCTTAAGCTCACTAAGTCGTTTTCTGATGACACCAGCGTTACCTTTGGTTACTTTGCATCAAGCCAATCGATTGATATGTCGTGGCTTTGGAACTCATATGTTATGGAGCTAAAAGGCGACAACGCTGCATTACTTGACGTTTACGCTGCGAATGGCGACAGCTATTCAGATAATGGCTTGTACGCTTATGGTACACCTTACTGGGGTAACTGCTGTCAACGTAACTACGATACAGAGTACGAAACTCGCGCACCTTACATTAACTTAGCCACTAAGTTTGGCGATTTAAGCATTGATGCAAGTGCTCGCTATGATTCAGGTGAAGCGCGTGGTAACTACGCAGGTGCCGTAACATCAACAATTGATATGAATGGCGACGGTACTATCTCAATTCCTGAGCAAAGTGTTGTTGGTATTGATAATGCAAACCCAAGCATTGTTAACTACGGCTGGCACTACAGCTCATACTCAATTGGTGCAAACTACCAAATTGATCCAAGCTTTGCGACTTTTGCCCGTTTAAGTAAAGGCGGCCGCGCAAATGCAGACCGCTTACTATTCGGTAAAGTAGAAGCAGATGGTTCGGTTGCCGAAGCCGATGCAATTGATGAAGTAAACCAATACGAAATCGGTGTGAAAAAACGTTTTGATTCGCTATCAGTATTTGCAACAGCATTCTACGCAGAAACAGAAGAGCAAAACTTCGAGGCAACATCACAAAAATTCTTTGACCGCGAGTACGAAGCAAAAGGTATTGAGGTTGAATCAACCTACTACGTAGGTGATTGGGATTTCCGTGGTAACTTTACTTGGACAGACGCAGAAATTGCTAAAGATGCGTTATCGCCAGAGTTAGTCGGTAATACACCACGTCGTCAAGCTGACCTAATCTACTCATTAATGGCAACTTACAACTTTGATAAAGGTGCTGCTGGTCTGAGCTTTATTGGTACAACAGATGCTTACGCACAAGACAGTAACGACCTTGAGTTTGATGGCTATACACAAGTGAATGGTTTTGTAAGTTACAATCTATCTGAAAACTTAAGTCTATCGCTTAACGTGAACAACCTGTTCGACACCGTAGGTATCACCGAAGCAGAAGAAGGCTCAGTACCAGATAACGACATTATTCGTGCCCGTACTATTAACGGCCGTACAACGTCGCTTACTTTAAAATACTCTTTTTATTAATTACTCTCCTCCCTCGTTTTAGCCCAGTTTTTACTGGGCTTTTTCGGCTTTAATAACCAATTTTTTCTACTACACTTAATCAAATAGTCGTAATTAACCTCTCTCTAATAAAAAACACTGATAATAAGTTAATACTTTGATCTATAATCAGCATGGGTAGGTATTAACCATATAAATTAGGAACATACATGTTTGTCTCTAGCAAAAGCCACTCTTTACTCCAAGATCAATACAACGCGCTATTAGCTGAAGTTGAGGCACTTAAAGCCGACAATCACGTATTACGTGACGAAAACGAACGCTTAGAAGCAAAATTACATCAGCAAGCTGATGATGCAGACCAACTGTTCCTTGCCAACTTATTGAATAGTTCGATTGAATGTATCACGCAAATTGAGGGGGTACGCCAAACTGTACTCGACTCATACCTTGTTATCGAAGAAGAAAGCCAAGTTACTTTACAAATAAGCCAACTATTAAACGACTCAAATAATGCCCTGCAACATATTGTCAGTGAAATGGCGAGTATGGCAGGCAAAATGGGCAGCATGACCAGTAACATTACGGGTCTGTCTGATATGGCCGATAGCATCAACACCTTTGTATCAACCATTTCTAAAATTTCTGATCAAACCAACTTACTTGCGCTAAATGCCGCAATCGAAGCTGCCCGTGCTGGTGAGGCTGGTCGTGGGTTTAGCGTTGTTGCCGACGAAGTTCGTACACTTGCAACCAACACCAATAAATCAGCCCAAGAAGTATCTGATCTAGTTAAAGAGATCATCAATAAAACTGGCGAAACGGTGACCTCGGTTGAAGATATCCAGCAAAATAACACTCAGCTTTCAACTAGTTTTGATACTCTAAACAATGACTATGGTTCTATCATGAATCACTGTAGCTCAATGAAAGAAACCATTATTAATGCAGCCACACGCTCATTTGTGCAAACCGTAAAACTGGACCACATTGTTTGGAAAGGTGAAGTTTACTCAGTTGCCAATGGCACAAGTAATAAGTCGATTGATGACTTTTCAGATCACACCATGTGCCGATTAGGTAAATGGTATAATTCAGAGCAATCAAATGGCTTCAAACAACATAACGCATTTCGTCAATTAGAAGAGCCACATCGTGAAGTTCATCGCAATGGTGTTGAAGCGTTAGTCATGCTGCAAACTGGCAATAAAGACGCTGCGATTAATCACATTAATAAGATGGAAGCAGCCAGTGAACGAGTTATGCATTTACTAGATCAAATCGCTAATGGCTAATGGCTAATGGCTAATAGCTAATGATTAGTTACTCATAATCAAAAAACCGAGCTCAATGCTCGGTTTTTTATCTATTTAAGCTAGTTATTCAACTAGGCCTTCTTGCAGTACTGGCATAACAGCTCCTTGCTGCTCTTGGCGCTTTACATAGCTAAACAACATTAAGCAGCCAAGGGCTAAGCTTGCAGCTAGCATAGAGCCAAGGGTTGCAAACCTAAAACTATAAAACTGTGCAACAACCCCTGTTGCCCCTGCCCCGCACATAACACCAAGTTTAATGGCGTTCGTGTAAAACGCAGAGGTAAACCCTATTCGTTCGGGGAGCTGATCTTGTAAGACGGTTAAGCCAATGCCCGCAAAAATACCGTAAAACAGGCCGTTTAAAACTTGCAACGCGATTAAGTGCCATACTTGGCTGGCAAAAAACACCCCTAAATAAAATACAATTGCACAACAAAATGCCACCGCAAGCATCGCAACTTTATTGTATTTTTTAGCAAGCTTTGCCCCATACAGCATGATAGGAATTTCTAATAGTGCCACTACCCCCATAAACAGCCCCGGTGTATGTTCAGCGAAACCTAGTTCTGTAATGCTATAAAGCGGCAGTGCCGATGAATACATAATATTGCCCGTTGAGCCAAGCATAATAGCTAAGCCCAACAACCAAAATGATAAACTCGCTGCGGCTGCAGGCTCTGAGAGATGTTGTGTTTTTTTAGTGCTGTAGTCAGGAATAAACTTAAATGCAAAGATAAGTGCAACCAAGGCACACACCGCAGCAAAGTAAAACGAGCGGCTGAACTCGCCTCCAGCGGCTAATAAATAACCAATCGGCGGGCCGCCGACCCAAGCAAAGGAAATAGCAGCACGTAAACGGGAATTAAAACTGGTAATGTCGATGTTCTGTTGACGCCCAGCCCATTGTCTTGCCACGGTCATCATTTGCGGAATTGCCGCATTGCCCATCGCAAGAAACAACACGCCTGCGAGCAATACTTGCCAAAATGCAGTGGCATTCGCAAAGGTCACTAACGCACACACCATACCTGATACAGCCACCATAAATAACTTTCGCGCACTGGTACCTTTATCTGCCATGCCACCTAACCACTGACTAATAACTAACCCAGTAATGGTGACCGCCACCATATAAACACCTAAATACACGGGCGGTGTTTGCAGCTCTTCGACAATGAATAAGCTCATCAATGGGTTAACAAATGCCCCCATTAACCCGGTTAGCATACTTAGAAGAATAAAAATTACACCATGCTGTTTCAGCAATGCTTTCACTCACAACCCCACATTAATACGACACGTGAATAGATATTTAAAGGGCGCAAATTATACACAGTTTTAGCGAAAACTTCATTTTGTAATACAAATAAAAAAGCCCAGTGGGGAAACTGGGCTTTGAGCAGTGAAACAATGTTAGTCGAAGGACACTGTCACTGGGTTAGAACAAACAGTATCAGATACACAAACTTGATATTCATAGCTTGGTAACTCAGCTTTACGCTCTACATCGCGATAGAAACCACGATCAGCTACTGTTTCAAGTAGTTCACCATTACGGTAGATGCTTACTTGATCAGCCACAGTTTGCCAGCTTAAATCAACACGCATAGTACCTAAACGTGTTTTGTTAGCACGTTTAACCGATAGCTCAATTTCAACATCAGATACCACAACCGTTTGCGTGAACGTATCTGTTTGACCTTCGCTATCTGTCGCAGTTAGCGTCACTTCATAGCTGCCTGCTTGTGCGTAAGTATGCATAGGATCAGCATCTGTTGATGATGCACCGTCACCAAAATCCCACGCCCAAGCAACAATATCGTCATTGCTATCTGTGCTGGTATTAGTGAAAGTGACATCTAAACCTGATGTTTCAAATGCAAAGCCAGCTTGTGGAGGCTGCGGGCTCACTTCACCAATAGCGCTAAACGTCAGTGACCAGCTGTTTAAAGTACCGGTATCAGCAGACAGTACGTCTTTGACATTAAGTACCCAATCACCTGTCGCAACTTCGCCATTAAAGTTAGCCAGCGAGTAGCTTTGTACTAGATCATCAGCACCACCGCCAGATTGGCTGTGAAGTGTTGCAGTTGTTCCTTGCGGCGACGTTAATGTGACGATTAAATCACCAATGTAAGTATGAGTAATATCAATACTTGCATCCGTTGAGAACACAGTAAGTTCATCAGCTACAGTAATCACCGAATCAATACCCGTGTCATTGTTATCTGGAATAGACACTGGTGTTTCATTTGAGAAAGTAAAGTCATTTAAGCCAACAGGGTTAACAAACAGTGACGCACTGCTTTGTTTAGCTAACTCACCTGATGTTGCATCAACAACAAAACTATAACTGCCCCATGCTGTTGCTTCTTGTGTTGGTACCGTTAGTGTAACTACATCACCAGGTACAGCTTCTGTTTGCGATAGTGTTGCGCCCGCTAAATCAGCTTGAAGTGCTAGGCTAACGACACCATCCCACTGGGCGATTGAACCAATTTCAAAGGTATATGTTGCAGTTTCACCAGCAGTAATTTGCTGTGAACTTGGCGACACTGAGATTTTGAAGCTTGGAGTTGGATCTGCTTGCTCAAGTGCTTGATTCACATTTAAGCGATTGCCAGACACTGTTTTGCCTTGCAGCGCTTCATTTTGGTCGCCGCTATTCATTAGCAACTCTTTAAGTTCAAGCGCTGATAAATCAGGGTTGATCGAAAGCACTAATGCAGCTGCACCAGCAACATGCGGTGTTGCCATTGATGTACCAGAATAGCTAGCGTAACCATTGCCCGGTACCGTTGATAAAATTGCACTACCTGGTGCGCCTAAATCAACACTTGTTAAACCCCATTGTGAAAAGCTCGACATGTTATCTCTGTTGTCAGTACTGGCAACTGATAATATGCTGTCATGCTCGTAGTTAGACGGATAATGAGGGTTTTGATCGTTATCAACTGCATCGTTACCCGCTGCTGCTACAAATAGAATATCAGCTTGTTCACTTGCCGTAATTGCATCTGCCAGTGCTTGGCTAAAGCCACCGCCACCCCAGCTGTTATTTAAAACACGTACATTTACGCCTTGGTTTTTAAGATCAACCATGTAATCGATACACTTAATTGCATCAGAAGTTGAACCTGTACCATCTGCACTTAAGAACTTACAGCCCGCAATTGATACTTCGTGGTTCACACCAACAACACCGGTGCCGTTGTTACCTGAAGCACCGATGGTGCCCGATACATGAGTACCGTGGCCTTGGTCATCCATTGGATCACCTGAGTCGGTAATCGCATTAATACCGTGCACATCATCGATATAACCATTACCATCATTATCGATACCATCACCCGGGATTTCGCCAGGATTGATCCATGCGTTGTCAGCTAAATCTTCGTGGCTGTAATCAACACCGGTATCAATTACACCAACAACAACTTCGCGGCTACCGGTTGAGATTGACCATGCTTCAACTGCATCAATGTCAGCATCGGCGACACCACCAGTTTGACCTTCGTTGTGTAAACCCCACAACGAAGAAAAATCAGGATCATTAGGTACGCTGGCAATCGATACGCGATAATCAGGCTCTACATATTCGATAGCAGCATGGTTTTGTAGACGCTTGATAGCTTCTTTGCTGCTCATACCTGCAATTTTAAATTTAGCTAAACGGCCAGACAAAATAGCTGAATAGTTATCATCGACACCATCTTTGTTGATATCGCTGATGGTGGCTTTAACTAAGCTACGAGCATGGGCACGCATTGCAGCAGAGGTGCCTTTTTTATACATAACAAGTACAGAGTCTTCACTTGCACCAACGACGGTTGTTTTTGCTGGTGTGCTGATTTGTGCAGCACCTAAACATGGTAATAAGGCTAGGCTTAATACAGATAATTTAGTTTTCATATTTACTATCCATAATTTGTTGAACTGATCGAATCACTATGATCCGACCACCAAAGCTCATTACTTCTGAATGATGAATATCACGTGGCATATTTCATAAATGGCAAATTGCAGATAACAGGCAAGAAAAAAAATGATGTTAAGTTTAAATCCATACTTTTTTGCTGATTGAATCAATAGAAATACGTCCAATTCACACTTTTTTGTGAAAAAAGCACCCTCAATGATCCATTAATATTCCCCCAACTTTTTTACTGCTTTTAA
The DNA here is from genome assembly GCF_023708065.1 of Pseudoalteromonas sp. NCCP-2140. Lineage (NCBI taxonomy): Bacteria > Pseudomonadati > Pseudomonadota > Gammaproteobacteria > Alteromonadales > Pseudoalteromonadaceae > Pseudoalteromonas > Pseudoalteromonas sp. NCCP-2140. The sequence continues at coordinate 179,964 of NZ_BRCZ01000004.1, read as the reverse complement.
ATCAAAACCCATACTAAAACCTAAACAAACACACATAACCAATTGAAAATAAATAATTTATAAAAACCACAAAAACTGATGATTTTATATTATTCCAAATCTGTCTAAAGTAATTTTCTTGTTATTTGTATGGCCTCATAGTCGCAAATAACAACGTTGCTTCATTCACTTCTGATTGTTAGCTAACAGTTGAATATCACAGAAATTAATCCGGCAAGGCATGCTGGTACATGGTTCTAAAAGCGAAAATAATAATTTTAGAGCTTTGATTAATAATAATTTAAAGGGAATAATCATGAAGTTAAGAAAGTCTCTACTTACCTGTGCAATTACTATTGCGTTAGGTTCAAGCTTTGCAGCAAGTGCAAACACAGATGATAAAACACAATCTAGCACTGAGCTTGCAAGCCAAGTTTCAACACTGGGTGTATCAAACTCAATTACCCTAGATCAAGTATCGGTTACCGGTGTTGGTAACGATGCGGTTATTGCTCAACAAGGTACAGGTCATCGTGCAGAAACTGTCAGTGTAGGTGATGGCAACATGGTTGAAGTAAGCCAAGCACAAACATCTAACTTATCTCTTATCTACAACACAGGTGACGATAATACTGTTTCGCACAGCCAAAACGGTACCATGAATGGCGCATTGTCTGAAACCGTTGGTGTTGGCAATGCTATTCGCGTTGAGCAAGAAGGTGCAGGATTCTTTGGTGTTAACAACGAAGCTATCAACGTCATGGTTGGTGATGAAAATAGCGCAACTGTAACGCAAGGTGATGGTGGCCATTGGTTCTACAACTTTGATTTACAGGGTAACAGCAACACTATTAGCGCAGAACAAAGCGGCTTATTAAATGAAGCGACTTTCAATGTAATTACAGGTGATGATAACAGCATCGATGTAATGCAAGAAGGTGTTTTCAATGCGTTTACCTCTGATGAAGTAATTGGCAATGGCAATGAGCTTACTATTGACCAAACAGGTTCATTTAATAGCACTGCACTTACTTCACTACGTGGTGATTATAACGAGGTTAAGTTTGAACAAGACGGTGATTCTAACAGCGCATTAATTGCAGAAATCACAGGCAATGAGAACGAAGTTAAATCTGATCAAGAAGGCAACAGCAACAGTTTTGAGTCAGGTGTCATTGTTGGCGATGGCAATACGCTACTTGTTAATCAGAAGCAAGATGGAAATACCGCTGGCTTAGATGCTATTGGCAACGACAACGAACTCACTGCATTCCAAAATGGTAACGGTAATGATGTGTACTTAGGTGCTATTGGCGATAGCAATGAGTTTGTTGCTAACCAAATTGGTGACGCAAACAGTGCTCACGTTGCTAACTTCAATGGTAGCGACAACAACGTTGATATTGCTCAAGGCGGCAATGAAAACACGGTACTAGTCCAGTCTTCATACCCAGACGACTCACTCTCTTCAAACGATAATGACATTGCAGTTAATCAGCTGGGTGACCTTAACGAAGCGGCATTAACATTCGCAAGCGTGCTTGATAGCAACAACAACCAAGTTGCTTTCACACAAGTTGGTGAACTCAATGCCATCGACCTGATTATGGAAGGTAGCAACAACTCTGTTGATATTAGCCAAACAGGCTCAGAAAACTTTGTTGTAGGTATAGGTGAAAGTGCATTCTTGCTAGGCGGTGAGGGTAACTCACTGGTCGTTGTACAAGACGGCAACGCAAACCTTGTTGAAGGCTCAATGATTGGCTCTAACAGCACAGTTGTTATCACTCAACTAGGTGATGGCAATACCGCAACTGTAACCCAAGAATAATCGCTTAAGAGGGAGCCTTGCTCCCTCATTCCATTATGAAAATAAAAAACTTACTACGCATATGTTGCATCGTGCTTGCAGCTCAAAGTACGGCTAGTTATGGCGAAGACCTCGAAATCGATGGCTTAGTACTCGATAGAAGTATTAGCCGATTTGGCCATCAATTTTATTTTGAGTTTGCCAACCTATGGCGCGATTTACCTTCAACAGCAGGTTTTAATATCGAAATAAAAGAAACGGTATTACCCCGAGCGGGGACTCGACTTGTCTTAAAAATGAATAACCAAATAGTGTACGTCACTTATTTAGGACGTCGCTTAGAGCCATTAGATGAACGTGTAAAACAAGCCATGTATAGCGTGATGGATGCCATGGCACGCAGTCAAATGCAGCAATCATCACCCGATATGGCAAAAAATGGATGGTAAAATGAAATACTTAACAACACTAATAATAATCCTCTGCCCTCTTTCTAGTTGGGCAACCGAACTCGTTTATACCCCAATTAACCCAAGCTTTGGTGGCAGCCCATTAAATGCCAGCATGCTACTTAATAAAGCGCAATCACAAAACAAGCACAAAGCGCCGGTTATCGAACAAACCTACGGGGAAAAATTTCAAGATTCGTTAGAGCGTACCTACTTAAATAGAATGGTACGAGAAATCACAGATATGGCATTTGGTGACGAAATCGACGACAGCATCTTTAATGGTGACTCGACCTTTATGACGGGTGATTATGAAATTCAAATTATCACCAGTACCAGTGACACAATCACCGTTAGAATTACCAACACCTCTGATGGCACAGTGACAGTAATTGAAGTACCGAGGTTTGGATAATGAAGACATTCACATTAGCAGCAATGGTATTACTTCTGTCGGGTTGTTCATCAATGGGCAATTTAATCCCACCGACCAAACAACTAGCAGACTCTCTTGAGCCAACCGAAACTTTCCAGGCTTTGCAGGCCCTTCCTCAACCAATGGGAAGCATTCCTGTGTCAGTGTACTCATTTCGTGACCAAACTGGGCAATACAAACCACAGGCAAATGTAAGCTCATTTTCTACCGCAGTAACACAAGGTGCTAACTCTATTTTAGTGCAAGCATTGCATGAATCTGATTGGTTTATTCCGGTAGAACGCGAAGGTCTACAAAATATCTTAACTGAGCGTAAAATAATTCGCGCTGCGCAAGCCGAAAACGATAAGCTACCTGAATTACCACCACTCACGACAGCTAAAATAATCTTAGAAGGCGGTATCATTAGCTACGACACAAATATCAAAACCGGCGGGATTGGTATGGAATACTTCGGGATTGGCGCATCAGAGTTATATCGTGAAGATGCAATCTCAATTTATTTACGCGCTGTCGATGTTCGCACAGGCCAAGTTTTGTTATCCGTTGCGACTAGCAAAAAAGTACTCAGCCAAGAAATGCGCGCAGGCTTCTTTCGCTATGTGAGCTACAAACGTCTTGCAGAAGCAGAAGCCGGATTCACCGACAATGAGCCTATGAGTATTTGCGTGACGCAAGCAATTGAAAAAGCGCTTAGCGACCTTGTATTAAAAGGTATTAACAAAGGCATTTGGTCTGCAAAAGCAGTCTAATTGAATAAGTGTGGCGCTGAACACCACAGCGCCCAATTTGAACTTTCTGCTAAATTACCCATCGAAATAAATACTTATAGCATTCAGTTAATTAAGTTTTATTTATGAAATGGATTACTTTCTCCAAATGCGCTTATTCTCTTATTGTTTTAGCCGCAATGATTACCCTGGTTATCATCATTGATAATTTTGACAGTTCAAAAAGCCTGCCAATTGGCTTTGTTTTATGGGGTATTTCGCCCTATTTATTAATGGCGTGGATGGTTGAACACAGTAAAACAAGAGTGACACAAATCGCCACGTTTATTGTCACTATTATGTGTGTCTTATTTGGTACTGTGACCTTAGGTTCAATCTATTTTTCTTATGATGCACAATCAGCACTGGTGTTTCTTTTTGCGCCATTATGGCAATGGCTGGGATTATTAATACTGTGTATTCCACTGTACTTTATGAATAAGCTCACATCTAAATCGAACCGAGGTTCGAATAATGCAAACTAAACTGAAGCAAGATTTTGAAGGCTACTTGCTTGAAGCTGGATTTTTAAGCATCGAGCAAGTGGCTGAATATTCTGATCAAACACTACCACTGGGATTAAACTGGCTATAGTTTGTCACTGTGTATTTTGTAAAGACAAACTCACTGCCATGTAATTTTGTGCCCAATTAGCCAGCTCCACGCGGTTACGCGATGCCGTTTTCTTGAATGCACTGTACAGGTGGGTTTTAACTGTATGATCGCTGATATTTAAACGCTCTGCGATATCTCGATTACTCGCACCTTGGGCAAGTAAGTGAATCACTGATTTTTCTCGTTTAGTCAGCAAGCTGAGGTCAATATCAGTATTTACCGAATCGTTACTAGCATTAAATTGGCTGCGAGACATTGCAGACAGCATATGGTTAAAGGTAGTAGAAATACTCTTACGGCTAAAAAACAGTTCGCCATTGATCACTCTGACCAGCCCTGCAAAAATATCTTCAGGTGACTGATCTGCAAAAAACACCCCTTTAATGCCATTTAAAAGTAAGTTTTCTTCGCAGATTGCATTAGCGTCCGCATTAAAGATAACCACTAAATGTTGCTTAGCAAGTTGCACTAACTCAGCAGGTAATAAGTCTTTCCAATGTGCGCCAGTGCTATCAATCAAATAAAGGCTAAACTCATCGCGCATAGAGTCTTGAGGCAAACTTGCATCGACTTTCACGCGCATAAAAAACGCATCGAGTATTTTAATTAAATATTGATAATTTTGACTGCGGTTTTGTAACCTTGGCTGTGTTTTTAGAAATACAGAAGTTGGTTGAATCATCTCATTTCTTCCTTGAAACATTTCATTCACAATACCCAATTTAGATACATGATTCAACCGTTTATAAGCCTTTATTTTGGCAATTTACAACATTGCTAACCCATTTGAATGACCAGACATCACGGTTAACAAAATGTAAATCACCAATACTCCCATCAACCCTTTTATAGTGAGTCATCAAGTAGTTTGTAAAAACGTGATGTTACACCGTTTGTCCAACCAAACCCTTGTTGTACTATGTATTCACCACCACCTGCACGACTAACTAATTCACACACATTGTACTTTTCAAGCAGGCACTTATCCTCTGCAAAACGCATTTCGATCATACTCACCCAATTTTTCATGATCGCCTGTGCCTCGCTGACAAAGCCATATTCAATTAAACCTTTTACAGCGAACCATTGCAGCGGCGCCCAGCCGTTAGGGCTATCCCATTGCTGTGGTGTACTACACAATGTTGTCACTAGACCACCGGGTTTTAAAAACTCACTCATCAGTTTTTGCTTTACTTGTTGAGCTTGTTGTACAGATGCTGCACCTACAAACAAAGGAACAGCCATTGCCATTGAGTCAACACTGCTTTGCTGATTGAGTCGAATGTTGTAATCACGATAAACACCCGCCTCAGAATTCCAACAATAAGTATTAATTGCATCTAAGCGCAGTGTAGCCAGCTCGGCAATAGATTGACTCTTTTGTTCTTCACCAAGTAACCGGTAAAAACGAGATAACGTATGCTCTAAGTTATACAGTAAGCTATTCAAATCTACCGGTATAATATTGGTTGTTTCAATGCTTTTTAGGTCACTATGATCGCTCAGCCAACGGCTACTAAAATCCCAGCCAGACTCGCATGCCGCGCGAATATGTTGAAAATAACTTTGCTGCTGCTCAGTTGTTAGCCCCTCAGCGTCATGTAAATCTTCTTTTAATGACTCAGGACGAGGTGTTGCCGCACTATCCCAATAGCGGTTTAAAATAGCCTTATTAGGCATTTTTACAACACGCCTAATAGCAGGCTTTTCACTGCTAAGGTCGTTACAGCCTTGCATCCAAAATTGATACTCAGCTTCAAGTGCTTTTACAGCATTTGCCAGCCAAGTTATATCTGCTTCATGTTTATATTTCGCATCCCATAGCATCGCTAACATTAACGCCAATACAGGTGGTTGCGAGCGAGAGCTATAATAAACACGGTTACCATTTGGAATACAGCCATTACGTTCTTGTAGGTCTATAAAGTTATTAACCATGGCTTCAATTGTCGTCAAGTCGCCAATATCTTCTAAACCTAAGGCTGTAAAGTAACTATCCCAGTAATAAATTTCTTGGAAACGACCACCTGGAACAATGTAATCAAACTCAAGTGGCATCAGTGAGCTTGCTAAATCAGTATCAGCATTGCGATGTAAATGTGGCCATAGGTCAAGAATATACTGTTTAACTGATGTAGTATCTAATTTCGCAGTCGGAATAGACTGATCAGCAAACACAAAGTTCGACATAACAAATTTACGCAGCTCATCACCTCTTAAAGGGCCTACAAGTTGATACAACTCACAGGCACTTTGCCAAGATAAGTTTGGCACTGCATCTGCAAACATTTTTGAATCAGCAAACACTTCTGCAAGCTGAACGTCTTTAAATAACTGGCTATTAACGAAGTTCATGATAATCCCTTATTCTGCGCTTGAGGCTGCTAAATACTGTGGCTGTAGGGTGATTTTTTTAAATACTGAAACCGTGATTAATAACAAAGCTATTGGCACTAATGTGAGATAAAACGCATGTTGACCGCTAAATTTATCGAATACAAAGCCCGTAATAATTGAGCCTGTTGTTCCACCTAATGCTGAAAAAACCACAATTAAACCTGTCATAGCCGCATGCTTGTGCTTAGCAAGTGAACTCAGCATCACAGAGTTAAGTAACGGGTAAATCGGTGCCATAAAAAAGCCAATCAACGGCAGCATGTATGCTGCAAAAGGCACATCAAACACACTTTTCACTTGGCTACCATCAACATCATGAGTCAAAGGCAGCACCAATAAAACGAGCACACCCATAGCGACCAAACAGCCCATTAGTAAACTAAACCAATTAATAAACCTAAGTACTTGCCCTGCTACCAAACGACCAAGCGCTAACGCAGCGGCAAACAAACTGGCAAGTTGGATACTGACATCGACTGGTAACTTTAAAACTTGGTTATTAAAGGTCGGTAACCAGGTGCCCACGCCTTGCTCAATTAGTACATACATGAATGCACTTACAACAAAAATGAGCACCAGGGGTTGGTAAGTCAGCTTTAACATGTCAATAAAGTCACGTAGCTGAGATTGCTGATTAGTTTTTAGTTCTGGCGATTTTATTGGTGCCGCAAGTACAGAAACAAACGCCACAGCAGCAATTGCTGCAAGCAAGTAATAAACATTCAACCAGTGGCTACTTTGCGGATTATCAGCGTCTATAAATAACGCAAAAATCCAATAGCCCGACAGCACGCCAAGCATAAACACCCCTTCAATGGTGTTTAATAATGCTGAGTGTTTATTGGCATTATCAGTTACTTGACCAATAACAGAGTAAACAGAAATTTTCATTACAGCAAAACTGCAACCAATTGCAGCAAAAAGTGCTTTTAACACCCAAAAGTCGGCAATACTTGGAACAACCAAACACATTGCTGCAACCAGTAATAAAGCACCAAGCATAGCAATTTTATAGCCTATGCGAGGGATAAATGACGCCACTATAAATGACACAATGGCAATACTAAGATCTTTAAATCCTTCAAGAACAGACGCCTGAGTTTTGGTTACATCTAAACTATTGATTGCTTGTAAAATAACAGTGCCCACACTGTTGAGCATAATAGCAAAGACAAAATAGCTGCATGCCAGCGCGATAGTTACTCTTATAGGATTCATTCACTTCAACCTATGATTATTTTAATTCAGTCTAGTTTAGCCCAAAACAAAATGCAAACGTTTGCATTTAAGATTACACATATTTCTAACATTTGATAGGCTTAGCGCTGACTCGACTGTCTATTTACTAGTTTTATTTCAACAACTTGAGACTCTGTCGACTGCCCTGATAACTGAGCTAACAACTTTTCAACAAGAATAACTGAAGCACGTTGAGTATTTTGTTTAATACTCGACAAAGAAGGATGGCTGATATCTGCCATGGCAATATCATCAAAGCCCACAAGGGCAACGTCATTTGGAATACTAATGTAACGCTCTTTCAAAGCTTTCATCGCACCAAAAGCCACCATGTCACTACATGCCATAATGCCATCAAAGCACAGCCCTTTTTCTACCAACAATTGGTTAATTCCTTTGTAAGCAGCACTACTAGTAATGTCGATAGAAAGCACGTGAGGAGTAGCTTTTGCTTCAGAAATGGCATCTATATAACCACGGTGGCGTTCACCAATTTCAGCGTGCCCAGGGTCACCTAAAAACAATATGTTTTTAGCGCCATTTGCCAATAAGTGCTCAGTTGCTAGCCGACCACCTAAGTAATTATCACTGCCAACAATGGGGTAACTGCTGGGTGTTTTTGGATCGCCCCACACAACTAAAGGGACGCCAGCATTCGCTGCCGCTTCAATATTTGCTTGGCTTTTACCTTGGCCCACCACAATAATGCCATCGGCACGGCGGCTATTAATAAAGTAATTTGCCCAATCATCACTGGCCATAAACGAATTAGAAAGTAATAACTCTAAGCCAAATTTATTTAGCGCTAAATTTATTTCACCAACAATTTTAAGTAAGAAAGGGTCGTTAATAGACTGTTCTGTATCACCATCGAGGTTAATAATAACTGCAACAACATTGGTTTTTTGGGTGCGAAGGCGGCTAGCAGCCGTGTTTAAACTAAAGTTATGTTTTTTCGCCAACTGTTGAAGTTTCTCGCGAGTTTCCTTTTTTATCAATGGGTTATCATTGAGCGCGCGGGAAACAGTCGACGTAGAAACACCGGCTAATTTCGCAAGATCAGCTAACTTTAATTTTCTATCATTCATGATACTGAAACACTGCTTTCCTTTAAAACATATGCTGGCAATATACCACCATTTTGGCTAAATCGCTGCGTCAACAAGCATAATATTTTTTCAGTAAGTAAAAACAGCCCACCTCATCCTGTGTTTAAAAAAAGGACAAAAAATTAAAAAAACAAATTGCAAACGTTTGCATAAATCTTTATGGTTTATTAAAGCAAGGTGTTAACAATTGCAAAATATTCGCTAATACATTGCTTTCAACAACATAAAAAATGGGAACACACAATGACAACTACATACACACGCAGTGCGCTAGCCTCTGCAATTTTGCTAGCTTTGAGTGGCCAAACAGTTATGGCCGAAGAGCAAACTGAGCAACCAGCTAAAGAAAAAGTAGAACGAATTATTGTATCAGGTACACCAGCAGGTATTGGCGTACGTAAAATTGATGCTGGCTATGCCGTAACCAATATCGATGCAGATCAAATCGTTAAACTATCGCCAAAAAGTACAGCAGACTTATTTAAAGCCGTGCCGGGTGTGTGGGTAGAAAGCTCGGGTGGTGAGTCTGGCGCGAACGTATTTGTTCGTGGTTTCCCTGGTGGGGGCGATGCACCATTTTTAACATTAAGCCTTGAAGGTTCGCCAATTTACCCTGCGCCTACTTTGTCATTTTTAGAAAACTCGTCGTTATTCCGTTTAGATGAAACAATCGAAACGATGGAAGCATTACGCGGCGGTCCAAACCCTGTTGTATCAAATGGCCAACCAGGTTTAACAACTAATTTCCGCCTTAAACGTGGTAGTGAAGATACCGAAGGCGTATTCAAATACACAACCTCAGATTATGACCTACAACGCATTGACGCTATGGTTAGTGGTGAAATTTCTGATGACTTATTCTTCATGGTGGGTGGTTATGTTAAAAGCTCTCCGGGTATTCGTGATGCTGGTTTCACATCAGCAAAAGGCAGCCAGTTCACCATTAATATCACTAAAGAATTAGAAAACGGCACTATTAACTTATACACCCGTCAAACAGACGACCACGGTGCATGGTACTTACCAACACCACTAAATGTTGACGGTGTTGATGCAAGCTACACGCAGCTGGGTACTTTAAATCGCCAAGCGACTATCTACACAGGCCCAAATAATGACGAGCAACAAATCGACTTAGGTGAAGGCCGTGGTTGGAAAGGTCATGTTTCTGGTGGTAGCATCAAACTTGAATTCGATAACGGTTGGAGCTTCACAGATCGCTTCAACATCACCAAAGGTGATGCAAACACGTACGGCTTAGTACCGGCAGGTTCTGCAACAACCGTTGGTGCAGTGGCAGATAACGGTGAGACAGCAACAGGTGCAGTAACTGGCACAGAATACGATGCAGACACAGCGGTTCAACAACTTGGTCGTTGGGTGGTATTAAAAGAAATTAGCGCATTCACCAACGATTTAGCATTTGCTAAAAAGCTTGATAACTTATCACTGGCATTTGGTTACTACACAGCAAGCACATCAGCAAATGACTGGTGGAGCTTAGGTAACACAGCGTATCATGTACTAGAAGCAGGCGGCGAAATGCTAGACGCCATAGAGTGTAATGAAAGCTATGATGGTTGTGGCTTTAACTACGATATCAATTCAACAGGTGATGCACGCACCAATGCGTTTTACACAACAGCTCAATATAAATTCAACGATGACTTTACACTTGATGCAGGTATTCGTTTTGAAAACCACGAGGTGGAATACTCAGTTGATGAAAACCTAGATGGTGTGATCACTCAGTCTGTTCAATATGACGAAAGCAAAACATCGTGGACAACAGGTATTAACTATTCAATTACCGATGATATGGGCGTATTTGCTCGCGTAAACCGCGGTTATAAAATGCCTTACTTCGACGACTTCCGCGATAACTTTAGTGCATACGAAGGTGGAGAAAAGTTAATTAAAGAAGTAACACAAGCCGAGTTTGGTTATAAACTATTAACTGATAGCACCGATTTCTATGCAACATTCTTCACTAACGAAGTAAAAGGTGACACCTTTGTTCGCCGCCCTGGTGTACCCGCTGAAATCTTAACCAACGAAGCATACGGTATTGAGCTTGATTATAACTACAACCACGAATCTGGTTTCTCAGTGAACTTAAACTCAACGCTTCAAGAAACTGAAATCACTGAAAGCCCAAGCAACGAAGGTAACGAAAGCCAACGTCAGCCAAAATGGCAAGTACGTGTAACACCAAGCTATGACTTTGAAGTAAGCGACATGTATGCAACCTTATACGGCACAATCTCAGCGGTTGATGATCGTTGGGGCGACAACGAAAACACAGTGGTGTTAGAAGGTTACGAAAAAGTAGACATTGGTTTAATTGTTGAGCCTATGGAAGGTATTAAAGTGCAGCTAGCAGTTGATAACTTAACTGACGAGCAAGGTATCACTGAAGGTGACCCTCGTAATGCTGATGCACCGAATGGTCGTTACATTATGCCTCGTACTACACGCTTAAGCATTAGCTACGAGTTTTAAACTCTCCTAACTCCCTTGGTTGTTATGCAATCAATACCCAAGCCACAGTGTTTTATAACCTGTGGCTTTTTTGTTTTACAATCAAGAACTGTAAATGCTCTGCTATATACCTATGTGATTTAAGGGTTAAATGCACACCTTCTTGCTGGCAAGGCGGAGCGATTGCTGTGATATCCAAAAATAGAGTTTGCTGTTTCACACACACTTCAGAAAAAGCCGCGACTAGCTCATCAGACTTAGCAGCCGCTCCAGCATATATAGATTGATACGCGCCAACCTCATACACCGCCGGCGGGCTTAGTATCATTATTTTGGGCAATTCGCGGTGCAGATAGTAGTTTTTTATATCTAAAATAAGTGCTTCGAGGGCTTTGGCAATATCAGCAGCCGACAGTGCAAAACGGCGCTTTAAATCATTCGTGCCGAGCTGAATAACAATCACATCTAAATGATAAGCCGCTAAGTAGGGCTCTAAGTATTTAATGCCCAGTTTGTCACCACTAAAAGGCGGGTCGTTCACCAGTGTACGATTAGGCTGACCAGCTTCTATAACTTGGTAGCCGGCACCTAATTTAATACCAAGTAAACTAGGCCAGCGCTCATCGGCAGCAAAGCGCTTACCATCGACGGGTGAAATACCATAGGTATTTGAATCACCAAAACATAAGATATTCATTAGAATGGATTCAATGTGTAACCTTGCTGTTGCAACTGTGCATGCGCGGTCATTGCCGATAACGCCATTTGCACACCAGGAATAAGCTGTTGCTGTTTTACCTTCATGTGCGTTGCAGACTGCCCGCACACATATACAAGGGTGTTATGTGTCAGCAATTGTGAGATCAATTGCTGATTTTTATTGTCACTGCCAAAGCGCTGTTTATAAAAACTGTTTTCCAGTACATCAACACTTGCGCCACCATGCACAACTAAAGCAAGTTGAATGTTCTCAGGCTTCACACCATGGGCTATATGCATATTAATGAATCGTGCTAATGAGTTCATTTTATTATTCTGCGCCCCTTTTTCTGCTGCATCAGCTACATCAAACGCCACTTTGAAAACCGTTTGATCAGAGATTGCTGCATGATTTGGCACATCATAATAAAAACCAAAACCTTTAATAGCAGGCTCAGCTTGCTCTGCATGACTAAACGAAGATAATAAGGCTAAAGATAAACCTAACAGTGTTGATTTCATATAAGTTCCTGTTGTTTTTACTCTAGCCTACCTTGTTTAAACCCGTTTAACTAGCATCAATATGTTGGTGCGCTTTAAAGGTCATGCCTAAGTAATTAAAGGTGTTTTTAAACATCTCGATAAACGCGTTAGGCGCGTGAGCAGATCCTGCATTTGAGAGCAATGAAAACTGCTTTTCACGCAGTGTTCTCAGTTTTGGCCTGAGTGTTTCATCATCCATGTAATCAGTGATCCGGTCTAAAAACGCTTTAAACTGCGGTGTAGTGTTATACCAATACACTGGCGATGCCAGCACCCAGTGTTGATAATTCAACAGCGCTTCAAATACCGCATAAAAGTCATCATTTTTATATTGCTTATCGTAGCAATAAGGCGAGATAACATAGTCATCTAGACATACTACATCGCCGCCATATTGTGCTTTATAATCATTAACTTGTAAGCTCGTGTTACCCTTTTTTCGTGCACTTGAATAAATAATTACCGTATTTGTTATTGGTTTTTGTTGCATGACTATCACTCCTTTTTTATGATGTGCGCAGCGTAAAACCTCAAGCTAACTTTAGGTCAACACCTTGGAGCAAATTATGTCAGATAAGAAACTTATTGATGCAAACCTAGCAGTTGGCTTTGTGGCAAAACGCAGTGGCGTAAAAGTTTCGACCTTGCATTTTTATGAGTCGAAAGGGCTTATTCGCAGCTGGCGTAATAACGGTAACCAGCGCCGTTATAAACCCGATGTTTTGCGCCGAATTGCCGTAATAAAAGCTGCGCAAACCATGGGCATAACTCTTGAAGACATTAAACAAACTTTAGGCACCCTACCCGAGCAACGCACACCCACTAAACAAGATTGGGCAGCTCTTTCAAAAGTCTGGCAAACGCAATTAGATGAACGAATTCAATACATGCAACGATTACGCGAGCGCGTTAACGGTTGCATTGGCTGCGGCTGTTTATCAATGGCCAAATGCCCTATCTACAACAAAGATGATTATTTAGGTGAAGAGCACAGCGGCGCTGTACTGTTAGAAAGAGATTAAGTTTATTAATAAAACAGCTGTGAGATACTAAGTCAAAATAATAAAAGGAATTTAATAATGGATAAAGGAAATACTCCAAAGATCACTACCGCATTCAAAACCGTTGATAATAAAGAACTAAAAAGTACTGGTTTTTGGCTAAACCAATTATTCCTCGTTTTTTCAACTATTTTCGGGGTTTATCTTGCAGCCCAAAGTGGTTTAGAGCAAGCTTTAAAATTCGACTCTTTCAGTAAAATGGAAGATAACTATTATCTTAGAACTTCTTTATATGATGAAGTTAAAGATAATGCTGAACATCTCAAAAAATTTGCTAACTTACTAGCAAAAAGCCCAGCTAAGTCTGAACTTGAATATAACAAGCCAACCATCGAAAAGTATATTTGGCAGACCATGCAGTATTCACCCACAACCTTAGAAACGCCCAGTGAGTTTTTAACTGAAATTCGTCGTTTTTACAGCAAAAGTCAATTTATTATTGATGCAGCAATCAGTAGAAAAATGTCGGCTAAACATGCTTCAAAGCAGTTAAATGAAGCAGTTGATATCATAAATAACAAGACGTTACCAAACTTAAAAAGCAGTGCATTAAAGCTACAAAGTGAGCTGAGTAAGAATGGAATACAAATAAGCTCATTAAAAGAAAACGAAAAATAATAAGAAATGGGCATGCTAACCAGCATGCCCAATATGTTATTAATCTAAGCCATTTAGGCCGTCTTTTGCGGCGCGATAAAGAGCACCAAGAGTCGAGTCAAAAGCCCACTTAATAACACTGTATGTTAGTTCTACGGCTTTGCTAACAACTTTGCCAGCAAACACCAACATATGACCAATAAGACCCAGTGTTTGTGCAGCAAATGAGGCTGATGCTTTCGCAATTTTATCTAAAGTTCGAGCAAGCATGTCGTAAAATGTCAGGCCTGTTCCAATCGCTGCTTGTGCTGCAACAGCACTGTAATAACCAGCATCTTTTAATAAGGTAACAAGCGCCGCACCTAATTTATCTGCCCAATGTGAATTGAATGATGCTTGATTACGATCTTCAAAATTTAAACGCACAGGTGTATTTAGATAATGATTCGCACGGATTGTCAGGTTGCCCCAATCATTACTATTTGCGGTATTGATGTAGCCAGGAGTCCCACTGAGTTTGTGGGCAGCCCCTTTTAAACCTTGCCCGCTGTCTAAACGAATTTCTTGGCCCTGATAAGGAGCATGAGAAAATGGCCATAACGGCACTTTAGTGACAGGATCGGCACCATGAGTACAACGATAAATCTTATCGATTCTGCCTGTTGCGGCTCTTGAGAAGTTATCTAGACCAACACGAGGAGAGCCAAATGTATACAGTTTTACAGGTAACGAATATTCAGCTTTGATCCAATCTGCCGCTAACGTTGCAAGTGCACCACCTAAGCTATGGCCAACTAAATGTACGCATCCTGTTACTTTGTCACGTATATTTGCTGTTACAAACTCTTGCAGGCCCGGCTTCATGGTGTAAAACGTTTTATTAAACCCCGCATGAACCATACTACCGTTTGAACCACCACTTAAACCGAAGTTTGCATCTGTTAAACCATCTCTTAAAGAGGCTGTGCCACGAATAGTGATAACAGAATCACCTTGAAACTCATTTTTTCCGTGTGCAACTAAACCAAAACCTGTGCTTAAACCAAATAAATGAGAGAAAAAACCACCCGACACACCTTGTACAGCACTTGGGTTAATTGAGAAATTAAAGCTATTTCGCAAAGAAGCGTGCAATGAGTGGTTAAGTAAATTAGTTGTTTTAATACTTTTTGCTTTATAAGCAAGCTCAGCGAGTTGCACCGCTTGAGTAGGCGTCAAGGTATTCATATAAGTTCCCTTTGTATGAGTCGTTTTAGGTTAAAGTTTACATGATGTATAAATCGCAAAAGTATGGCTTGTATCTTCTTCGATAGGAATATCGTATGTTTCTGGCTCTTTAGAAATATCGCATTCTAAATCAGCAAGTAATCGTTTGAGGGTTTGACTATTTTCATGAAGTGACACAAGTGTATACCACAATACTATTCCCTCTGGCGTGCCATTCTCTAAATAAATGTGCTGTACCAATGAGTCATTATCGAACATATTAGCTGGCTTACTGGTTTTAATTGTTTTTTCTGAAAACGTAAAATAGCCCTGTTCATCTGTTACTGTTTCGTCGATATATTCATCACCGTAAGTAAGTGAACGCATCACTTTGGTATTTGCAACAGGCTTCCCATCATCAAATAGCTGCCCTTTAACAGGGGCAGACAAAATAAAATCACTTTTATTAAAAAAACCAAACATATTCGCAAATACCTGTGTCGTAGTGAATAAAACAAATAATGTAGCAATTAATATAGCTAACTGCCTAACCCTTGATGAGAACACACCAAGCCTCCTTGCAATGCAATTTATGGCAACAAAAACCGTATTATGCTGATTTATACATTATTAATTTACGCAGAATAAAAACAACAAAACAGGTACAAATAATAACTAAAAAACAACCTCCCTTGCAAGATCAAAAATCAAACTTCAGCAGTAAAAAATATTACACGTATAATTTTTACGATAATAGCTACCCCAACTCCCATTGATAATATATATGCATAAAAGAAAGCAATCGCTCCGCCAGATGGGTCATTTATTTTATTAATTTCCATATACATAGAGCAAAAAATAAAAAATATGACGATATTTATAAACAAGCCAAGAATAAAACTACCATCAACGAGTGGTGATATACCGATTAACGCTGCAGCAAGTATCAAAAAAGTACCAGATAATGCTGGCTTTAATTGAAAACGAAACTCGAGTACTTTAAGTAAAAATGTAAAAACCATTAAACCTAAATAGTAAAATGAAGGCCAAAATAGCTGATAAAACGGCTCAACTTGCTGATCAGCATCAGCAATTGTTGGCTGAACTTCTGATGAGCCTGTAAATAATGAAATTAACCAATATATAACGCCAAAAATAAGCAGCCACGACGTCACAAAACGCAAAGTTAGGATGAGATCCAATGGCCTTTTACCCTTTGACTCTAAAGTTTTAGCAAGTGTTAAACCTAATAGTGTGACGCCAGTTAACATCCCAACTGCGAACCAAAACTGCTCCATGTAAAAATAAGCAACACTAGGCGTGATACCCAAAAGACCAAAGTTAAATAGCATGACAGTCGAATCTTGCGAGTCTTCATTAAGATCAACTTCTTTTGCAAATAACGCAAAGTAAACAAACAATGGCTGTAACAGTAGCATTAAAATGCACGCATTCATTAATGACATAACCATCCTTGTACTTTGTTTACCTAAACTAAGATTTTGTAGCTTACTGATTAATTCTTTGAAAATAAGGCTTAAGCTTTAAAAGCCCTGACTCAAGTTCAAACTTTTGAATATTTGGATTGGTAGATTTAAGTCCGTTGACAAAATGGCTGTGGATCATCGTAGCCATCCCCTCAAAACCCGCTGGCGCATTTGCTAGCAAGTCTTTTAATAAGGGTTGAATAAGAACCTGATGTTCTTCAATTAAGTCCGGTTTGTTATAAACATCGTTAACTAGTTGGGTGAGTGTTTGTTGATGCTGTTGTTCCATACTGTTTCTATAACGCATTTAATAGCGTTTATAGCTCCTTTTAGTTCTAAAACCTTGATTAGATAAACCTAAATAATTACATTCATTGACTACTTTGTGTTTTTGCATAATCTCTCAACTCTCTAGCTAGAGCCTCAGTGCCATCCCCTTCACTGTGTTCGAGCACATATTCCGCATGATTAATTACGCTCGGCCAATCCTCAAGTTTTGTATAAATTTTTGCCAGGTCGTAATGGATCCGTCTTAACAAACGAGGCGAAGCATCTGTAGCTTTTGTGAGGAATAGTTCGTATAAACGGGCCGCTTCAGTTGGGTTATTTTCAATGAATAAGCCACCATCATATAGCCATGCTAACTTACGAATAGCCTTGATTTCATCATTAGCTGCACGTTGTTTTACTTCATGAACGTAACGCGAGCCATCTCCTGTATGATACCCAATATAAAGCAACGCTTCCCAAGCTCCGAGTTGGTAGGCTTTCTCACACCAGCTTTCAAGTTCGTTAACTGCATATTTCAAACTCTTTTCGCATTGGCGCATTGCTGCCCCCTTAGATAAAGCAGGGTCATTAATATCAAGTTCGGTCCATAAAGAGCCCGTTACCGATTTACTCTCGGCATAGGGAGTAACTGTGCTCAAAACTAAAAGTGCTAAAAGTAGATGTTTTACCATTTTAAAGTGCCATCTAGGTTAACTCTTTGTTCAGGAATATGAACCTGAAATGCTTTTACAGCATGCTTATAAGGGAAGCCTTCACGCGAAAAGTATTGTTGTTTAAGTGAATTAATTTCTGCAGAACTACCTTCACATTGCCTTTGAGATAAGCAAGTTATTCCACCTATAAAATCAATAAACCTTATACTATTCATGCCCTTTTCTTGCACAATAGTGTCAAGACCAGGCTCATAGTCTGTGGCTTGTACGGCATGCCAGCGATGCATAAAGGCAACTACACGATGTTGTTTTGAGGCATTTAAAACCCCTATTATATTTTCAGCCCATATTTTATTTCGACGAGTGTGGGTACTGAAGCAATAACCCGTCATATATTGGTCATATTCACATTCCTTATCCATTTGCTCCATCAATTCATAAGAAATATCTAGTGCAATTACTTTCAAACCAATGTCTCTAGCAGCCTTAACCAGCTCGCCATAAGCTTTAGGTACTAAGTAGCCCCACGTCCAATTCTCATTTAAATATTGCTGAATTACCTTAAAGCCCTTTCCTGTACGTTGATAAAAATCTATTTTTTCTTGCATAGAGCGAGGTAGCATTTCCATTGCAAAGTGAGTAAATCCTGCTGCTTTTAATTGTTTAAGAGCCTTAATTGCCTCATATTTAAAACCTGCTGTATTATGACTCGATTCACCCAGCATTAGTAAACGGGCATTTCCCGCCATTGTTTTATAGTTAACATCCGTGTTTATTTCACTCATAGTATTTCCCTATCCATTAATTAAAGCTCTTCAGTGAGCTCTTTGTTATCAAAAAATAAATTAGTTCCATCACTCCTTTCGAGTGACTTAGTTGTGTTTATTACAGCTAGCATCAATCCAGCCGCTGGCTATTCCCCCACCTCTAAACGGTGACACTCAAGTGGAGAAAAATCTGTATTTTCAATCTTAATTGAACAATTCATATTAACTACATTCTGACTCAACAAAGAGAGTTCTAAGTCAAATGTCAGAGTTTGTGAATTAACATTCAGATTGTAGATATCTAAAAATGTTAACTTTTTAAGATCATGTGTCACTTTTAACGCTTCATCATACACGTTACATATATTCTTTCGTTTGATATGCGCATTACTACCTGCTTCTAAAATCTCTAGTCTTAAACAAGGGAAGTCGCTATCAGGATGAAATTTAAGCCAACGAAACAAATTGTCATTGACCCTTTCTACATTCATCTCAATAACATCAAGGCTGACATACGTTTTGCCATCATTACTTAAAGCGTCGGTACAAGGAAAAGTAAAAATCAAACAAATGCTAATAATCAATTGTTTCATCATACACCTAAGTATTTATTTAATACGTGCCTAGTTTTTAGGTTTTTATGTAGTTACTTTTAAAGCTTATAAGTGAATATTAAAAATAGGTTCCTTCGATTAAAAAGCGAGGTAGTGAATCACTTTCAACCGTTACAGTATTACCCATATCTCGCCACATGCATGCCATGCCCAACAGTTGAAGAGGTAAAAATGATTCAACCGGGACAGTGTCTGGACCACTTGCATTTATCCAATATTTTTCTTGCAGCTGAATATTTTTTGCAAGCGTTTCATTGAAGTCAAACCCAATGTCGGTGGTAAGTGCTGCAAACGTTTCTAAATACCCCATTGCAATGCCTAGTGCCCAATCGTTACCTTGATCTACTGCCATTTTCATACACTGGTTGAGTAACGATGGATAATTATCTTGCCTGTGATGGAAAGCTTGAAATACTTCGACTAACTTATATGAAACAGGCCCTGCTTTTGTGGCACTTTGTTTCATAATTTCAACGGGGAAGTTCGCTAAGCTATCCATACTTTCGGAATCGCGCGTGATCACAGCTAAAAAATAGGCATCAAGCCACTGGCTTGGGTGAGCACGACCATCTTCTAACATTCCTAGCCCATTCCAAGTCACCTCTGGTAAATCTAATATCTTAAACGTAATGTCTTGCTCGGGATGCTCTGCGAGCTTCAAAAAAGCCGCGTACATTTTAGATGCATAGCGTAAACCTGTTGCAGACTCTTTTTCTATTTCATTGGTTTGGACTTCCCAAGTGAGCCAGCGAGCTAAATCCAACCTATCTTTTGCACATTGTAAAAGGTTATCACGATAATCAGCAAAGAAGTCTGGGGTTTCATTGATTTCTTCTCTAGGAAATTCCAATCTTTCATTTAGCGACACATTTTCAAACTTAGGAATACAAACCCTTTCAATTTTCATTTTTCACCTTTTAACTATTAATTACCAATATCAAACTCTGATATTTTCACTTCCTTAACTCTTGAGCCTTGTTCAGTCTTATAGATAGGAGTTTCTATATGCAAATATTTAATTTCATTTTTCTTTCTACGAGTAGCTTTCTTAATTGCATTAGCCGCTTTTATATCTGTTGTATTTGGCGAGCTTTTCCTCATATTCTCAGTAATTGCTTCGGCATATTCACGTGTTCCTTGCTGATAATCCTCATCACCAATTTGCTTCTTACCCAATGGGCTTTTGCCGCCTTTAGCCTCAACGATTATTACATCACCTTCTGCATTTTGGTAAACCATATCAAAGTTTCCAGAAACCGATGTAGAATCATCTAAACTATCTGGGTGAATTCTCTCATAACCTGGGTAATTAGCTTTTACGGCCATGTCGGCTGCCTTTTCACCAATTTTGGCTGATTGCTCATTCACTTTCGGGATTTGCTTGTTGTATCCTTCGGTTTGACGCGCGAACTTATCACGCTCTTTTATTGCATCATCTCGTGCATCGCAATGCTGTTGTAATTCTTCTTTTTCTTCTGGCTTCAATATATAGGTTTTATCTGAGTTTTCTTTCTTTTTAGCCGTCACCAACGTTCTTGCTGTATTCTCTTTAATGCGCCCTTTCGTTGCCCATTCTTCATTAACGGCCTTACCATCAAACTCATGCATACCTGCAAATTCTTCGATAGTAAGCTCCATTTCTTTAGTTTCTCCGGCAATATTACGGTGAATTGTAATGGTATTGTCGACTTCATTCATTGCCTCTACGGTGTAAGCATAATTAAGCTTGTTCACACCATCTGGTTTCTGAACTTTTAACTTACCCTCTGGATCTGTAATTGCAGCACTATCTATCGCACTTTTTAGAATTTTATCCTTCGCTGTTTGATCAATCCCATTCCCGACTAATGTATCTAACATTGCAGATAACTTTTCTTGCCCTTCTTTACATAACAACCCAAACGGGTCCACCCAATTCACTGGATTCGGCGCATATTGATAATGGTTTATGCCACCCATTAAACCAATGGGGTCTTGGTTTATAAAACGTTGTTGTTTGGGGCTGTAATAACGGTAGCGGTTGTAGTGTAGGCCGCTTTCTTCATCAAAATATTGCCCTTGGAAACGTATTGGCTGAGTGAAGCTGTTTTCTTTATTAAAGCCAGCATGGGTTTCTGGTTCTTCATAGCCGTACACATCAGCATGGTTTTGCCATACAACTTCTGCATTGTTGTTTGTAACAAAACGTGGGGTGTTTAATTGGTCTAGGTGGTAGTAATACATCTCACCTTGCTTAATCAGTGCGACCGGGTGAAATTGATTGGGTAAGTTGATGTACCAGGTATACTCGCCATGCTGGTATTCACCTATTAGCTGGTCGTTATCCCAAATATAATCAATCTTGCCATGCTCAGTCTGCTTAGCAATGCGACGACCCAGTGGGTCGTAGTCGTAATGTGTTAGCGTGCCGTTGTTGTTAAAGCTGCTTAATTGGTTGAACGCATTGTATTCACGGTGCGTTTTTATGCCTTTGCCCGTTTCACGAACTTGATTACCACAGTCATCGTATTCAAAATCGCTATCGCCAAAATGGGTTAACCTGTCGGCATCGACTTGGCTATATGTAACAGCATCATTAGCTTCTTGTTTATTGACTGCTTCATCATGCTGCGCTTGAGTTTGGCTAACCGGGTTACCAAAGCTGTCCCACTGAAATTGCTTGGCGGTTTCTGGCGCTTGTGTATCCGACTTTGCATCAGCTAGATTTTGCTGAATTAACTGGCCAAGGCTATTGTATTCAAACTGTGTATTTTGGCAGCTAATGCCTTGTTCTTCACGCGCAATGAGTTGATTAACCGCATCATATTGATAATCACAGCTATCAAATAATGTGTGCTCTGGATGCGATAGTTGCTGCTGCGTTAAACGCCCAAAAACATCAAACGCCTGATTAAGGGTAACCTTATTACCGAAACGCTGAGTTTTGATATTATTTTGGCTGTCATAGCCAAGCTCGACGAGTTTTGCTAACTCACCATCCGCTCGCTTTACCTGTATAGCACTTAACTGCCCAAAACTATTGTAGTTATAATAAAGGGTTGTTGAGTCTGGCAAGGTAAGAGACTGTCGTCTGCCATAATCATCGTAGCTGTATACAAGTTTATGAGCTTGAGACTGGTTGTGAATTTGCTCAACACTCAGTAGTCGTCCGCCTTTATCAAACGACTGTTTAATCGTTGATTGCTCATTGTGAGCACGTGCTATTTTGCCCTCTGAAGTATAAGTGTAGTGGTTAGCGTTATTAACGATGTGTTTATTTGTGGCTAGACTTGCGTGCTGCGAAATAACGCGGCCTAGCTTATCACGCTTAATATTTACATGGCGTTTGTCACTTTGCGTGACAGCCACTAAACGATTACATGCGTCGTACTTAAATTGCTGTTCAGTACCATCAAAACCCGTGATTTGTGTTGGGTTTTCGTTTGCATCGTAATTAATGCGATAAATATGGCCGTCACTACGCTCGATTGCGGTTAAATTTCGCTCTTTATCATACGTTAAATGCAGTGCACTGCCATCTGGCTGGATCACGCAGTGAGGTTGGCTTAGTCCCTCAAAGTGCTGCTCTGTGGTATCACCATTACCGTTTGTCGAAAGAACTAATCTACCAGCATCATCATAAGAAAAAAGCTGTTGTTGTTTGTTATCAGGGTTACTTTGCTCAAACGCTGTTGTTTCAACTAGTTGCCCTTGCTCATTATATTTATATTGAGTAAGCAGACCGGCTTGGTTGATGGTCGCGTTTACACGACCGAGGTTATCGTAGCTGTAACGAATGAGCTCATCATTGTGCTGCTTTGCGAGTAGCTCACCTTGTTCATTCCATGTGTATTTTAATACATGACCGTTTGGCGTGACATGCTGGGTCAAATTACCTTGTTTGTCGTAACTGTAAAGTGCTATTCGCCCATCTGCTTGGGTTTCACTTTGTAGTAACCCTGAGGCACTGTATTGGCGTTTAATCTTCTCGCCATTTGGCAAAATAACAACGACTTGTTGACCAAGTTGGTTATAGCCAAATTGAGTGCGGTTACCATCAGCTTGGGTGACTGATTCAAGTTGGCCGTATTCAGTATAGGTATAAAGCGTTTGATAGCCTAGAGCATCAGTTTGCGCTACTTTTTGTCCAAGCGAATTGTAATCATAGCGTGTGATATTACCATTGGCATCAGTGTGCTCAATCAGCTTACCTTGCTCATTGTGAACAAAGTGCTCTTGGTTGCCGCGTGAATCTATACTGGTTGTTTTATTGCCTTGATACTCGAACTGATAGCAATAGGTGTTGTCATCACCCCACTGTTTAATACATTTGGCATCATAACCATATGAGTCCCACTCAAAGTGATGACTAAAACCGCTTGCTCTAGTTCGCTTTACTAGTAAATTTGCAGCGTTATACTCATAACGCTCTTGTTCAGCAAATTGGTTTGTTGCCGCCACTAAGTTTGACTGTTCATCATACTCATAACTGGCTAACGGCTGATCTAAAAGAACTAATTTTCCTTGTTCATTAGTACGATAAGCGTGCACCGTTTTGAGCAAACCGTGCTTATTATATTTCAGTACACAGCCGCGTACATTGTTTACTTCAATACGTTGTAAACGCTCCATCGAATCATAATAAAAACGGGTGCTTTGACCTTTTTCATTGATGATTTTTTCGAGCAACCATGCTGATCCACCCGGCATAAACGTCAAGTGTTTATCATCTGGTGTTACTAATACTTGCTTGCCATTTTCTTTATAATGAAGCACCAAGTTACTACTTAGCTGATAACTCGATTGCCCCGGCTTCACTTTTTCAAACTTATGAGTCGCACCATGTTCGTCGTGATACTCAAGCCAGTAGGTGCCCTTTTTCTTTGGGCCCACTTTCGGCGGTGGTAGGTAATGCTCGGTTAATTGCACTAAATAATCGTGACGCCAGCCATTACCCAGTATTGTTTTTTGATTACAGTGAGACGAACGATATAACCGACGCCACGTTAAAGGCCTATTTGCGGCTAATGAGAAGTCAGTTAAAGGAAGAATTTCTTCGCCTGTTAGCATCGAAACCGGGTCTGAACGGCATTCTTGTTCTGTTATAGGCGTTTCACTTGCGGTTGTGTTACTGGCACTGCCCTTATTGCTAGCAGGAGCTTGTGTTGCTTTTTTGGCATTACTTGGCACAGCCGAAGACGCTGAACTGCTACTTTGCGATGAGCGAGTATTATCACTGACTTGAATGGTGCTTTTTACTTGCTGCTGGTAGCACGTAATGGCACCTGAGGTTAAGGCTTTTATCAAAGCCGCTGCAGTTTCGCGCGCTGTTGCTTGCCTTGGACAATTAATACCAGCAACATTTAACAATTGAATAAGATCTAATCGTTTAGCAGCATCGCCACTTAATACCGCGCCAACCTCTGCTACAAATTTGTAGGCACTATCCGGCGTATTCGTTGCGACAGCAATAAAACCACTGGGGGCTGGCTGTTTAGCTAACACGAGGCAGATGGGATAACGTGTTCCCTGTAACACAACTGCTTTACTATCCATTAGTTGCACATTTCCTTACTTATCCATAAGTATGACGCGACGGCTTGGTACTTGTTGTACTCTTGCGAAATTATTAACGCCTGCCCAAAACGCTCAGCATAAAGTGAGCTATTTGTCAGGCTTGCGAGGTTTACAACCCCTTCTATTGCTCCCATTTTGCCTAATTTATAATTAGGAAGTTGGAACATCGTTTGTTCATTAATTTTTTTACTTAAAACAGGTAAATAACTTACCCAATCATCACTTTCTAGGCCATTACCTGGGGCAAACACTAAATCTATTTTTTGTTCATTTAGCGATAAAATACGTTCAAGCTCTGCATGTATAGGCTGATGCTTTGCTATATCCACAGAAGAACACATGCTCGTAGATTGCAACGCCCAACCTACCTGAGTAAATTCAACATATGCCTTACAAGCCGCTATACCTAAATATTCAAAGCCGTTATGCTTTGAGGCTTTAAACACACCATCAATTGCTACCACATCAAAAGCACTAAAATTTTGCTCTTTGGCTAATGCAATCGCACTGTGTATAGCGTTTGCGCCTTCAAAAATCATCTGTTCAACAGCAATGCCATAACGCTGTTGAAGGCTGTTTATAAATAGTGTTTTATGATCAGTTTGAAAAGGCAGTGCCGGTAATAACCAAATTAACGGTTGCTGCACGTCTGACTCTTTCAATACTGACTTTGCTTTAACAATACAGTCATAAATAAAGGCATCAAATGAATGCCAGTTTTGCACTTGCTCATGACCCGAGCTCCCCTCTAGTGCTAATACTTCTGGGGCTACTTCATAAGGTGTATCAAACTGCTGTATTGAAATTTTAAATGCACTCAATGCTAACTCGCTTGACTATTTCGACAGTCATATTTAAGCGCATTTAAAATTGTAATCACCTGCCAACTAAAAAAATCAACACCTTGCAGGCTTGCTACACTGACAGGCCTATTCATCGCAAAGCCATAAACCAGAGTTTGATCATTAAAGTTGATCTTTTGCTCTGGCCAACTCAATGCAAATTGGCGCTGAAAATCAACAGCGGCTTGCTTACAATCGCCAGCCTGAATTTGAGTATCAAATGCAACTAATTCATCGAGCTGACTACCTAAGCAGCGTTTAATACCAGCAACAAGATTCTTGGCCGACCTCACTTCAGTCAACAGCGCAACAGCCATGGGGACATATTTTGTTGCCCCAGTTTGCAATAGCACCGCAATAGCTTGCTCTCGAGTAAACTGCTGGCTCACATAGTTGCAAACAAAATTCATTCTCTGCGGGTCTAGCAATAATAGGTACACAGACATTAACGGTGAATTAATCATCGCAGCCTTTTCAAATGCGTTTACTGTTTCTTGCATTTCAGGCATGTCTGGGAGCTGTTTTACAGCACGTTTTATTGCTTTATAAATAATCGCCTGTGTATCTGAATTACCGTACACATTTGCCCAATTCAAAAAGTCGCTATTGGCGGACCCACTTATTGTTAAGCTTTTCTCCAAAAGCTTATGTTTTAAAAGCGTAAACTCATGTCGGTTTAATAACCCCAAAAACCTCTGCTTTTGAGAGTTCGACATTAATAGCAGCGCAACCAAGCACGCTTCAGCAATGTCATCTAATAAAACATCTTGCTGTTTTAACGTCTCAATTTCTTCAATAGTGCGTTGCACCATTTCAAACTGTACATTGCTAGCACCCTGATATGCTTGTACTTTTAAAGCTAACTGCTGACGAACTTGAGCGATAAACCCAATGCTATAAAATGCACTTTGCTGCATCACATTTAAATTTGAAAGAGCTGCTTTATGCTCATTTAAAATGAGTGATAACACCTTATCCACCAATTAAAACTGTTGGGTTACCTAAAACAATTTTACCGCCATGAGAAGTACTGTCTCCCATTCGAGCAGCAGGTTTCCCGTTTATTTTAACTGTACCCGAACCGCTATTAATACTATCTGGCGGGCCTATACAAACAAGCATGTCACCTTGTCTTGCGGCAGGCATATTGCCTATTAATACATTGGCAGAACCAGCCACAATGGGTCCACCTACGTGAGGTACCTGTGCTGTGACTTTTGGACAAACATGCATATGCCCTAACGTTGAAGCGGGTTTTCCCATAATGCCTCCCTTGTTTTTGGCTATTCGTTTAAAGGAATAACTTGTAACTTATTTGTGCACACGAGTTTTGCCAACTCCTGCGCTATTTCGTCGTACGAAAGATCATTTATTATTGAACTTGTTTGTGTAGCGTATTGATAAATATGCGACAACACATTGCTACTATTGAGTACAGGGTGAAGGTTTATAAAAAATTGCTCAGCAAAATAACCATCAAGGCTCTTAAAATAATCGATTGGCAAGTTCAAAAACGGATCATCAGGGCGGTTTACACAAAGACACACCAAATGAGGAAGCCCATAACGGCAATAAACGGTAAAGCCATTACTTGCTGCGCCATGCACGACACCTGGTTGAAACGTATTATGTAATTCCATGCTAGTTCAACTTGATCATGCCAGCAGAAAGGGTAATTGCACTCCCATCAACCTTTACGTTACTGCCTTTAATATTGATATTTGTGCCTTCGATAGAAATATTACCGCTACTACTCATAGTAATTTTTGCCGATCCGGTCTTAATAACGATTTCTTTCCCCGCTTCGATATTGAGTGATTTACCCACTTTCAGCGTGTCATTTTCACCAATATCAACCGTGCGATTCACTTTAACTTTGGCATCATCGTTGTTGCCCACTTCAAGAAAACGATCATTATCAATTTTTTCTTTTTGATCATTTTTTACATACAGCTGCTTATCTTTTTCTGCTTGCATGTAAACAAGTTCATTGCCTTTTTTATCTTCAAAACGCAGTTCATTAAAATTATCTGCACCACCCTCTTTTGTTGAGCGTGTTTTGATACCGCTTTGTGTTTTATCTGCAGGTAATGCATAAGGAGGCATTAAGTCAGCGTTGTATACTGCACCACTAATGATTGGCTGATCAGGGTCACCATTAATAAAGTCGACTAACACCTCTTGCCCTACACGAGGAAAGAAAAATGCGCCCCACTTTTTACCGGCCCAGTTTTGTGCAACCCTGATCCAGCAAGAACTTTGCGAGTCTTTTTTACCTTCTCGGTCCCAATCAAACTGCACTTTCACACGTCCGTATTGATCAACCATAATTTCATCTGCGCTGTCGCCCGTCACTATGGCTGTTTGCACACCATGAATAACAGGCTTGCGCATGCTGTGCGCTGCACGATATGGCACATCTTTTGGTACACATTCAAAGTGATTGGTAAATACTTCTTGCGCGCCAGATTGCTGAGCACCCGATTGATTTGGCACCGTAATAGACGTTAGTAAAGATGTGATAGCAAATGTTTTACCTTCTAGGCGCGGGTCTTCATGTTTTTTAAAGCTAAATAATTTACCCACCGAGAATGAACGGCAATCACTTCTACCGCTACTTAACTTCATATTACGCTGTAATGATTCAAGTTGTACGGCTGCTAAACCTGCAGCTCTTGGATGGGTTTCGGCTTCAGCGGTATATTCAAAAATTTCAGCAACTGACTGGGTCGGTAAATCTGCTTTTTTGTGATCGCCATCAGGGTATCTTGGTGGTTGTTTAAAATCATAGCCAATACGCTTGTAGCTGCCAGGCGCTATACTTAAACCACCTTGCCATTTATTAATGTGTGACTCACTGAGGTGACCAGAGGTAAACTCTACTTTTGCTTCTGCGCACTCTTCGTAAGCTGTTATATCATCAGCGAGTACGAGCGTATGGGCACTGTTACTATGCTCGAAAAAATAAAAAATACCTTCTTGCTGAAATAAGCGTTGAATAAAGTCAAAATCTGACTCTTGGTACTGAACACAATACTCGTACTTGGGATACGTTTTAGTTGTATTATCTTTAAAAGCGACACTGTGTTGACCAAACAAATCGGCAAAAATATCTTTTATTGTTTTCTTTTGGAAGATCCGACTGTTTTTGCGGTTTCGCATTGATGCTGCGAAAGGAACAATAGTGGCGTGGTAATCTATATAATTTTTTTGCTCATCAATATCAGCAGTGCGGCTACCATTAGAGACTAATTGGCTAACTATGCCATGAAAATAACGCTCACCAGCGCTATCGGCATTCTTTACTTTAATAGAAACAGGTTTTCCCACCAGATCTTCATGCGCTATTTGTGTGCCTATAGTGAACATATTCACTGACATCACAAACAAATCAGACATAGACTCTTGCACCACCAGCCGAGTTAAGTAAAGCGTATCTTTACCTGCTGGGGTGTTAATCTGAATTACATTGTTATCTTGTGTTGCTTTTTGCATTCCATGCTTCCTATTCCCAAAGATCAAAAAAGCTCTGAGCAAAACTCAGAGCTATTAGGTACTGCAAAAAATTACATTTGCTGACCTTTAACACCGCTGTAACCATAAACAAGTGGTGCAGTGATGTTATTTTTGTCGTCAGTAGGAGTAACAGTCATCATCATTTCTGTGTAGCTGATAGTGATTGTTTCAACTGGACGGTCATTTTGAACAGATACAGAGTAGCTAGAAATCATTGCATCTGTAAGTTCGATTTTCATGATTTCTTCAACTTTATCACCTTGCTTAGTGATGTGGAAAACAGCCGGTAGGCCTTTACCAATTGTCGCTTCTTTGAAAAGGTCTGGAGACGCTTTATCTTGAAGTTTAGTGATTGTTACATCACCTAAGCGAGTTGAGCTAGATTCACGGTCCATTGCTGTACCAGTGTGTGCTGAAATTTCACGACTAACGTTCCAATCTAATGATAAAACTGTGATTAAATCTTTAAAAGACTCAGCAGTAGTTTCGCCTTTAATTGAACCGTATTTTAAATATGTATTTGATTGCATTTGATAATGCTCCTTTTAATTTATAAATAATATCCATTACATTGGATCATTTACTTTTGGTTTCCCAAAATTCCTTTGAAATCATTATCTCTAACTGCGCAACGAAAAGGTCTTCAATATCCTTTCCCTAGACGAAGACAATGTCTCAATGTTCCATCAACTAATGAAGACGGACAAATTATAATCCGACTCCAAAAAAGAAACAAGAAACTAATTTAAATATATTAATTTATATTAACAACAAATGAATCATCATTTAAATCTAATGATATACTATTGATTTTACTACCACTAACAAGACTATCAAGTAAATATTCAGATAATAATGGCAAGACATTATTTTGCAATAATGCGTGAATATTTCTTGCACCCGAACCAGAGTCATTACAATTGTTAACTATATAATCTACAACAATATCTGAATATAAAAAATCAGATTTGTAATTTTTGTTAACTCTAACTTTTATTTTACTTAATTGCAGTTTTGTAATTTCTGCAAGAGTTTCTTTATTTAGTGGCAAATAGGGTATGACATTGATGCGGCCGAGGAATGCAGCTTTAAATACTTCAAGTAAATCACTTTGAATAGCCTTTTGCAGACCCTGAACGCTTGGCGCTGTTTCTTCATCTTCAAATAAGCTCATTGTTGTATCAGTACCCACATTCGAGGTCATGATGATAATCGTGTTTTTGAAGTCGATATCTCTACCTTCTCCATCTTTAATTGTGCCTTTGTCAAACACTTGGTAAAAGATGTCATGTACACCTGGGTGCGCTTTTTCAATTTCATCTAGCAAAATAACACTGTATGGCTTACGTCTGATCGCCTCTGTTAATACGCCCCCCTCGCCATAGCCTACATAACCAGGAGGTGACCCAAGTAGTAACGATACTTTATGCTCTTCTTTGTATTCTGACATGTTGATGATTGTGATGTTTTCTTCACTGCCATACACTTCATTCGCTAATGCAAGTGCCGTCTCCGTTTTACCAACACCACTTGGACCCGCTAGCATAAAAATTCCATTCGGGCGGCTTTCGTCAGCTAATTGCGCTTTAGATGTCTGTACAACTTTTGCAATTAACTCCAACGCATGATCTTGGCCAACAACACGCTCTTTCATTGTGCTTGCTATATTAAGAACACTCTTCACATCATCTTCATGCATCTTGCCAACAGGAATACCAGTCCAGTCAGAAATAACTTGCGCAATTAACTCATCATCAACCTGCCAATGCACCATGTTCGAATCATATTTGGCTAAGCTTTCTTTGCATTGTTGAAGCTTTTCAATTTCTGCACTTGGCTGTTCTGTTTCATCATTCAAGCCAGTGATGACTTCTTTTACATCTTTAATAAGTGACATTTCAGTTTCGAATTGCGACTTTAATGGTGCAAGCTGCTCAGTAATTTGCTGGCACTTATTTGTTAAACTCTCAAGCACCTCACTGTGATTTAATCCTGTGCGTTGCTCACGAGTTAACATATTAATTTGCGACTCTATTTCTGAGCGTTCATTTTCAAGCGTTTCGATTGAGTTAGGTGTTGATGCTTGGCTCATTGCAACCCTAGCGCAGGCTGTATCAAGTAAACCAACAGCTTTATCAGGAAGTTGTCTGCCTGTAATGTAGCGGTGTGATAAATGCACTGCGCTTTCTAGCGCTTGCTCGGAAATGAACACATTATGGTGTTTTTCCATAACAGGCACTAAACCACGTAACATCGCAATTGCTTTTTCTGGTGTAGGCTCTTCCACTTTAACGACTTGGAATCGGCGAGCCAATGCTGCGTCTTTTTCAAAGAACTTTTTATATTCAGCCCATGTTGTGGCTGCAATTGTTCTGAGTTCGCCGCGAGCTAGCGCCGGTTTTAAAAGATTTGCAGCATCATTTTGACCAGCTTGGCCACCACTACCGATCATTGTGTGCGCTTCATCGATAAATAAGATAACAGGATTTGGGGTGTTTTTAATTTCCGATATTAAAGACTTTAGCCTATTTTCGAATTCACCTTTCATACCCGCGCCGGCCTGTAATAAAGCGAGATCTAGGGTGTGAATTTTTACATTTTTTAAAACATCTGGAACACTGCCTTGAGCAATTCTTAGCGCTAACCCTTCAACAACTGCGGTCTTACCTACCCCAGCTTCACCAGTTAGAATGGGGTTATTTTGTCTACGTCGAGTAAGAATATCGACCATTTGTCTAATTTCAAAATCACGCCCCAAAATTGGATCTATTTTTCCTGCTTTTGCCTGAGCTGTTAGATCAACTGTAAATTGATCTAAACTCGGCGTTTTAGAACTTGTAGATACCGATTTTTCAGCCTGACTATTTGCCACAGGGCTTTGTTCTTGTGACTTTGCGACCATTTCAGGCCAAGCATGCAATAATTGCCCTGCTTCTATCTTATTAAACTCTTTACTACAACGACTCACTAAACTTGCTAAAGTGTCATCTTTTACCAGCGTGTAAATTAAGTAAGCACTACGAATTTGTGTATCTGTAAAATCAATGCTCGTACTAAGCCACGTTTGCTTGAGCAAACTGGTCACATGCATCGATAAACTAGGTGATGAGTTACAACCCGTTTTGTGCATTTCTAAAGACTTATTCAAATCATTTTTTAACGAGTCTCTATCAATATCGTAAGCGCTCAAAATAATTCGAAAGTCATCAAGTTGTTGCTCAAGCATCGCTAGTAACCAATGCTCTAATTCAACAGTGAAGTGACTTCGGCTATTACAAATTGCAACAGCCTGTTCAAGACTCTTTTTGCACTCTGGGCTTAGTTTTTCTACGAGTGTATTTAGCGTCATTGTAGACATAATATTTCCTTGTATTTATTTATCCTTTGAACGAAAGTTCAGAGACTTTGCCATTTTGAGCAGCGTTTTCGGGTAACAGAAAACTATTACAGCCTAATTGACATCGTTCTTTTAATAGTTGCTTTGCACCAAGCTTATAAAAGTTTGCTTTTACTATCAGTGCATGTTGAATTTGATTACCAACAAAATCACCCACAATTTGATGGGCTAAATTCCAGAGCTCTTGTTTTGGTAGAAGACGGGCTGTTTGGTGCTCATTTTTAGGCTCGATAATAACTTCGATCTTTGTTGAGATATCCCAAACTTGCTTGCCTGCAATCGCATCAATACCAAGCCTTGCATGTTGACCTGCAAAGCCCCCACTATTTATGCGCGTTTGCTCAGATTGCTTTAACGGTTGCCATTGGCCTACAAATTGATTTATGCTGACATCACAGTCTAAATAGAAAGTTAAAATATTTCGCAGATCAGCAATATTTCGTGTTTTTCGACTGAAAAGACCACTGAAATAAAGCTGATGAGGGGCATTGCCCCCACTCAAAAGTGCCAAAATTTTTGTGTGGTTATCTTGATTGCTATTAGCAAAATTAAGTGCGGGTTTATACTTTTTCCAAGCTCGGTAGTACAACGAAATCAAACGATGATTAAACATATCGTAGAAATCTCTCATTGTACTGTCTTTATAGCGCAATCGTTGCATCACCAGTTCACTATAAAAATGCGGCAAAGCGCCAGAGCAACCGGTCATCCCCATAAATGATATTTCCATATCAAACTGAGTGATCCCTGCAACGTTTTTAGCAGGTTTTAATTTAGTTATCGCATTACCCGCAAAGCCAAATTTTTGTGTTGAACTAAACTTGATCAGCTCTAGTTTTGGCTGACAATCATAACCAACTTTTCGGTATTGCTGGGCCGCACTCGACAACTGAGACTCGATCACAAACACGGCTTTGTAAAAATCTATTTCTGTCGCGTTCTCGAGCAATTGTGCAATCATAGTAGCACTCCGGAACCTACTCTAGCTGGCCACTGATGATAAACTCGATCTTGTTCTTTTAACTTTAGACTTAAGCGTGTAAAGCTATTAATTGATGCAAATTGCGAGAAAAAACAATCAAGAACTGAAGCAAAAAAGAACACCCCACTACCAGCGTAATCATCATTTGCAAACGTAATTTCAATGTCAGTTCCTGCTGCAAAAGCAACTCGACCGTTTTGCACGACACGTGCAGTTGCAGGTTCAATTTTGACGCTATAGATGTTATCAATCATCCCTTTTGATTGGGGTGTTGCTTTAAAATCATATAGCCTCAATGTTTCTTTTAATTTCTCTGCACTTTGCTCACCACTAAATGAATCAAGAGTCAGGTGATTGATCAATTGCCAGCGAGTATTACTGCCAAGCACAGGTCTTACCGCATGAGTTGGCGCAACTAAACACCTGATTTTTTTTATTACATCGCCACGCTTTGGCAATGTAAAACCAAGTTCATCATCACCAAATGGTAAACTAGCTGGTAGATTACGATTACTGCACTGAGCCCGCGCTGTTACCACCGTATTTCCCTCACTGAGAGTTTGCGCACTATTTTCGAAGCCACCATTTACTAATGATAAATAGGTTTCGGTTCCCGCCTCAGCATAGCCACCAGCCCAAAGTGCAGTTTCTCGTCGAGTATGCCAATAGAGATCTTTATGCTCTTGATATTTAGGGTGTGTTTGCGCATAAAAAGGCGTCACTATCTGTTTATTCCCCTTGTGGTCAAATGCAACCACCTCTTCAAGGCTAATAACTTCAGATATTTCAGAGTCGATATAGCGTGGTGCAAGCTTATACTCATATTCGCTTAGCTCTGGGCGGATCGGTTCAAGTTCTTGTTCATATAAATTTATGATTGGCGTGCAACCCAGCAAGAACATGTCTTTATCTACTTGCTTCTCCAACTCGCTAGACTCAACATCTAAATAAAAATAAAGTGTTGTTGCACTGGTATTGCGAGGAAGTACCGAGCGAATATTTTGTAACTCAAAGAACTTAAACTTTTCAGGGAAAATAAAGTTTTCGACTAATAGCCTATATGCTGATGATGAGCGCATTGAGTAAGGAACAACAGCTTCATGCTCCTCAAATCCAACTGATTTTAAATGAGTTTTCGAGAGGTAATGCACTCCCTCATCGCCATTATCTACTGCTATTCCGATGCAATGTTTAAACAAGAGTTCGTATACTTTGAGCGCATAATGCCATTGTCCATGAATATAAATTTTTAGATCATTTAGCTCTGTTTCATGCAATGAAACGCCATCATACTCACCTGTCAGTTGTAACTTAAATATCGCTTTAGCAGGTTCATTAAACTTTGGTTTAGGCGCAATAAAAGGACTGTTATCAAACTGGGCAGCTGTTATCTCTACGGGCCACAAATTGGTATCAAAACAGCTTTGAAATTTACACTGTTTCATTCCTTCTACATTAGTTTCAAGCTCACTCCCGCGAGGAATAATGACCCCTGTCGTTGATAAGTTTTCTGACTCTAACTTTACAATTGATAATGAAGGGATAGGCGCTTGGTAGTCTGGATAGAGTTGACCTAAAAGCGCATCCGTTAACTCAGGAAAGCTATCATCAAGTTTTTGCCTAATGTTGGCAGTTAAAAATGCAAAGGATTCGACTAACCTTGAAACATGGGGATCTTCTATCACTTCGTCTGTAAGTTTTAACCTGCCTGCTACTTTTGGGTATTTTTCTGCAAAGTCTTTCCCAAGGTGGCGCACATACGCTAATTCACGATTGTAATATTTTAATAATTCATCATTCATAGTGAAGACTCATAGATTTTCATACCTAAACTAACTGGCTCAACTTCAGAGTTAAAACTGATGTATTCAGGCTCTGGATCGGCATACAACAAGGCATTAATTCTTAGGTTTAATACTCGGTTAAGGGGGAGTTCTTCATCAACTAATACTTCAACTTCAATAAACCTAGGCTCAAATCGTAAAATGGCATCTCTAACTTTTTCACACAACGCAGCTCGCCCTTCATGCGAACTTACAACCATGCTCGAAAAATCAGGCAATCCATATGATAAACATGATGTTGCAAGCTCACTGTATTGACTTGGCCATGTATGCCACTGGATCCGAGCATTTAGCAACGCCTCGATATCTCGTCTTACATAACTTTTTAAAAGTGATAAGCTGATACCATCCGTTCGCTGTGGCGAATCCTGTACTTCTGGCTCGTCATCTATCAAACGATCTAAAATTGATGCTTTGAGCGGCTGCTTGCTTGCAATCATGAACATTTCACACTCAATTGATGAAAGAGCCAAGTTCAGACAATAAGACTGCTTCTTCATTTATAAACAGCATTTTCATTCCGCGTCCTAAGTACATTTCTTCAGTTAATTCTTGCCATTCAGTCACTTGGCCTAGTTTTTCTATTTCACTCTTTGAGTGCGGGTAAACAACTGGGATATGAGCAGTACCTACAGGCCCATCTTTGATAGTAACCTCAACACGTAGCCAAATTTGCTCAACGATTGACTCTATGGGTTGAACTTCAAACTTTTCGATTTCATCAAAGCGAGCTAAATAAAACTCACCGTTGGTTCCCAAAATTTCCAGAAACGGGTTTAATGAATCATCAATATCTCTGATTGCAGTAAGTTGCTTATTTGCTGAATTGGTTCTCAAAGACTCAACTTTGGCTGCTTTTTCAGTTGCCTCTTTTAAATCTTCTTCACGTAAAGCAATATGCATCTGTAGAAATATCTCATCGAGTTCATCTGCTTCATGAAATAGCTTAGGAGCCGCTTTACCTTCATAAAAATCTTGTCGTGCTTGCTCGGCCCTGATCAAGTGTCTTAAATTAACAGCACCTACCGCTAGCTCAGGTGATTTAGTCACCATAAAATCTAATTGTTTATCCGCTTTTTCAAGTTCACCATTTACACACAACAATTCCGTATAAGCACTGCGAATATCAAAATTCAGTGGATCATCTTTTAGTTTTTGTGCGCAGTACTCTAATGCATCGGCTAATTTTCCATTGCGAATACACTCATGAATCTTTTTCATTTTTATTCCTTTATTTGATGATGAGGACTTAGTTCAGTCACTAATTTGATACTTGATACCATTTGATCAAGCTGAAAATGAGGTTGTAGTTGTAAGACAGAAAAGTAGTGGCCTGGCTTCGATTTATTTTCAGTCACTTTCACTTTCGCATTCGCCAAAGGATACTTACTTCTTATTTGCTCTGAGGCAGAATCCGATGCTGTCGTGTAGTTATTAACCCATGCTTGCAAGCCTTGTTCACAAGCTTGAGCTGTACTGTAAGAACCAACCCGATCACGTGCTAGGAGTTTTAAATAGTGAGCAAAACGTGATACACACAAAATATATTGCAGCATAGATGATAAGCGGGCATTTACAGTCGATGCTTCACTATCGTAGTAATTAGCTTGCTGAGCCGAAGCGTTACTATAAAAAACCAGATGCTCAGTATTAGTCACGGATGAGGCTGGAATAAACCCAAGTTCAGAAAATTGCTTTTCTAATTTACTGGTTATAATCAAATCTATTGGTGGTTTAGCTTCTTTTCTGTATACATCGGTTGAAAAGTAATTTTTCGTCAAACCGGTAACGATACCTTTAGATATTTTACCTGGTTCAATGCCTCTTATTTGACCAAACCAACCACTTTCAGCATAAGCACGCACTAAAGTCGACACGAATTGGTAACCGGCGTTTCCCCATAACATGTCTGTTTCTGGTGTTGTTATTTTTTCTGTATATAAAAAGTCTAAGTGACGGGTACCGTCGTTTTTATAGGGTGCTCTGACTAAAACATGCGGCAATACAAGACCAACAAAACGCGCATCTTCCATGGCTCTAAAGCTACGCCACTTTGTATATTCGACCTGTTCAAATTGATTATATAAATCGAATTGGTAACCTAGATCAGTAAAGCTGTTTGTACCAAATAAGCTTGCTGACACAGCAGTAATAAATGGCGAAAAGGAGGCTGCGGCTACTTTCGAAATTTCTTTTAAGGTGTCTATATCGTTGTAAATTGTACCCGGTGCATTCCCGTTGGTAATTTCGTAATCACCAATCAATACACCAAAGGGCTCTCCGCCAGGGCGGTCGAATTCATTTTGATAAATTAATTGAAAGAAGCTACTTTGATCAAAATCGATTGCTTTATTAACATCTCTCGATAATGTATTCCAATCACAATCTAACAAGCGTAACTTTACTTTTTTTTCTTTATCGCTGAGTTCTGTTTGTAAAGCTAACCACCATAAATTGCGCCAGCTGGCTTCTAATTGTTGAAATGTTGGGTGGTGTAAAATCTGATCTAATTGCTCAGATATAAGCGAGTCTATTTTAACAATGGTCAGTTGCAAATATGAACTGATTGACTCTTTATCCCACTGCAATGGTGAATCAGAAGAGCCTTCAAGCCATAATAACAGTGCTTTAAATGTCTCTTTCTCATTTAGAAAGCGTTCCAATAAAGCGCTATTTTCGAAGATATCAGACGCTGTATTATGAGAAAATACAGCGTCAGCTCCTATGAATGAAAACTCTTCACAATTCATTTTGCATCATCCTTAATGCAGAAAGGGTTAACCAATCTCAGGGATTTTGGCAACCAATCTAAGTGATGACGTTAACTCTTCCATTTGTAACCATGGTCTTAACCACGCAACAGCATTATAGGCACCTGGTTGACCAGGAATTTCTTTAACTGAAACTTTTGCATCTGCTAAAGGATAACGTGCTCTGATATCTTGACCACCACCCTCTGTTGCATTTACGTAAGATAGAATCCAACGATTTAACCAAGATTCAACGTCTTCAGCTTCCATGAAGCTACCGATTTTATCGCGTGCCATTACTTTTAAATAATGAGCAAAGCGAGAAGTAGCCATTAGGTAAGGCAAGCGAGCTGAAATAGCAGCATTCGCAGTTGCATCAGGCGTTGAGTAAACTTGCGGTTTTTGACACGATTGTCCACCAAAGAACACCGCGTAATCTGTATTTTTATAATGACACAGTGGTAAGAAACCAAGCTTACTTAATTCTGCTTCACGTCGATCAGTAATACCAATCTCTGTTGGGCATTTAAGATCAGGATCACCATCATCACTCGTGAATATATGGGTAGGTAAACCTTCTACTTTACCACCGCCTTCAGCACCGCGAATAGCTGTACAAAAACCATATTGAGAGAATGCTTTTGTCATATTCGTTGCCATTGCATAGGCAGCATTACTCCAACAATAATCAGCGTTATTAGTACTTACAGAGCGACCGGCAAGCTCATCAACTTCAAACTCTTCATAGTTGAATTCTTCAACAGGTTTAGATGCTGCACCGTAAGGTAAACGAGATAAAAATCTTGGCATTGTAAGTGAAACAAAGCGTGAATCATCGCTGTCTCTAAATGAGCGCCATTTAGTGTATTCAAGAGATTCAAATACTTTCTCAAGATCTCTTGGTTTAGTGAGCTCTTCCCAACTATCAAAACCAAAGAGTGAAGGTGATGATGCCGAAATGAACGGACAGAAACCAGCTGCAGCAACATTCGACATTAAGCCAAGTGTTTCAACGTCTTCAGGGTGATTCGTAAACTCAAAATCACCAACAATAGTACCGTAAGGTTCACCACCTGGTGTACCAAACTCTGACTCGTAGATTTTTTTAAATGTTTGGCTTTGATCAAACTCAACCGCTTTACTTAAATCTTTATGAAGCTCTTTCTTCTTCATATTAAGCACGCGAATTTTTAGAGTTGAACCAGTATCTGAATTCATTACTAAGTGATTCAAACCACGCCACGAACCTTCTAATTTTTGAAAGTCTTCATGGTGCATAATCACACTGAGTTGTTTCGAAATTTTTTGGTCGATCAACTGAATCGCTTCATTGAAAGTCACTGTCATGTTTTTATTCCATTGAACAGTGCCCTTTAAAGCTTCTTCAGTTAAAGTGCGTAATAGCTCTTCCGCTCGACTTGCGTCTGTTTGTTTAGTTGCGCCAATCGCTTGAGTTAATAACGACGTTGACTCTGTCGTTGTTGCTGTGTCTAATTCTTGTGCTAGTGTTTCGGTGCTCATTTTTCAGACTCCTCTAACTTTAGCTCTTTGGCAATTGAATCAAGACTCGCCGTGTTGCTTAACACTTCCTCTAAGACATTTTCTAACTCTTCCGAGCGGTCAATCTTAGTCATCAAATCACGTAGTTTATTACGTGTTTCCATCAAATTGCGTAATGGTTCAACTTGATTAACGACAGCTGCAGGCTCAAAGTCATCGATACTTTTAAAATTAAGATCAACGCTAAATTGTGTGCCGTCATCGGTTAAAGTATTATCGACATCTAACTTTAGAGAAGGGCTCATTTTCTTTAACACATCATTAAAGTTCTCTCTATCGATTTGAATAAAACGACGGTCTTTTAAAGGTTTTAATACTTCTTGATTATGGCCTGAAAAATCGCCCATTACCCCAACCACAAAAGGCAGCTCTTTTTTTACAATTGCACCTTCAGTTTCAACGTCATAGGTAATATGCACTCTAGGTTTACGTACACGTTTTAATTTGTCATGGATACTCATTCAAAACTCCTTTTACTCGGTTTCTGTTTCGCTAACTTTGATGCCAGACAGCTTAAAGTATCCGGTCCTAGCATCACTATCGGTTATTAACTCATTTAATAATTCTGGTAGCGATAATTCGCTCCATCGAATAACTTGCTCAATGGTGTAAGACATAGGTGAATGTGGCTCTGTCTTTCTAAAAAACTGCGCAATTTCTTGCAACTTGTTTATCGCATTTTCTCGGCTATTGATTTGGGTATCATTTCGAGAGGGATTCTCTGTGACAGATGTTTCGCCTTCAACCTGCTCATTTTCTTGCGGTTCTTGGATCGACTTCGCTTCAAGGGACTTAAGTTTGTCTTCACCTAAATGTAAAACTGCATTTAAGCATTCCTCGAGTGCTTGCTTGATATTTGAAGTAGGCTGCGATTGTTCTGTAGCATTATCAAGTGCACTACTCAAAGCACTAAATTCTGCAAGCGCCTCTTCAATGCCATTTTTTATATCGAGAAAAAACTCTGCTGACGTTTCTTGGGCACTTTTCTCTATCAACTCAAAATCAATAGCCCCTTGCGCTATTTTTTTCTCTCTCTTCTCTTCATTGAGTCGAGATATATCGTAAGCTTGCTGATATTCCCAATAAGTAAATGGTTCGTAGTTTTGACTATCGGTTAATGCAATACTTTTGATAGGGATGATCAATGCCCCATCCCCCGCTACACCATTTAAACCAACAAGAGCAGAGACTTTATCAGATATCTCATCACCATCATCAAGTGATGGGTAGAGGGCCTCAAAGTGATTACTTATTAGTTCATGTGTCACACGAAAGCCAAATGCCAAACCTTTAAAACCATGAACACGACACAATGCTTCAGTAAACCAAGCTAAATACTCTATATCTTTACTTTCTGATTTTAATGCTGTGCTGCATTGTTCTAACAATGGCTGCCAATCACGAGCAAGAGAAGCAATGCCTTCGTCATCAACGAGTGCAAGTCGTTCAGCAGCACGTAACTGATTGCGCATATCTTTTAAGGAATAATACGTTGAGGTAGGAGACACATCAGATCTAGGCTCAATGCCCGCGAATGCATCTTCACTAATTGGAGCTATATATTCATCAAATACAAACATTCCATTGCCTTACAAATTCCTTTTACACCCAAAATGGAGACGACGTAAAATAATACATCTCTTATTTTTAATTTCAAGCCACAAAACCGTTAATTAAAATAAAATTACAAAAAATAAAATAATAAAATAAACCATAATCCACATTATTTTAATAATAGGCTACTTACTCAATAATAAGGGCACAGTCAAATCATTATTATTTAATGTTTTATCATTAGAATTATCTGACTTTTCATTTTTCACTAAAATAAAAGTAACATTATCTCTTGCGCCACGCACAAGAGTGGAGTGAATTAAAGCCATACCTGAGTCAATAATATTTTTAGGACCTAAAGCAATACTAATTTCTGAGTCATTTAACTCACCAGTTAATCCATCTGAGCAAAGTAAGAAAATATCATCAGTTAATAAGTCGCCTTCTACAAAATCAACAGACAGGTCATTTTGCACCCCTACCGCGCGAGTAATAACATTTGCTAAAGGGTGATTTATTGCCTCTTGCTCTGTGAGTAACCCCTCATCAATTAAATCATTAATTTGACTGTGGTCTCGAGATAACTGTAACAACCCATTCGCTCTGTAAAGGTATATTCTGCTATCACCTACCCAAATTGCTGAATACTTATTATCTTTGAAAAACAATACGGTAACTGTTGTACCGGCCGTTTTGTTAGCCAAAAAATCACTGCTATATTCAAGCAGTTTTCTATTGGCACTTTTTATTGCCTTGATCAACATCTCGGTTGAAATTGATGACGCAGGTAACTCTTCGACTTCAGCCTTGATAACATCTACCACTAGCTGACTTGCAAAATCGCCCGCTTCATGCCCTCCCATACCGTCTGCAACAACCCAAATGTTATACTTATTAAGTTCAATATAAGCATCTTCGTTAAGTTCTCGAACGACTCCGCGATGAGACACGGCATAACTAATAAAACTTTTATTCACATTTACTTACCTGGGTATAATTCCATTCCCAATGCTGCCAACGTCCATCTAGCATTGCAGCCACCTGATTTACCGGTGGTAAACCTGCAGTCACAAAAACAACAGGTTTAATATTTATAGAGCCGTGAGTCCACCAAACGCTGTAATCACCATATTTATTAAGTAAAAGTGAATGCAATACATCATCTAGAGTCCCATCCGCTAATTCATCTCCTTGAAACTCAAATACAGCAGCAGATTTATTTTCATCTGGCGAAAGACTTTTACTGAACTTTTTAGCGGGTGAATGACGAACTTTAAGCGTATTCAGTACCTTTTTCTGCCAAACACTTAAGTCCACACTGTCATCAAGTACAGATAACACAGCGTCTTCATAATCAAGCGATAGTTGGTTCGAATTTAACGCCGAAATGGGTGTGCTATCGCTATCGATGAGAACTGTAAAGGGATAATGGCGTCCAACAGCATCAACACTTGGTAAAAGTGTCCCCACTTTTGCGCTTTCTGTGATTAAGTTTTCAGACAATGCAAA
The DNA here is from genome assembly GCF_023708065.1 of Pseudoalteromonas sp. NCCP-2140. NCBI lineage: Bacteria > Pseudomonadati > Pseudomonadota > Gammaproteobacteria > Alteromonadales > Pseudoalteromonadaceae > Pseudoalteromonas > Pseudoalteromonas sp. NCCP-2140. Next base: position 137,251 of record NZ_BRCZ01000004.1, on the reverse strand, counting down.
GTGCCATACTGGACTTGTTAAATAACGTTCTTGCCACTGAGCACCTAACTGTTCTTTACTTACTGCTATAGCAGCCTGTAACCAATGCTCCCAATGCTCTGAAAACTGTTGGCTGATCCCTTCTTGCACAAAGTCACCCAAAAATGGAACCTTGCCCAAATAGCCAATACCTATAGCCTTGTCGGACATGAAAAACTCTCTATACTTGCGTTCCAAAATGGGTGTCTAATTGAATTTGGTAATAATTCAACGGTTGCATTATTACCTTGCAGCGAAAAGTGCAGCTCTAAGTCACTCTGAGTTTCTGCTCGTTGAGCCTTTAAATCGTCTAACATCCGATAGAAAGACCATTCGCCACTGTAACTAGTATTGATAGTCCTGCCACCATAAGGTGGGGTAAATACAATTCTAGTTTTACTTTGGGCTACTTCTCCCGGCCAAACAATGCTTTTTACTTTCGGCGGGCCATGACGATAAATCATTGATTGCCCGTCAACTTCGATCATAAAGCTAGAAATCGTCTGGTCGAGTTTTATCGGCTTTAAACCAAACTCTATGCGTGGCGTATTACTGTTGCCATCGAAGAACACCTCACGAATTCTGGCTGCTTGCTCAAACATTTTAAGTGCGGATTCGCTTACACCTATGTTCTTTTCAAATCGCCATGGACTCTTACTGGTATCGACACTGGGTGCAATATAGGTAGAAAAGAAGTTATCAATTGTGCCCTTAGGACCAAAAAAGTCAGAGAAATCTTTAAGGTTAATTTCTTTATCTGAGTGAGGCACCAACGGGTAACGCCCTACGATTGCTGCGTTATACTCACGTAAAACACTGCTTCTCCAGATTTCGTTTAAGTGTTGATTGGCACTTTTTCTTGTGATGTTTGACGTATCTTGGCTTATGTTCAACAACCAATTACTGGCTGGATAAGGCAGCCCTTTACTTTGAAACTCAAGCTCGCTCAGAAACTCTGGTTTATTTTTACCACTTAGTTGGTTTTTTACAGAAGACTTAAGTAACCCACCACGGTCAAGTTGGTTTAAGTAAATATTTAGCTCTCTTAAACTTGCTTGAATTGTCTCAAGTTGCTGTGGTTCAATTTCTAAAATATCACTAAATGCTTCTTCAACTTGATAGCCAGGAAGCTTCACCTCAAATTTCGGTGTTTCATTGGGTAAGTAGCGCTTAAGTCTATTAGCCTTAGTATGCATAGCGACTTCAGCTGCATTTGCAGCCACTTTACCGGCAGCCTTTTGATTTTCCGAAATAGGCAACTTAGTCAACTGAACATTTTTTTGAACAGTTGTAATAATATTTTTTATTGGCGCTTCTGGTCCCGCTAAAACATTAGTAACGCGAACACCTTCTGTTGGTGAATTGAACTCATTTAAAGTCAGCTCATCAACAAACGAACGCCAGTAATAGATATAATCTTGAAAATACTTCTGCTCTAATTTCTTTTCGATTTCAGCTTTTGAGATATCGTATGTGTTTGCAGCTTCTTCACCATAAACCCAACTACTAGCCATCAAGTTACCCAACATCTTGCTTTTCTCGACATTAAAAATGCCATGATAACCATTGTAGGTATAAAGACCTGGGATACCTTTCATAGCGACTTCAGGGTTTTGAAAACTAAATTCTCTTGCGCTTTCGTAACTTATAATGTCTGTTAATTTTATTGGTGGAATGCTGCTTTCCATAAAGTCAGCTTGCAGTCTTTGATAAGCTCTTTCTGCAATTGGCAGTTTTGTTAATTCAGCTCGCGCAAGACGAACAGCTTGATGATCAATTTCCTGCCCAGAAAAACCATGATCCAGTAATGCTCGCGTATGAGCCATAAGATCACTGCGATTAGTTACGTTCACATCCCCCGGAAGAGCCCTTTCGTAATAGGCACTAAACCAGGCAAGTAAATCATCTTGATTATAATGCTCAGGCTCAAATAACATCAGATAGCTGCGTAATGTCTCGTATAAATAACTCAAATAATCAGCTTGTTGCTCCATCTCAGATGTTAGCGCATTGAGTAAATATGGTTCTAGGTACGTTTTTAGTGAACGCAAGTAGGCACTTTTTGAAGCCTCTGTTAGCTCTTCGACCTTACTAAAACCATACGCTTCAAAGTCTTCTGCATTAATCTCGTTAACAGGGAAGTTCTTCAGCTTATTAAAGCGCTGATTCAAAACAAGTAAGTTACTTTTATCTACCGTATTTTGATCTAATACTTGATATTCAGCTAACGCTTGATTTGTTTCATCTATCAATTCACTATTCCATGAAAAGCTAATAAACCAAGAAATACTTAATGCTATCAGAGTGATACATGTCACTGCTAAACATGATACCCGTAGCCACTTACTTTGCTTTTCATGATGTTTGTTGGTACTTGCTAAGTTTTGCTCAGGAAAAATAACGCTTTCTAATAAACGCTTTATAAAGAAGCTTCTCGTTTGATTGATATAGTCTTTTTTCGTCGAGTTTTGCTCAGTCAGCAAATTAGAAGGTGTTCCCTCCTGCGTTGCACTGGTAAGGTATACACCGCGAAATATTGGCAGACTTTCATACGCATTTGGCGTAAATATTTCTTTTAAAAAAGAGTAACCAACACTTTGAAGAGCACGAAGTTGTTTTGGAAACTCAAACACTTTAGAACGGTTCGCCAAATCATGCTCATTAATCAAACGTCGATTTAATAGCGAGGTTAAATTTGAAATTAGCCCATGAAATTCTTTATTAAACACTTCAATTTGATTGTCAGAATCTGCATCAAGTTCAAAAGTAACCCCCCAAACTTGCTCCGTCTCTTCATCACTCAGTTCACTAAAAAACTCTCTAAAGCCTTCAACTAAGTCAACTTTAGAAAAAATAACATATACAGGAAAAGTCATACCAAGCTGACCTTGAAGCTCCTGCAAGCGTTGTTTTATCGCTCGGGCATGCAAGTTACGCTCGGTTTTCGTTTGATTCATCAGTTCGGATATACCCATACTGATGATTACACCATTTACAGGTCGTTTTGGGCGGTATTTTCTGAGTAGCCCTAAAAAGCCTTGCCATGCTTTAGAATCATGCAAAGCATGACTGTTTTGAGTAGTGTAACGTCCGGCGGTATCGATAATCACAGCTTTGTTGGTAAACCACCAATCACAATTACGTGTACCACCCACACCGTGAATTAAGTCAGTACCTAGCTTTTCCTTTAAAGGAAAGTCGAGACCTGAATTATTAATGAAGTTTGTCTTACCTGACCCTGGTGGGCCAATCATAATATACCAAGGAAGCTGATAGATATTACGGCCGTTAAAAAGCTTAGCGTCCTTCAACAACTCTATTGCCTCAACCATACGAGTTTTTAAGGTTTTAATCTCTTCTTGGACTTCATCTGCAGAATTAGCATCAACTTCTATCAGCTCTTCTGTCATGCTGGTATTTCGTTTGCTTTGATTTCTAAATTCAATCAGTTTAACTACAGTATAAACCAGTAAAACTGCTAAAATAATGATGGCACGAGCTGCGACACTTTCAAACGGTTTATAATCGGCGATCGCAATCAGTGGACCACCAAACCAAATAAGTAGGAAGAGAGCTATAAAGCCAACTACAATCATTACCTTACGAGAAGTAGCAGCGTACATAGCGCGCTTGCACTTTTGAATAAAACTCATCACAACTCCATTAAAAAAGTAAGTCGATTTCAATTCGGCGGTTTAATGCCTTATCTGAATTCGTATTGCTCACTAAAGGCTCTGCAGAACCTTTTCCTTCTGGCCATAACCTTCCCATTAAGCCAGTATTCTTAGCCATTGAATTTGCTACTTGTGTAGCTCTAGCTAATGATAAATGCCAATTAGAAGGAAACTGACTGGTACTTATTGGGCTATCGTCGGTGTGACCTGTGATTAAGATTTTGCCTTTTGTTCCTTCAAGGCTTAGTGCTAACTTCTCTAAAATGGGTTGGAAAGAGGGCAATAGTGTTGCTTCACCAGAGTTAAACAAACTCTCATTATTTATTGTTATTCTGATCCTGTCTGTTTGTTGTTCAACGCTGACTATACCGCGTTGTATCTCTGTGTGTAATAACTGAGTTAACAAGTCAAGTTGCTTGCTTCTATTACCTTCAACTTGTGAAGATGACAAAGGATGAACTGACTTCAAATTTTCAGCTGTAGCGTCAACTTGCTCATTAAGACGCATGTTAAAAAATAAATAAACCACAAGTGCAATTAAAGCCAAAACCGATATCACAACCCAAAGTGGAATTTGGTTTCTGAGTTCTACACCTGCTGCAACACGGCTTTTCCAGCTAAGTGTTAAAAATTGACTATGAGGCCCATCCAACTGATTGAGGATGTGATAAATTCTATTGCGATAATCTTCTAGCTTGCTTTCACCGCTTGCTGCAACTCGAAACTTACCTTTAAAGCCTAAATTTAAACAATGGTATTGTAGCTCTAAAAAGTTTCGATTCATTTCTGGATGCGCTAGCGCTTCATCCAGCAAAGTAAAAAAGTACTCACCACCAAATGTTTCTTTATGAAAAGTGGATAATAAGCTTTCTTCTGCCCATTCTAACGAACTCCACTTTGCATTTAATACGGCTTCATCAATTGCAGCACATAAGCAATAACGCGCATTATTAATGACCGTGAGCTCAATTGATTTCGCGCGCAGATTCGTCTCAAAGCGCTTGATTGATTCAATTGCACGATGCTTTAAAGCCGCTAAACTGTCTATTTGCGTTGACTGATTAATAAAAATGATCAATGAAAAGCTATCATTAGCCGCATCGAGTAATTCATTTTTAAAAATTGATACAGAACTAACATTCGCCTTTTCAGGTGAAGAGTGACTAAACGAGACCACGGTTTTGTCACTCGAGCCTTGCGATGCTTCTGAATTTGACTTGTTACGGCCCAAACGTCCTGGACGTGGTTTAATTATTGTTTCATCCATTGAAACGCTTCCTTTATTAGCTTCTAATTGCCCAAAGAATTAAGTTTAAATCAGGGTAGTTACCTGATAAATGAAGAGCGATACCCCCACTGGATTTTAGTTTGCTCCAGTGTTCACTGTTTTTATTAAGCTCAAAATAATGATATCCAGCATGGTAAGGTACTTGACGTGGCGCTGTAGGTAAGCCATTGATTGAGATCCCTGGTAGCTGGTTATTTACTAAATCTCGAATCGACTCTACGCTACCAATTTTAATTTGCGAAGGTAGCAACTTTCTTAATTCTTCATGGGGAATACTCGCTTTGACAGCCAGTACGAATTGAGCAGAGTCGAGAATCGACTTATCTCTTAATGCACCGAATGAGATACCAAACTTACTTTGTTCTAACTTAATTTCAGTGGCTGTTTGTTCAATCACTTGGCTGAGAGATTGGTATAGGAAGTTCACAACCTCTGCAAAAACAAACTGTAAATTTGCATGGTCATATTTTGGAAGTTGCGGCACCCGTTTATTTACAGCACTAAATGTTGCAAGTTCGCCAGCAAGCTCAATTAACCTTGCATAAAGTTCTCGCGGGTGAACACGAGAATGCGTTAATAGGCTTTGAAAAATAGCATCATATTTATTGAGTGTTTGTAGCATCAAAAAATCAGCCACGGATGTGCTACCTGCATACCCTTGACATAGTCTCACCGCAATACTTTCAGCACGTTGCTTTATTAAACCTGAGACCTCTCTGACAAGCGCTGTTAAAGGCTTATTACTGGTGACAAACAAACTAGGAGGAATATACTTAGAATCAAGTTTAATTGCTCCCTCATTTGTGACTTCTGTAATTCTTGCAAGCGGCAGCAAGACATAACCCGATGTATCATCAGACATTAACATCAATCGGCTATGAAGCTTTGCTACTTGGATTACTTCTTGAGCTTGAGAGCCTAAACTGTCATCACTAACTGATAAGTCTGCAATCCTGTAACGTGTCACTAATTCGTCTTCACTAGAAGAGATGTTGATCCCACTTCCCTTCAAGGCTGGAATTGCAAGGCATATAATTTCATCATAGGCACTTTTAGCTACCACTAAGGGGTCAGGGAGAAACTCATCACTTGGCATCTGAATTGGGCATAAATCTGGCGAAATAGCCGACAATTTATCAATAGCAAATTGACCGGTTATAAGTAGTTCACTATCAATTTCGAGTTCAATGACTCCCCATGAATCAGCAACAGTGCCCTCTATAACTCTTCTAATTACACTAGAAACATGCTTATCTGCTTGTTGAAAATGCTGAGGCCTTAAGAACATTCCTTCTGTCCATGCGACCCGCGTGTAATCACTCATGTTTATTCCTTTAATCTTTCATATATACAGCTAACGACTCAACATTTACGTCAATGTCATCATAGCCTGTTGGGTCAACTTCTATAACAGCTCGCCAACGGGCCTTTTCAATATCTCTGTAAGCGACCACAACACCAACAAAACGTGTGTTTCTGTTCAAGTTCATTTTGTATTCAATTTTTGCCGAAGGTTGTAATTCAAGCTCATCTTTCTTAAGTAGATCTGGACCAAGTACTGCTTCAGGATTTTCATATAAGCTAAAAAAATCTTGCGTATCAAAAATGGTGCGAGAGCTCAGTTCAAACACTTTATAAACAACAGGTGAAGGACGACCAGAGATATCTGGGTTCACATCTGAGGCCACTGAAATATTTAAATCAGTAGATGGGGGCACAAACTTGTTTACTGTTGTACAGGCTGTTAAAAATACCCATAAAGCACCTACAAAAGTAAGCTTGAACTTCAACATTGCATTATTCCTTCATTGTAATACAGCTAATTTCCACCATTGTAAGCCTTCAGAAAATCATCAGAAAATGCTAAAACCCCTTTAGCTTTAACATCATCTGTAATGTCAGCATACAATTCGTTATATATACGCCAGCTTGAAGCACCACCATAAGCAGGCAATGAGCTAAGTAACCCACCATTATTGCTTTGTGCTTTTATGCCATCGGGTGATAATTGTTCTAAAAGACCATTAAGTGCCCCAGTCGCACCTGCTAATAACCCTTGCTCGTGAAGTTTTGTATCAACAAAACTTTCTTTAACTGCTTCATTCGCTGGCAAAAAACTTGCGCTATTGCGAACAAAAAGATTCTGCATTACATCATCAATGGTTGCTGAAAACTTAAGTGGATTATTCTGTTCAACTTTAAACGTTGTGTGATTCAATTTAAGTTGGTTCTTAATATTTGTTCGCTGGCGAATCAAATCCATCGAGCCTTCAAGGAAAAGCTTAAAGCACTCGCCCATACGCTGCCATGTGTCTTCATTTTGCAGCTCTACTGATAGCTTTTCATTAACACTTAAACCATTTAAAAATGAAGAGATTAACTTCGATGAGTTTGGAATTTGATTATCTTTTATAGGTGCACTAACTGGGGCGTTATTTGCAGCCATTGCACTATTGCCATTATTAAACGGCTTACTATCATTAACAGCTGGAGTGCTAATTACAGGCTCTTCTACCGGTAATACAGGCACGCTATTTTCTTTTTCTTCTACCGAAGCTGATAGTTGTGCGAGTTCATCCCAATCCTCAGGAATAGGTTGACTCAGATTTTGTTGTGAAAATATGTCAATATTATCACTCGGTGTTTTCTGAAAAGTAGGCGCAATCATTGCTTCTTCAAGTTCGTTTGCACTGCCATAAGCCATTTGCTGTTCAGCAAACCCCTTAATATCATCGCTTGAATCTTTTGGCATTTCAGAAAGCGAGGAGTTGAAAGAATTGATTTGTGGCTCAAAATCTTGAACTTGGTTAACTTGCTGTAGAGTTGATTCTATTTGAAAATCACCAATCGTGAGAATGTCACCATCATTTAGACGGTGTTTATTCTCTTTTCCTAACGGTGAAACTGAAAAGTTTATAAACAATCCATTGGTAGAGTAGTCATATACATAGAATCCATCGGTCTCTTTTACGATTTTGCCATGGCGACCTGATATTACTTTTTCAGGATCAGGTAAATACCAATCGCAGTCTTCTGAACGACCAAAAGTTAATTCATTTTTTACTACTTTTTTCGCATCTATCTCAGGAGAGAGCCTGTGATAACTGGTAACATTTAGAATCACTTCCATTTGATTATTAGTCCCATAAATACAAACATTCTATTAGGATAAAATACTTCACAGAATAAAGTCAACGCGGAAAAATACCCAAAAATAAAATTTAAAATAGTTTCAAAAAACAGAATAAAAAGGATAAAACAAATAACCCACTCTAGAACTAAACCTTAAGTACCAGTTCATTAATATAAACTGAATGATTGCTTATTGGTGTATTTTTTGTAAAATATGGCACCAGTCAAAAGGATATTGATTTTTATAAAAGGAATTATAATGACTGCTGAAAATGATAAAACACGCATTGCTTCAATAAAAAATAAAAATGCTGTATCAAAAGAAAGCAAGCTTCACTTAATTGGTAAATATCTAGCAAAGCGCTACTTAATTGAAGAATTAATTGGCGAAGGCGGTATGGGTTATATTTATCGAGCGCGAGATACCTATCTAAATACAGCTTCTAATCAAGACGATATCGTGGCAATCAAAGTATTGCACCCAGAACTGGCAGACTCTGAAGATGCGCTTTTGTTGTTAAAAGATGAAACAATAAAAACGCGCTCTCTTTCTCACCCTAACATTGTTAAAGTGTTTTCAGCTTCATCTAGTGACAACTATCATTTCGTTGTAATGGAATGGATTGAAGGTGAAACTCTTGAACAGTTGATCAAAAGAAATAAGCCTAGTGGTTTATCTCAAAAAAGAGCTAAACCAATTTTAAATCAACTAATTGATGCCCTTACATATGCTCACACAAAAGGAATCGTTCATAGCGATCTAAAGCCTTCAAACATTATTCTCGATTCGCAGGGAAACTTAAAAATCTTGGATTTTGGGATTGCAAAAACAAATCTTCACGAAGATAAATATGCAGCGCCGGATAACAATGAGTTACCAAATAGCAATGGTTATACCCCCACTTATGCAAGCCCGGAACAACTAAATGGAGACAGTTCTTCAGCCAAAGACGATATATTTGCATTTGGCTGTATCGCATTTGAGTTATTAACGAGTAAGCACCCATACAACAGAGTAGCTGCAAATCAAGTTGCAAAAGATACAAGTGTAAAAAAACCTAGCAACTGTTCACTAAGCGTTTGGTTTAAAATCAAAAAGTGTATTTCACTTGATGCCGCAATGCGTCCTAAATCATTGCTCGAAGTTAAATATGAACTAAATAATAATAGAACTTCACTATTAATCCATGCAGCTTGCTACGCATTACTTATTGGTGCTGCTGGGTTTCAGTTTTTATCTCAAAGCGATAAACAGCAATTGATTGAAGCAAACTATCAAAACTCGGTCGCAAAAGTTGAACAACTTGAAACATGGATGAATTGGCCTAGTGATGGTTTACCGCAACGATTAAATGAAATTCCCCCACAATACAAAGTATTAAAAGAAGGGCTTTTAGCTGTTCATCAAAATAAAGTCGTGGAAAAATTTACTAAGCAAGTTGATGATTTACCAAGAACCGCCATAAATACAAGAGACTATGATGAGGCCATTGCTATTTATGACGAAGCAAAAAAATTCTACCCTGACTCAGAGACATTAAATAATAAACTCGAAAGTTTACTTACTGAAAGGCAGTCGATCCTATCTGATCTAAGTTATCGTTTAGATGTATTGTTATCGCAATCGAGATATGGTGAGAGTGGTGATAACAATATTCACGGCCTTGTATCTCAATTAAAAGTTATCGACGCTAGTTATGCCTATGTACCCAATCAAGAGCACATAAATAATTTCAAACTAGCCGTTTTAACGTCTATTGAAAATGAAGATTTCGTTACACAAAAAGCACTACTTGATGTAGGTGAGTTAGTTTTTGCAAATAATTCAGAACTTGAACCACTCGTTACGGCATTGCGAAAAAAAGAGTCAGCCATGGTTTCATTAGCTGAGTATAAAAGAAAAACAAGTGAAGGGATGACTGTGAGTTACCCTGACGATGATGCCAAAATATTTTATCAAGAAAAGTTAGAAAAGTTTAATACTCAACTTGCTGATGTTTCTGACTATAAACAACTTATGGAGTTTGATGAGTCATTTAGTAAAGAAGCTGAAATTTTCCCCGAATCTTTTGAGCCTATTTTATTAATCAAAGATCAAATAGCGACGACTTATATTTCGATGGCTAGTAGCTTAATGAAACGAAAAATGTACAGAACAGCCGAAAGACTTGTCGAACGTAGCGAAGAAATTAGAAAGAGTCTAGAAAATAAAATCTAGTTCAGAAAGTTAAATAATCAAACGTCAGGGAAGAGTGAGTTTGCACAGTTATATTTTTGAACGCCATTCTTTTTCTTTAACGTTTAATAAATAGTGTAATTTAATGGAGTAATTATGAAAAAATTAAGTCTTGCCTGTGCATTAATGGTACTTGCTGGCTGTTCATCAACTACTGAAGTCAAGCCAGAGCCGCAGCCTATTGTAGAGCCTGTAGCTGAAGTGATAGAAGAAATGCCTGTAACTTCATTAACAGTCGTTACTACACCTAACGATGCCCGTGTTCGTATTATGAATATTAAACCTGTTTATGAAGATGGTATCGAACTTGATGATGGTAAATACGATATTGAAGTAACAAAGCCTGGCTACTTGACCTATCGCAAGTGGATTGTTGTAGATAAGAAAACAATATTGACTGTAGACCTTGACAGCATAGAGTCTAATCAAGCGACTCAATAATGTAAAATTACTTCCCACCAAAGGAAAGCAACTGCTTTCCTTTTTTAATCTACTTGTAAATTAACTGCAAATAATACAGTGACGACAGTGCACTGCCATTAACAATAATTGTTAACCAAAGTACGGCAATAAAACTGCGTTTTTTAGATTTATGTCTTAACCATTGCTGCGCAATTAATGAACCTGGCCAGCCGCCGATTAATCCTAAAATATGCAGTGTACGCTCAGGTACTCTTATCACATGCTCACCATGTTGCATCGCTAAACGTTTATCCCAGCCATATACCAAAAAGCTTATTAAGCTCGCTACGCTGTAAGTGCCTGCAATAAAGTAGGTAATATTAAGTTGCCACGATACCAGCCATAGCAGCGCTAGAAACAACAATGAAAATGTAATTAATGTTTTCTTAATCAACGAATTATCACCTATACTCTGCAAAACAAATTAATTTTATCGGGACGCTATTATGGCATACCTAAAATCACTTTTACTATCAATCTGCCTATGTTCACTTTCTCCTATGGCAGCAGAGCAACAACTTGATAACAAGCTAAAAGTGTTTGAGCCTTACTTAGGCACGTGGCAGTCAGACTTTAATGTCGCTGCAGGTAAGCCTGCGGTGCAAGATGTGAGTAGCTGGCAACGCGCGCTCAATGGCACGGCGATTAAAACCATTCACTCTATCAATGAAGGTGAATATGGTGGTGAGTCGATGATTTTTTGGGACAATAAAAAGCAGTCTTTAGTGTTTTATTACTTCACTACAGCAGGTTTTTATACCCAAGGCACTATGAATGTACTTAGCCCTACTCAATTTGTTGCTTATGAAAATGTAACGGGTAATAAAGAAGGGATCACTAAGGTGAAATCGACAAGCGAGTTTAAAAACAACAGCTTTGTGGTGTCGACCTCTTATCTTAAAAAAGGTCAATGGACAAAACCTGATACCCGAACTTACACCCGCAGCGAAAAAACAGTTAAGTTTAAATAAAAGCTTTAAAAAAGGGTAAGGCGTTTATCACCTTACCCTTATTTATTAATGTCTAAAGTCTGCCATTAATGCCGGAATACCTGGCAGCATACCCACCATTGCCATCACGCTTGTTAAAATAACAAACATTACTAATGGAATGATCCAGCGGCTCATTGGGGTTAGTTCAGAGCTTCGTTCTTTACAACCAATTAAGCCCAGATTGTCGAGCAACATAGTTAATGACCAGCCAAATGCAGGATTCACTAAAGTCGATGAAAACACCACAATAGCAGCCGATTGCGTTGTTTTACCTTCGCGGGTCATTTCCATACCCGCTTCTAGAAGCGGGATAAACACACCAACTATTAGCGCGACGCATAACACGGGTTGCCAAATAGCTAAATCCATTGGGTAACCCCAAATACTGGCAATAATACAAAATAATGCCGTTAACACCGCTCCCGCAGGAATTGGGCGTTTAGCGATGGCTGCTGGCACGATGTAGGTTCCCCATGACGAGGTAAAGTTAGAGCCGCCTAACAAGGAGCCAAATGTCTGGCGGATTGAAGCGCTGAACATGGTATCGTCAATGTTCATTTGTACTTTTTCAGTGCGTTCTGGGTAACTAATTTTTTGGAATACTTGATGTCCTAAAAAGTCAGGTGACCACATGGCAACCGCAAGCACCGCGAATGGCAATACCACAACAAAGCTCTCTAGGGTCGGTAAACCCAGCATCCAACCAGTGTTTTCACCCCACCAATACATTGGGTTCATATTTGGTAAACCCGGTGCGGTCTTAAACTCAAACGGCGCTCCCAGTAAAAATGCAATTAAACCGCCAAGTAAACAGCTTAATGGCACGGCTAACCAACGTTTTTTGTAGTGCTCAAGTAATGCATACAACACGATAGTCGACAAAATCACAATGAAAGCAATATGGGTCATATCAATACCTTCAGCCCATGCAAACAGCTTTTTAACCTGCGAAATCGTGCCAATAAAACCAAGGTAGAGCAGTAAACCTCCACACACGCCTCGGCTGGTTAACCCCGCCAGTAAACTCCCGCCTTTACTAAGTGCCAGTAACAGACCAAATGCCCCTATCAGTAAACCGAAGGCCATTGGGTGACCCCCTGCAGCAACCACAATCGGGATCAAAGGAATAAGCGGCCCATGCGTACCCGCTAAGTTTGCTGTTGGTAAAAAGAAGCCCGAAAATAATAAAATGAAGATCGATACAATTAACAGCTCATAACGCACGTTTTCTAGAATAAAGCCTTCACCTAAGCCTAGTGGCGCTGCAAACGTTGCAGCAATTGCACCCACCATGACCACCTTGCCTATGGTGCCTGCCATGGCAGGGATAGAGTCTTCTAATTCAAACCGATAATCACGAAATGGTAAGTTAGGACGCCAGCGCTTAGGCTGCATAATTTGTAATTCGTGTTCAAGGTATTCGTCACGATTCGAAAATTCACTGCTGGGTTTATGAAGAGCTTGATAGCTTTGCTGGTCGGTATGAGTATCCGATCCTTGTTCAGCAGGCGTTATTGACGCTGATTGCTGCCTCGTATTCATGAGTTCTCCTACTGCCTATCTTGAAAAATTGTGTGAGTTTTTATTATGCAGTTAGGGTAAAGCAGCCAGATACAAAACACGATTAGGCAAAAGGTCGGGTATGAATTTATAAAATAGGTGTTTTTAATAAGTTGACAGAATCAGAAAACAAACTTAACACATTGATATGTATAGCTTTACTTATAAAAAACGTTTTTAAAGAATAAGCTTTGGGTTGTTTTTTAAGCACATTAACTATTAGTCTAATAAATTGTATGAATAGCAAACAATAAGATAAAAACCACTTTTAAATTAATCGAATTTGCCTATTCCCCAACTACTAATATACTAATTTATTAGTAGTTTGATTAATGCTAACTCGCCGATCGGTGGCTTTCTTACATAAGCACATAAAGGGATGTATGAACACACAGCTCAAGCCTTGGCAATTTAATATCATTGTTTGCTCTGTTTATCTGCTGTTTGGCTTGTTTACTATGCAAGTGTTAAAAACACTGGCGGTATGGCCACCAGCAGGAGTCGCATTAGCAGGCTTGATGTTATTTGGTCGTAAAGCCTGGTTGGGCGTTGCATCAGGCACCTGTTTAGTTGTGCTTTGTTACTTTTATCTTAGCGACTTAAATCCATTCACGTTTAAACACATCGCAATAAATGCCGCAACAACCACAGGTAATACTCTCGCTGCTTTAACAGCATTTTGGCTAATTAACCGAAAACTTAAACAACACACACTGCTGACAAGCGTCACCAGTTTAGCCAGAGTGTTTATTGTTGCTTGCATTGCGATTGGCGTGATTTCTGCGCTTTTCGGTGTGGGCATATACTCACTAGTTGGTATCGAGTGGTTTAATGGCTTGTATGTAGGCATATTAAATTGGAGTATTAGCAATGCCTTAGCAGCAATTGTGTTCACCCCTGCCCTTTACTTTTTATGGCGGAATTGGCCGCACCCGGTCACCCCTAGTGAATTTTCTAAACTTTTGTTGCTTACTTTGACCGTGGTTTTGTTGTGTTATTTTATTTTTGGCCCCGCATACACAACCATGACATTACCATTTTTACAACCTGCATTACTGTTGTTTCCGCTGCTTTATGCCGCTACGCGGTTATCACCAACTGCCACCAGCTGCATGAATATGTTGGTGTTTTTTGCAGCTTGGGTCGGAAGTAATCAAGGCTGGGGCTATTTTTATTATCATCATCCTAAAACAGCAGAAGTGACTATGCAGTTTTTCTTTTTATTTACTCTTTCAGCGGTATTACTTATTCAAGCTGTGTTTATTCAGCGCAAGAAAGAACAACAAAAACTAACCACCATGCTCGAACAAAAAGTAGAAGAAAGAACCTATGAGCTAGAACGTGCTAAGCATGAAGCATTAGCCTTATCTGTGACAGATCATTTAACACAACTTTATAATCGCCGTGGCTTCTTCGAAAAGGTTAATCAACAGTTTGTAAAATATCATGACGCGCAATGTACCTGCTCCCTGTTACTGTTAGATTTAGACCAATTTAAAGCTATAAACGACAAATATGGCCACGCTACTGGCGATGAAGTAATACGAACCACTGCACATAAGCTCATCCAACATAGCAAAACATCAGATATTGCGGGACGCATTGGTGGAGAAGAATTTGTCTTATTTTTACCTATGGCAAATAACCACACAGCCTTTGCTATCGCAGAAAAGATCAGAGCCGATATCGAACAACAAGACATCATCGCCGATAACAAACACGTTAAATTCACCGTGAGTATTGGCGTAAGCACCTTACAAACAAGCGATCAGCATATAGAATCGATGTTAAAACGCGCCGACAAAGCATTGTATCAAGCCAAAAACCAAGGCCGTAACCAGGCGCAGTGTAGTTAGAATGAGTTACGAGTTGCTAGTTACGAGAGTAAAGTTACGAGAGACGAGGTGCGAGATGCGAGGTGCGAGGTGCGAGGTGCGAGGTGCGAGGTGCGAGGTGCGAGGTGCGAGGTGCGAGGTGCGAGCATGAGCTTAAGGCTCTTTGCACTATACGACTAGTAATTAGTTAGTTGCTCTGTTAAAAATAGGCAATTAATAAAGAGCTTTAAATAGCTATAAAAATGTTCTAATTAAGATGGTTATGGATGAAGAATTAAAGAAACAAGTAGATGTTGTCGTTGGGTTAAGCCGCCTTGCTGGAGGCATGCTAATTATTATTGGGAGTATTTTGGTCTTCTTTTTTATTCAGGCTGCGCAGGACCCAAATGCAGCGATTGAAATAAATGGAGTGCCAACAAAGGATTTTAGTGCAAAAGTTGGATCAGTAATTTTCACTGCGCTATTTCCTCTGTTTGGTATTTTCCTTTCTTTTGCACCTAACAATCTCTTAGAAAAATGGGCAACCAAGATAATTCTGCTTATCTCTAATAAGACCTAGTATTATTAGCGAGATGTTTCATACGACGAGTACTTTAATGAAATCTAATTATGCCGATTATCAAGATAATTTAGAAAATCTCATAAAATTACTTCGGGTATATAATGAAGAGCATTGGGCTAATTATTTTCAAAAATCATTAGAGTTGCTCTATGTGGGTAAGCCTCAAAAAAGTATTTATCATTCACTAGCTGCATTTGGTGGTATGGGCAGTGTCACTGATTCTTTAACTTTTACGGGTGCAAATAATCAGGAAGTTAAGCTAGGTTTTAAGTTAACTGCCTGCTTATTCAATGAATGTAAATTAAAGCGAAGTTTTCTGAAGCGAATCATAGAGTAATAGTGAAAAAAACCATTGCATCACGGTGTTTTTAACCTTTGTCGCGGCATAAAGCCGTTGCTTGCTTGGCGCGCGAAACAAGATATTAGATACGAGTTACGAGAGTAAAGTTACGAGAAACGAGATGCGAGGTACGAGTCTGTAGCTGCGATTTTACATCGCGTTTTTCTCGAACCTCGCACCTAGCCCCTTTACTCTTGTAACTAGCAACTTAAAGTTATTTCGTCTTTAACTTATTCAACTCATCATCCTGTTGAGCAACGAGTGCATTAAGTGTTTGGCTACCATCTCCGGCTTGGGTAGATAGCTCAGCTAGTTGCGATGCGGCATCTGAAATTAACGTCAGGTTGCGGTTTATCTCTTCTGTGACTGAGCTTTGCTCTTCTGCAGCCGTTGCAATATGAGTAATTTGCTGCGTGATTTCATCCACTTTGACTACAACTTCGTGTAATGCATCAAATGCAACGGAGGTTTCATCTACCGCGGTTTGTGCACGCACAACACCTTGCTCAATGACCTTAGACGCGTTGCCTACTTCTAGCTGTAAGCTGTCGATTAGGCCGCTGATGTCATCGGTTGATGAACGTGTTTTTGAAGCAAGTGCCCTTACTTCATCAGCCACCACCGCAAAGCCACGGCCTTGTTCACCGGCCCTTGCCGCTTCAATTGCCGCATTCAGTGCAAGTAAGTTTGTTTGCTCTGCAATCGTTCGGATCACATCTAAAATTTGCGTAATGTCGTTACTGCGAGCCGCGACTTTTTCAACCGCTTGATTGGCCTCTTTGATTTCATCCGACATGGTTTTAACTTGGGTAACCGCAGACGACAAGCTCGATTCACTGCTCACAACAAGGCTGTTTATTTCATCGGCTTGTTGCGCTGACTGCTCTGAGGCTCTTGCCACTTCGAGTGCAGTTGCGCTCATTTCATTCATGGCGGTCACTACGCTCTCAATTTCTTGGAACTGAGCTTGAACGTTGTGTTTAGTATCAACAGCAACACTGGTCGCTAAGTGAGCCTGCTCTTTGGTTTGCGTTGATACATTTTTAAGCTCACCAATTAAATCGCGTAATTTAGCAAGAAATGCATTAAAGCCTGTAGCCAATGCGATTAACTCAGCGTGGGTATCAACATGCAAGGTTTGAGTTAAGTCACCTTCAGCACTGGCAAGGTTATCAACGCGCTGTTGAATTTGCTGTAGTGGTGCCACAATGGTGCGGATCACTAAGGTCATAATCACAAAGGCGGCGCCAGCAATAATAATACCCGTCACCAAGATTAAACCACCTAGTGTATTGGCATTTTCGCTCATGCTATTTGCTAGCGCATGCGGCCCTTCAAGGGCAAGCTCAGCGGGTACTTCAATCAATAGGTTCCACTGTGTTTTTGCAAGCTTAATGCTGATTGGGTAATTAACTAAATACTCATCACCAACTTTAAATACACCACTTTGTTTTTTCGCTTTAACGTAATTGTCTAAAATGTTTTTAGTCACCGCCTCTTTTAACGGTCTGCCTAGCTTATCTTTGTAATGACTACTACCAACCACTAAATCGAGTGAACTTAGCAAGGTGACACGGGCTTTACCGTTATACAGCTCTTTTGAGAGCTTTTCGGTCATGCTTTGAAATACAGGCAATGTTAAATCAACCCCAGCAACACCTATAAATTCGTTATCACGAAGAACGGGCACAGTTAGAGAGGTCATCATTTCAGAGTAACCCGGGGTGATTTCGTATAGGTAGGGCTCCATAATGCAAGGCACTTTGGTGTCTTTTACACACAAGTACCACTCAGCTTCCCGCTGGCCAAATTCATTGAGCGTATCCACATATTTTTCAGCTACATCGTCAACCACTTGTTGCTCAATTACACCGTCTCGGTTGCGCGTGAAATAAATTTCTAGTGTGCCAACGCCTGCTACAGAATGATCATACCCGCTGATAAAATTAGCATCACGGCCATCAAACGCATTTGCTTCAAATTGCGAGTAGATAGATGAAAGAATATCATTTTTTTGTAATAGAGAGCGATTCAACTCAACCACAGCATCGCGGGTTAAGGTAGCTGCCGCATCGTTGTCACCTAAGATAGCGGCAAATGAATAAGGCACTCGGTACGCTTCATTAATAAACCCAGCAACTTGTTCACCATATGCGGCGGCATTTGAAGCGAGCTTATCCTCCACCTCTGCAACAATCAGCTTTTCTGATTGCGCAGCTAACTGCTGGTTGCTGCTTGACAGCTGCCACCATAAAACACTTGATAAAACAAACACAGTAATAAAAATACTGCCTACCGTAAGCCATAATAACTTTTTCGCTAATGCTAACTGCCGCATCGACATTTCCTGTTTTTATTGTAGGTTTGCTAATAGTTTAGACCATTTGCATGACTACACAGGGACAATTAGAAAAAAAGTATGAAGTTTTGCTGTAATTAAGCTGCTTTGTTAAGTTAGCGCAAGTTACGCTGCCATTCGGTGGGTGACATACCAAACCATAACTTAAAGCGACGACTAAAAATCGACAGCTCTGAATAGCCTAAACGCAGTGCTAAATCGGTCATATTGATGTGCTTTTGTTGTAATAGCCGCATTGCCTCTGACTTTCTAACTTCGTCCAATAATTGCCGATAACTGGTGTTATGCTCGGTTAATATGCGTTGCAGCTTTTTGGGGTGTAGCCCTACACTTTTCGCGGTATTTTCTTTATTACACTCACCGGTTGCTAGCAACATTTTCATCGCACTTTCTATTTGCAGCATTTCATCGGGGAGTTTATTAAGGCGTTGTAGCTCAAGTTGGTCGGCTATTAGGGTATCTAAAATGGCATCATTTAGCTGGGGTTTATAGGATAAAAATGCGCTTGAAAAGTAAATCGCATCTACGTCACTGTTAAACTCAACCTCACAATTAAGTACTTTATTAAATAAGGGCCGCTGTTTCATTGCGACAAATTGCCGTAAGCACACTTTATCGGCCCGCCATTTCGGGCCAACTAATTCTTTTAATATTTTATTGACCAAACACACTGCCAACTGAGACTTTTGCTCAAACTCGTGTTTTTCGTCAGACAGTCGGACAAAACGTACCTCACAACTTGTTTGCCCAAGCAGAGCAAGGTTTAGCACAATGCCTTCGGCATGCAGGTATATGTATTTTTGGGCAATATTAAGGGCATCAAGAATCGTAGGTTGGCGCGACATGTAAGCACCAATCAAGCCTACCGTGCTCATACTTTGTGATGCGCCAAGCTTTAAGCCAAAACATGGCTCGTCACACGCTTTGGCAGCAAGTTCAAGTAACTCAAGGTAATGAGCGTAAACAACAAAGCTGTCTGGGTCGCGTAATTGTGCGGGTAAAATACCTGCTTTCTCCAACAAAGTAATTGGATTTACGCCATATTGCCTCACTAAATTCTCAAACCCAGCTAAACTAGAAGAGCGAATTAAACTTTCCACGCAGTGTGCCTTTTGTCCTAAAGAGTCATTTCAGTGTCCTAAAAAGTCAAATCAACTGCAAGTGATTTATTTATGCTAGAACAAACTCTGACAAACAGAACATACAGATGAACATTGCCACTAAACCAGTAAGCATCGATAGCATTTTAATGGCCGACTTAGTCGCGCAGCGCAGCCATGCCAAAGCAGCAGGTATTGAAAACTACCAGCAAAGACGTGAACACTTACTTGCGTTAAAAGCCATGATTACTGAGAACCAAGCACGTATTATCGAGGCCATTAATCAAGACTATGGTAATCGCTCTCGCCATGAAACCTTACTTGCCGAAATCATTAATGCCTGTGCAGATATCAATAGCACGTTAAAGCACCTTAAAAAGTGGATGAAAGTGCAAAAGCGACATGTTGATCACCGTATGTATTTAGGGGCAAAGAACCGAGTTATTCCCCAGCCGCTTGGTGTTGTAGGGTTAATTGTGCCGTGGAATTTCCCGATAAATTTAGCCTTTAGTCAATTAGCCGCAGCATTTGCAGCAGGTAATAAGGCGATGGTTAAAATGTCTGAAAACTCTCGGCATTTAAGTGCGCTTTTAGGTGAGCTAGTGGGCAATTATTTTAAGCCCGAAAAGCTGCAATTTTACTGTGAGACTGGTGAAGTAGGCATCGCCTTTTCAAAGCTTCCCTTTGATCATCTAATGTTCACAGGCTCAGGTGAAACCGGCAAAAAAGTGATGGCTGCAGCGGCGCAAAACCTAACGCCTGTAACCCTTGAGTTAGGAGGTAAATCTCCTGCTGTGATTGCTACTGATTACCCGATGCAAAAAGCTGTAGAGCGCATCATGTATGTAAAGCAAATGAACGCCGGGCAAATTTGTACCAATGTTGATTATGTATTTGTGCATCAGACTCAACTTGCACTATTTATCGATACAGCAACTCGCTGGGCGAAGAAACATGTGCCAGATATCCATAGCCAAGATTACACAGCCATTATTGATGACCGCGCATTTAAACGCCTTACAAACTGTATTGAAGAAGCCAAACAACTCGGCGCTGACGTTATTACGCTTAGCGACCAAGTTGCAGATGCCAACACGCGAAAACTGCCACTGACATTAATTTTAAACAGCAATGACAGTATGAGCATTGATACCCGCGAGACATTTGGACCTATTTTAATGGTAAAAACCTATCAAGACTCGCAGCAAGTCGTTGATTATATTGCAGAGCGAGATAGACCTTTAGCGTTTTACCCGTTTAGCTACAACAAACAGCTTGTTAACTTTTATATTGAGCAGGTGATGTCGGGTGGTGTAAGCGTTAACGATGCCCTGTTTCATGTCGGTCAGCACGACTTGCCTTTTGGTGGCGTAGGTGCCAGTGGTATGGGGCATTACCATGGCTATGAAGGCTTTTTAACCTTTTCAAAATTACGTCCGGTGTTTTATCAAGCCAAGTTTTCAAGCGTGAAATTTTTAATGCCGCCTTACGGCAGGTTTGCCGATAAGCTTTTAGCCTTTTTGAGTAAATTAAATTCATAACAATAAACACCAACAGGTGATAATAATGCAGCAACACACATTTGATTTTGACCAAATTATTATAGGCTCTGGATTTGGCGGCTCTGTGAGTGCGCTTCGCCTAAGCGAAAAAGGCAACCGAGTTTTAGTACTCGAAAAAGGCCTACGCCGCGACGATAAAGAATTTCCAAAAACCAACCTAGATATCAAAAATTATATGTGGCAGCCAGAAATTGGCCTAAAAGGCTGCATTCAATTTTCGTTTACCAGCAAAGTCACTGTGCTGCATGGTGTGGGTGTTGGCGGTGGCTCACAAATTTATGCCAATGTGCACCTTATTCCTGATGATGAAGTATTTCAATCTCCAGCGTGGACACGAATAAAATCAGACTGGAAAGAAAGTCTAATGCCCTACTATGGCCTTGCACAACGCATGTTAGGTAGTGCCAAAAATACCTATACCAATGTTGCCGATCACACGCTAAAAGACATTGCTGAGCAGATGGGTCAAGGTGACTCATTCAAAACCGTGAACACTGGGGTGCTTTTTGCAAAACCCGGCGAAGCCTATAACAAAGAGCTACCCGATCCATACTTTAATGGCGATGGTCCGAGGCGAAATACCTGCCATTACTGTGGTAGCTGCATGATTGGTTGTCGCCATAATGCCAAAAACACCTTAATGAAAAACTATCTGTACTTTGCCGAACGCAATGGCGTAGAGATAAGACCCAGCTCTGAAGTAATCAAAATCACCCCGCTCAATGCAGATGGCAGCGCCGGATACAAAATTAAGATTAAAGATACCAGTCATCGCAATAGCCATATTTATACGCTAACAACACGTGGCGTTGTGCTTAGCGCAGGGGTCATGGGCACCGTGCCTTTGCTTTTAAAAATGCGCGATAAAGACAAAACATTGCCCAATATTTCAGCTTGGCTAGGCCAGCAAATTCGTACTAATTCAGAAACCCTCACCACCGCGAACAACACTACTAAAAAAGTTGATGATGGTGTTGCGATCAGCTCATTTATTTCGGTCGACAAAGACACCAATATTGAAATTTGCCGGTTTAGAGAAGGCGCCGATGGCACATGGCTATATTTACCTTACGTTCCTATGGTGACTGGAAAAGGCCTCAAGCGTATTGCTAAGTTTTTAGTTAATACACTGCGCCATCCAATAAAAACAGCCAAAGTCTTGCGACCAAAAGGAAAAGCCCGCAGCTCAATTCTATTTTTGGTGATGCAAAAATCCGAGGCGTTTATTCACCTAGAATGGCGACGTAAATGGTATCGCTTATTTAAAAACGGCATTACTGCGGTGCAAAAAGACAATGACACGCCGCTTAGCGTTAGTTTTCCAAAAGCAGAAGAAGCAACCAAACTCTACGCCGAAAAACTCGGTGGCGTGCCGGGCTCAGCCTTATCTGAAGTGCTCTTTGGTGCCCCAATGACGGCGCATATAATGAGTGGAGTCGCCATGGGAACTGATGCCTCTAACGGCGTAGTTGATAGCTCTGGAGAAGTGTTCGGCTATCAAAACCTACGAGTTATTGACGGCTCAATCATACCGGGTAATTTAGGGGTAAACCCATCATTAACCATTACCGCATTGTCGGAATATGCAATGAGCCAAGTGCCGGTATTCGATGCAGCCCGAGCAAGCAAGATAAAGCCAATACAATTTAGTGAACCACGCGAAGGCCAAGTATCAGCGCTTACTGGTTCAGGTGATTTAGCAAAATCGATTGCTGAAAAACAAAAAAGCCGTGCATAAAGCACGGCCTATTTTGATAAATAGCAATTAGATCACTGATAATTCAACAGCAATGTTACCGCGCGTTGCGTTTGAGTATGGGCATACTTCGTGCGCTTTATTAACCAGAGCAAGAGCGGTGTCTTTATCCAGATCACCTACCGATACCGCAAGCTTAACAGCAATACCAAAACCACCTTCAATAGGACCAATAGATACTTCAGAGTTAATATGAGTATCAGCTGGTAATTTAACTTTTGCTTGGCCAGCCACTAACTTTAATGCACCGATAAAACAAGCCGCGTATCCTGCAGCAAATAACTGCTCAGGGTTTGTACCTTGACCATCATCACCACCTAACCCTTTAGGAGTTGATAGTGCCACATCTAAACGACCATCATCTGATTTTGCTGTGCCTTCACGGCCACCTGTTGCTGTTGCTTTTGCTGTGTATGCCACGCTTTGTAATTCTTTCATGTTTACTCTCCTAATTGAGTGAAAATATATTTTGCATGCAAAATATATTAGATCAGCTTTTTCGGGATTGCAAATACTTTGTATGCAAATTAAAATACTCGTATTGAATTTTGAGGATCGTGCATGAAATACCCACAACTAAAATTAGATAACCAGCTATGCCATCGCTTATATATGGCATCGAATGGGATTGCCCGTGCGTATAGAGATTCCCTTAATCAATTAGATTTAACCTACCCGCAATACGTAGTGATGATGGCGCTGTGGGAAAAAGATCAGATCAGCATTGCTGAATTACTTGAAAAAACCGCCATTGATGGCGGTGCAATGACGCAAATTTTGAAAAAAATGAGCGACAAAGCATTGTTGTCGATCACTAAAGATAGCCAAGATAAACGCAAACGACTCGTGCAGCTCGAAGCCAAAGGCAAGGCAATGCAAGATCAAGCTGCCGATATACCGTCGCAAATTCGTTGTCGCTTCCCAAGCATTAACGAACAACAAGCACTGCAACTGATCGAGTTACTCGATTTAGTAAATAGTGATCTTAATTAACAAAAAATTTTTGAAAGTGAATTTGGATTACACTGCTTTTTAATAAAACTAGATGCGCTATAGTGTTCAAAACTCATCAATACGGACACCATCATGAAAGCATTTGGATACACTACAGCAACCCCAACGTTATCGGACTCATCATTACAAGCGATTGAATTACCTGATCCCGTTGCGACAGGTCACGACATTCTTGTAGCCGTAGAAGCAATTTCAGTAAACCCCGTTGATACTAAAATTCGCGCTAATGTGTCACCAGACACTGGCTACAAAGTTATTGGCTGGGATGCTGTGGGGACGGTTAAAGCTGTTGGCGACAAGGTTTCGTTATTTAATGTCGGTGACCGTGTGTTTTATGCTGGCGACTTAACGCGCCAAGGCAGTAATGCTGAGCTGCAACTTGTTGATGAACGCATTGTCGGTCTTGCACCAACAAGCCTTAGTAATAGTGAAGCAGCCGCCCTGCCATTAACCAGTATCACCGCATGGGAGTTATTGTTTGACCGCTTACAGATTGAAAAGTCTCAAAACAATAAACCAGCCTCTGTATTAGTGATAGGTGCAGCCGGTGGTGTAGGCTCAATTTTAGTGCAACTTGCCAAGCAGCTTACCAATTTAACAGTTGTTGGTACCGCCGCACGAGAAGAAAGCGCCAACTGGCTTAAAGATTTAGGTGTTGATCATGTGCTTGATCATAGCAAAAACCTTAACGAGCAACGTCTTGCGGCCGACCTGAGTGAATTTGATTACGTAGTGAGCTTAACGCACACCGACCAACATCTAGATAGCATTATGGAAGTGATCAAGCCACAAGGTAAATTAGCACTGATCGACGACCCTGCAAGCTTTGATATTTTAAAGTTAAAGCGTAAGAGTATTTCGTTGCATTGGGAGTTTATGTATACCCGCTCAATGTTCCAAACCGAGGATATGATTGCCCAGCATCAGCTTCTTTCAGAGCTTGCTAGCTTAGTTGATAACGGCACAATCAAAACAACATTGGGTGAGCATTTAGGTAAGATAAACGTAGCAAACCTTGTTAAAGCCCATGGGATTTTAGAATCTCACAAAGCTCGCGGAAAGCTTGTGTTGGAAGGGTTTGAGTAACGAGGTACGAGTTGCAAGGGGAAAGTTAGCGAGATTAAAGTTACGAGAGTAAAGATACGAGGTGCGAGCTTGTAGCAGCGATTTCACATCGCGTACTTCCTCGTTCAATAATACAAACACGCATCATTAAAGTGCATTACTGTACTTACCTTTCACTATTTTAGTGCCTGTTTTTAGGGACGCCCTTACCGCCTAACATTAACCAATTGATTTTTAATGCATTTAAATTTAATAAAGGTTTGGCACAGATCTTCCAATAGTGAGTATGAACTGGCACTAACAAGGAGACTAACGTGACTAACTTCTTTCACACTCTTTATCTACTTTGGCGATTAGACATCAGCACATGGCATATGCATGAAGCAAACGATCCGCATAATGTTGCTGATTTGGAGCGTCGCTATGTTAAATAATGACCCCACATTTATTGAAGCGCTTAAAAAAATTTCGGTTCACCAACTGACAATCACCGAAGCGTCTGAGCAGTACGACATTCCTAAGCGTGTGTTATACAAAGCCGCACGACAGCAACAAGTTAAACAGAACAAACAAAAAGCGTATTTAATTGCCACTCAGAAGCGCCTTCAACAAAGTCTACGTAATGTAGAAATGGAGTTAGCTAGCTTCAGCTAAATAACTTCTGTATGGTTAAAATACACGCACAATAATGATGGATTAAGTATGCACGCAGTAGAAGTAAACTTTGATGGCTTAGTGGGGCCTACTCACAATTACGCGGGATTATCGTATGGCAATGTCGCTTCACTAAGTCACGCCTCTTCGCATTCAAACCCCAAAGAGGCCGTGCTACAAGGCCTTGAAAAAATGAAGGCGATGCACGAATTAGGCCTAGAACAAGGTATTTTTGCACCCCATGCTCGCCCCGACATTAATGTGCTAAAGCGTTTAGGTTTTACAGGCAGCGATAGCCAGATTATTGAAAAAGCATTTAAAGCCGACCCTATTTTACTGCGAGCTTGTTACAGTGCATCGGCCATGTGGACAGCCAATGCTGGCACTATCTCGCCTTCAGTCGATACGCTTGATGGCAAAGTGCACTTTACGGCTGCTAACTTAAATAACAAATTTCACCGCTCGTTAGAACCCGTTACAACTACGGCTTTATTAAAAGCCATGTTTAACGATGAGCGTTACTTTAGCCATCATACACACTTACCTGATCAAGGCTTTTTTGGTGATGAAGGTGCCGCAAATCATAATCGATTATGCGACAGCCATGCAGATGCAGGGCTTGAGATCTTTGTTTATGGGGCAAGTAGCTTTAATAGCGCCTTACCAAAACCCGTTAAATTTCCTGCAAGACAATCTCTTGAAGCTTCGCAAGCAATTGCTCGATTACATCAACTAAAGCCAGAAAATAAGTTATTTATTCAACAAAATCCTGATGTGATAGACCAAGGTGTCTTTCATAACGATGTAATCGCTGTGGCCAATGGCAATGTACTTTTATGCCACGAACAAGCTTTTTTGCATCAAGCTGATACGCTAAAACAGATTAAACAAGCTTACCTAGGCAACAAGCCGCTACATATTATTGAAGTGCCAACCAATAAAGTGAGCATTACAGATGCTGTAGGCAGCTATTTATTTAATAGCCAATTAATTACCTTAAGTGATGACAGCATGATGCTGGTTGCACCTAAAGAATGTCAGCGTAATCAAGCTGTTCACGATTACATTCAAGAAATGATTTTGGCAGATAACCCAGTTCAGCAAGTGCGCTTTTTTGACTTGCGCCAAAGCATGCAAAATGGCGGTGGCCCTGCTTGTTTACGCTTGCGTGTAGCGCTCAACACTGACGAACTCGCAGCGGTCAATCCGGGTGTACGATTCAGCGAAGAAAAATATAACCAATTAGTGAATTGGGCGAATAAGCATTACCGTGACTCTCTAAGTAGTGACGATTTTGCCGATCCAATGCTTTTAACCGAAAGCTATCAAGCACTTGATGAGTTAACCAACTTACTTAATTTAGGCTCTGTGTATCCATTTCAACAAGAATAAATAATGAAAATTAAAGCTGTACACTCTATTAAAGGGGTGTCTAAATCACTCAATAGTTTACTGATTGATAGCGTTGCCAGTGGCGCATCAATTGGCTTTATTGCCCCGCTATCATTACAGTCAGCACATGACTACTGGCAAGGGGTCGATGGCGATTTAGCAACGCCTTACCGTAGGCTTTATCTGGCCCTTAATGGTGATACGGTGATTGGCTCAGTGCAGCTTTCTTTGTGCGCCAAAGCCAATGGCACTCACCGCGGCGAGGTAGAAAAGCTCATGGTACACAGCGAATATCAAGGCAAAGGAATTGCAAAACAATTGATGAATAGCCTAGAAACCGACGCCCGTATCTTAGGTATTCAATTATTGGTACTTGATACCCGTCAAGGTGACTCTGCTTCATATTTGTATCGCAAACTCGATTATATTGAAGCTGGCACTATTCCTGGTTTTGCGAAAAGTTCATCCGGTGAATTTGACGCAACGGTGTATTTTTATAAGCAGGTCGCCTAGATCTGCTTTTATAGCCAATTGATATAATCATAAAGTCGACTAATAAAAATCTATAAAAGTACTAAACTAGTACTGCGGATTTTTATTAGGAGCGATAAATGGCGCTATCAATACAGCAACGGGTACTTTTTCTAGCCCTACTTCCCCCCCTACTCATTGCAATAATGCTGACACTCTACAATTATGTGCAGTCAAAACACAGTGGTGCGCAAACCGTTGAAAGTTTTGCTACACAAATGGAAAACGACCGAAAGGCCGAAGTCAGTAACTATCAAAAAATTGCCATGAGTTCGATTGCTCATCTCATCGCACAAGATGATGGCTCTAATACTGAACAGCTGCAAAACCAAGCAAAAAGCATATTGCGTAATTTGCGATTTGATGATGCTGGCGATACAGGCTATGTATTTGTTTATGATGTAAAAGGTGTCAATATTGCCCATGGCGTTAACGCCTCACTTGAGGGTAAAAACCTATATGATTTTAAAGATCCTAATGGGGTTTATCTGATACGAGAGCTGATTGATGCTGCGAAGAAAGGCGGTGGTTATGTGCAGTATTCTTGGAAAAATACCAATGGCAGTGTAAACCCTAAACTCGGTTATGCCGCTTTGGTCCCAAAATGGAACTGGGTGCTCGGAACCGGCTTTTGGATCAGTGGCCTTGAGCAACAAGTTGCAGTAACAGAACAACGGGTTAATGAAGGTATCGATAATGCCTTTATAAACACAGTTATCGCTTCAATATTCGCAGTTGCAATTACCGCAGCGATTGCAGTGGTAGTATCGCGCAGTATTACTAGCCCTTTGCACACAACCGTACTAGCAATGAACGATATATCACAAGGTGATGGCGATTTAACCCAACGTTTAATGGTGAAACGAGACGATGAACTGGGCAAGCTTGGCAGTTCGTTTAACCGCTTTGCCGATGACGTTGGTAAGATGGTTATTGATATTCGCCAATCATCGCAATCGATGAATCAAGCGTCACACAAACTCAACGAGCTACTTGCCAATATGCATTCTGGTATTAATCGTCAACATGAAGAAAGTGAGCAAGTTGCAACCGCAATAAACGAAATGTCGGCGGCGTCAATGGAAGTTGCCCGCAGCGCCCAAGAGGCCTCAACCGCTGCTGAACATGCCGATCATTTAGTTAAGCAAGCTAACAATCAATTGCTCATTGCCATAAAAGTGATTAATGGCCTTGCCAAACAAGTTGATGAAGGGGCTAATGCGGTGGATCAGCTTAATCAACAATCGAGTCAAATTGGCAGTGTGCTTGATGTGATCAGAAATATTGCCGAGCAAACAAATCTACTGGCACTGAACGCAGCTATTGAATCTGCCCGAGCAGGTGAAGCAGGTCGTGGCTTTGCAGTGGTGGCTGATGAAGTGCGAACTCTTGCAAAACGCACGCAAGATAGTACTCATGAAATAGAGGCAATGATTGAGCAAGTTCAGCAAGGAACAACAACTGTAAATAGCATTATGCAGTCAATTAAATCAGGCAGTGCAACCAGTGTTAATGAGGCGGGCGAAGTCGAAAAAGCGCTTAATGAAGTACTGCTTTCGGTTAATACCATCACATCACAAAATGCACAAATTGCCACCGCCGCTGAAGAGCAAACATCAGTGTCTGAAGCGATTAATCAAAACATGACGACCATTGTCGATATTGCTAACAAAACCGCTAATGATACCGATGTAGCAACGTCATACATGCATGAACTAACAGACACGGCAACGCAGTTAGAACAAAATGTAAGCCGTTATAAAACCTAATAGCTGATCAATGGTTAAGCAGGCATTGCGGCCTGCTTAACAAAAATCATTGGTTTTTTGTAAGTTCTTTAACCAATCGAACAAGTCATTATCGTAGCGCTTAAGACGCTGTTGTTGCTTATCGCTGAGACTGTAAAACGGTGCAATACAAATATACTTTTCGCCCATAATAAGTACTAACCGTAAACCAAAAAATGAGTAATGGTGAATAAACTGCACTTGTCTTGCATGCATATGACGGCATTGTCCAAATAAATTACGGTAATGCACACCATGACGGCACACCGTTAAATTACGCTTTGAATTAAATACCAACAGCGCAATTAGTGAGGTAACTGTGCACAGTAAAAAACTAAAAAGTAAATTACTTACTTCCGATTTACTACTCATAAAGCCCATCAGTAAGAGCACATTAATTGCACTTAATACTGCCCAGCTCATAAGCTCAAAGCGCTTTTCTAAGTCAATAACCTTCATTTTCGTTCCTAGGTTCTTATTTTTTGTCATGGTGTCAGCAAAATGTGGAAGAAAAATGGATTTACATAAAAGCAGTCTAATTTTTTATTAGTAGTTTTTTCGGCTTTCAACTTGTTACATAAAAGGTACAAAAGTGTTGTTCGAAACTTACTACTAGCAATTCAAGTTACATTAAGTTTTAGTTATTACACTATTAGTAAATTTTTAGAACACAAAGGGAAGAAACGATGAACTTTAAAACTACATTACTTAGCAGCGCTGTTTTATTTGCACTTGTTGGTTGTGGCTCCGATGACGACAAGAACGACTCAGTTGATCCTCAGCCGCAAACTGCACAGTTCACGTTAGGTGTGTCTGATGCACCTGTAACAGGTTTAAAAGCTGTTAATGTTGTGTTTGATTCAATCACATTGAAAACCCAAGGTGGTGAAGAGTTCACTTTTAAGACCCGTGAAGATGATGATGAAACCATGCCTGAAATGGTTAATTTATTAGACTACACAGGTGATGATGTATTTTCTTTATTAGAAGATGAAGAAGTAGCTGCGGGTGAATATCAATGGATCCGTGCAGATGTCATCAATGGTGACACAAACGATTTAACCATGACTTCGCATGTTGTTTACGAAGATGACAGCATTGCACCACTGGTTGTTAAACGTAAAGGCAACGATGGTATCGGTGAAATTCAACTTGATGGCT
This sequence comes from Pseudoalteromonas sp. NCCP-2140, assembly GCF_023708065.1. Lineage (NCBI taxonomy): Bacteria > Pseudomonadati > Pseudomonadota > Gammaproteobacteria > Alteromonadales > Pseudoalteromonadaceae > Pseudoalteromonas > Pseudoalteromonas sp. NCCP-2140. The sequence goes on along the minus strand of NZ_BRCZ01000004.1, from coordinate 106,771 downwards.
TTACCCTAAACCAAGCTGGTAACGACTTTGTTATTGAATTTGACCTTAAAAAGTCACTAGTTGATCCACAAAATAGTGATGAGATCTTCTTAAAACCACGTGGTGTTCGCTTAGAAAACCTTGCTGAATCTGAAGATATCGAAGGCACTGTAAGCGACGTACTTATCGCTAACTGTGAAACAGATAATATCGATATCGCATTGGAAGATGGTTCATTCGGTCATGCTGTTTACTTATATAGCAGCGATGTTGAAATGCCAATGGACAACTATGAAGTTAACGAAGACGAAACACCATTAGATGCACCTCTTGCAACGGCGGATGTTGTTTTCGATAGCGAAGATAACCAATACGAATTTGAACTTGCGTTCATTCAACCTGGTGATTATCAACTTGCTTATACCTGTGCAGCACATATCGATGACGTTGAAACGCAAGACGAAGCATTTACGCTTTATCAAGTAAAACCAATTACAGTAACATCGGGTGAAGACTTAGACGTGTCTTTCACTGTTTCTGAATAATATTGGAATCAATACCCCATTAAAAGCCCGCACTGCGGGCTTTTACTTTAAAGTGTATCGTAACGAATTATCACTTCGGAGATCTGATCTACCACTTTATCTGCACCGGTTTTAATGTCTTCCATGATCATGCTGACTTCTTCAACATTTTGCTGAGACTCACCAGACAGAGCTTCAATTTCTTCGATAAGAGCCGTCATTTTTGCTGCGATTTCTTGCGTCTTACCAATTAAGCCTGATATTTCGCTGGTCGACACAGAAGTACGTTGCGATAAATTTCTAACCTCATCGGCAACCACAGCAAAACCGCGACCATGCTCCCCGGCTCTGGCAGCTTCTATCGCTGCATTTAAGGCGAGTAAGTTTGTTTGCTCTGCGATGCTATTAATGGTTGTTACAATTTCACCTATTTGTGATGACTGCTGCGCTAACACATCTGACAGTTCACGAGTTTGATGAACCTGCTCGCTCACTTTTTTTGATGACGCAACACTACTTAAAATTCGTTGCTGACCATTGGTCACGACTTGCGAGGTTTCTTCAGACGTGTGGCCGGCATTTTCAGCTGCATGTTTAACTTCTTCGGTGCTGTTAACTCTAGCGGTGACATCAGATGCAAACTTAATTATCTGCGTCACTTTACCCTGTTTATTAAAAATAGGGTTATAGGTTGCCTCTAAATAAAGCGGGCTGCCATCACGTTTTTTACGAGAAAATTGCCCAGAAAAAATGCGCCCGTTCGCCAGCTCTTGCCAAAAGTTAGGGTTCTTTTGATAAAAGTCATCATAACAAAACAGTTTATGATGCTGACCTTGGATTTCAGCAAGACTGTAACCTACAACATTTAAGAAATTATCATTCGCTGAAATAATATGACCATCCGGCGTAAAGCGGATCATCGCAGTGCTTTTATTAACGGCATCATAGATTGCCGACATTTCATCAAGTTTTTCGACTTCTTTAGTAATCTCTGAAGCGAACTTAATTGCACAGCGCACCTTACCATCATCACCGCGTACCGGAAAATAGGTTGCACGCAGCCAAATATTTTCGCCGGCACCATTTATGCGCGAGAAAACCCCTGATTTTGCTTGGCCTTTAGCGATATCTTGCCAAAACGTTTGATACTCTTTTGAGCTGCTATATTCAGGCGCACAAAACTTACGATGATGCTGACCAATAATATCGCCAGCTTGCACTTTCATTGTTTTACAAAACAAATCATTAGCTTCGAGAACAGTTCCATCTGGTGTAAATTCGATATAAGCAATATTTTCTCTGATCCCAGCTAAATATTGCTGACTTCTATCAACATCATGCTGCAAAGCATCAATGAGTTGACCTTTACTTTTACTAAACCACATTGAAACACCAGTTATTAAGGTACTTAGCTAAAGTTTAGCCCAGTAAGAAAAAGATTCACATCAAAAAAGTACCGTTTATTCCTACAGATAGAGCATTAGCTCAGAATAAAACCCGAAACTAACGCTCTTTTGATTTACTCATTAACCACTATTTTTGCAAAGCGAAGACACTTTGTGATATTGATTTAATGAAGCCACTAACTGAGCTATCGTGCCATTATTATTAATAATGGGCTGTGACTCTTTTGACTGTAGCGCGTTTTTAATTTGTAGATAGGGGTTTTTCCACTCTGCAACTCGTTCAATTAAGTGCATGTTATGCTTAATAAAATCACGCCATTCATCAACTTGAAATTGCAATGAAGTCTCAAGAGATTTAGAACATGTCTGCATATAGTCATCTACACTATAATCAAACTCACGCAGCATTAAGCTTTCAACTGGCAGCACATCTACTAGTTTATCTAGGGGAGCTCCATGGTGATACTCATCACGTAAATAAGCTAGGTGATGCAAGGTGTAATAATGTGCAGGCTCTAAAAATTCACTAAATTTTAATAATTTAGCAATTTCATCTTGAGTTACATTGTCGTCTAACAATGTATTTAACCGCTCATTAAGTTGTTGCTTATGTTTACCGCCATGTAGCAAAGCAAACTTATCCATCACCACTAAGCGACGGTACATATCTCGCTCATCTACTTGCGTTTTTGGCGACCAAAATCGCTCTGCAATAGCATATAAACGAGGCCATAAACGCGTATCTAGACTTTCAGTCGTTAAAAGTTCAGCCCATAACGTTGCTTCACCGCCCAACACCCTGCCGCCTTTATCTTTACCTTGTTCTTCGTGAAGAGCATTATTAAGTGCCCTTAAGCTTGGTTTGTTTTCTGACTTGCTTTTCATCTCGTATGGAGTATTACCAACAAATGCAGCTTGATTACTTGTAGTTTTTCCGACAAAAAGCTTAGTAGGCCCCATCCACGTGTCTATCAATAACTCAAAACCATACTCTGTTTGCAAAACTTGGTCAGTAATGAAACGCCCTTTTCCTTCTATGGATACCAAAGCTGCTAACAAAGATTGAGTATCTCTAAATACCGTCACTTTTCCGTTAACGGAACTTCCTTTTAAGCGCGTCAAAGTAAACGTTGAGTGGTTGATCACCTCTTTAGCTGAAAGCGTTTTTGATATTATTGGTTCTGGGTGGTTACGATAGTGATAACTGGTCCATTGTGGTTGATCAATATAAAAACCACTCGATAATAAACCATCGAACCCCGCTTCTTGAATAGCCGCGAGAGAATGATGGCCACGCCAAGATTGCACTAAGGTTTGTTTGGGTAAGTTGGGGTGAAGCACCTCGTCCCAACCTATCATCTTGCGATTATATTTAGCTAATATATTTGCAACGCGCTGATTGAAATAAGCATGTAAGGCATGGGTATCAGAGAGTTTATGCTTGGCCATAAACAATTGTATTTGAGTATTTTCTTGCCAATCTCTGTCATCTATTTCATCACCACCAATATGTAAATAATGATCAGGAAATAACTCCGTCAATTCTTTAACAACATCTTCAACAAACCGATACACGTTAGGGTTACTTGGATCTAATAAAGGCCTGAATACCCCCCAGCGACGCTCTATACCATCAAGTTTTGTCCCGCTACCAAGCTCAGGGTAAGCAAGCACGATGCTACTCGCATGTCCAGGCACATCAAACTCAGGTACAACTCGGATCCCTAAACTTGCGGCATAAGCTACGACATCTTTGATTTCTTCTGCGGTATAAAAAAGTCCGTCGGATGCAACTTGGTGTAATTTCGGGTAGCTTTTAAGGGCAACACGCCAGCCTTGATCATCGGTTAAATGCCAATGAAATACGTTCATCTTTGCCGATGCTAGCCCTCGCAACGTCCGTTTAACATCACTAATAGGTAAAAAATGCCTTACACTATCAAATAGTAACCCTCGCCATGGATAAGTGGGTGCATCGTTGATTGTCATTGCATTAAGTTGATAAGTTGTGTTTGCTGAAAATAGCAATTGATTGAGCGTTGCAAAACCACGCAACATGCCAAATTGTGTTTGGCTTTTAAGTGTTATGGCTTCAGTGCTAATAATCAATTGATAGCTTTCATCGACATCTAATCTAGGGATATCATCCAGCCAATCAGCCACCTCTATTTTTAACTGAGCACTGCGCTTATCTTGCCAAGTAACTGATGAAAAATTTTGTAAAAACGCCGCATTTTCAAATAGTAACTTACTTGAGTTTCTGTACTTTTCATCAAGGTAAACAGATAGATGGCTCGATGTCAGTTGCAGTTGACCATCAAGATTAGTCACACTTACAGGCATAGGCATCAACAAGGGCGGTTTAGCGATGGCAGTACCTGTCACGCATAAAACACACATCAATAAACGTAAAAAATAAGTCATTACTTAACCCTCATTCGCTATTTGGATTGTTGTAGGCACTATCGCTCCTTTTTGAGCGATAACCTGTAGCGCTAATTGTTGTGCGGTACTTATAGCCTGTTGTGTATCATGCGAGTATAAATATGCAGCTAAAAAACCCGCACTAAAGGCATCACCAGCGGAGGTGGTATCCACCACATGCTCAGCCTTTGGTACAGTAAAACATTGTATTTCCTTGTTATTGAGCACGAAAGTATCGGCAACACCTTGCTTAATAATCACTAGTTTATTAGAAAATTGTTGATAAAAGCTGACTATCCCTTTCTCATCACATTGACCAAAAACGCCATGATGATCATCGTCAGTCACAAATAAATAATCAGCAAGGTTGTAAGCAGTTAAATAAAACGGAGTTGCTGGCTCAGATTGCCAAAGAACCGAGCGGTAGTTGCTGTCGAAAATCACTTTGCCACCTGCACGCTTAAAGTCATCTAACGCATCGAGTAATAACTGCCGATTAGCTGCATCTAAAATAGCGAGACTAATTGCTGATAAATAACAATGACTAAAGTGAGTAGATCTCAACGATTCTATAAAGTTATGTTGCGTATCTAACTGGAAAAATTGTTTGGCAGCGCTGTCACTTCTAGCATAACAAAATTTTCGCTCACCATGACTGTCAGTTGTAATTCCATAACGGCCTAATGTTTTATCCGTTGACGTTTGCACAAACGAAAGTGATAACCCTTGCTGTCGCCAAAGCGTCTGGGCAGCTTGGCTTATTTCATCAATACCGATAGCACTTACAAAGTGCACGTCTGCCTGTGATGCTAAGCGTTTAAAGTACACAGCAGTGTTATAAACATCACCACCAAAGCGAAGTAAGTGCTCGTCATTTAATTCCTGCATAGCTTCACCAAAAAATGCGATTTTAATCATGATGCATCGCCTCTCTTTGTGCATTTAAAATTGCTAATGCTTGTTCACTATCACATGTTTGTTTTGGAGTAATGAGCGTTACTAATACCGATAGAAGCATTGAAGCAGTTGTCGCTGGAATAATTGGATTACTCCAATAAGCTTGCCAACTCGGTGTTAAAATGACTGCCATTGATACAAGGAATGACACGAACAAGGCTGTCATTGCTCCTTGCCAATTGAAGCGAGGCCAAAAATGCCCAAGTAGTACACAAACACATAATCCCGACATCAAAGTGGCAATCATATTGGTGATGTAACCAATCACATCATTGGTAAGTAACGCTAATAACAACGCGGTACCAATAGTTAGCACCAGGCCAATTCGCGAAAGCATTATAACTTCACTTGCATGCGGCATCCGTTTAAATACCAGCATATAAATATCACGTATAAGCACACTAACAGCTGCAATAGCATCTGAGCTGGCACTCGAAATGGTGGCTGAGAGCCCTGCAATAATAACCAACGCAGCTAAGCCAAATGGAAGTAGTTCAAAGGCCATGTAAGGAAAAGAAAATGCGCTGTTTTCAAGTGATGGGTTTAGTTTGTATGCAGCCATACCAATAATCGCTGGCACGATTGCAAAAAGCAGATATAAGCCGCCTGATAAATAAAACGACTGCCGGATACTTTTCACATGCTTGCCAGAATAAATACGTTGACGAAATGAAGGCGCAACTAGAACACCAACCAACACGGCAAAAAATAACGAAACCCCATGCACTACACCTATTTTATCTAACGATAAAAAGCTTTGATTTAATAAAGGTTGTGCTTCGTTTATGGCGATTAAACCATCAGCTTGATACAGCGCGACACCCGCCATCAAGAAAAACCCAATAAACAACACAAGCGCTTGAATAGAGTCAGTCCATACAACGGCTACATAACCACCAATAACAACATAAATACTAAAACCAAGTGCGATAAATAATTTAGCACTGAGCGGCGACAAACCTGTTAACCAAGCCAAATACATACCACCACCCAATATATGTGCGCCAAGCCAACCGATACTGGCTACAAAAATGAAAATAGCAATCGTATTTTTAACAAGTGGGTTGGCACCGACATAAAACGATACTTCTTCGCTCATTGTCATAAATTCGTGTTTTCTAACCGGCGCAAACAATTTAGCCAGCAACAAAATGCCGCACGCACCTCCTAGCCCATATATCATGCCAGCCCAACCATTGCTGTAGGCAAACCCTACGGCCCCCATCGATGAGCCTGTTCCTACCATAGTTGCAACGGTGGTACCTAAGGTTAAAAAGAGAGGAAGGTTTCGTCCGCCTAAAAGAAAATCGTCACCCGTTTTGCTGTTACGACTAACCCACCAGCCAAACCAGATCATAAAAATCAGATAACCTAAAAAGGCCATTAATAATTGCCACTTCATACGACATCCTGCTTCACCTAAGCCTCATTATTATGATTACTTGCTGTTTGGCTTGGTGCTTATAGTTATAATTTCGTTTCGTGCTTTTTACGTTCAACAGCTTTTGCTGTTGAACGCTTTAATATTTTTTAAGATGCTTTATAGCAAGTCACATCAACTTCGACTTTACAGTCAACAACCAAATCTGCGACTGCGCAAATACGTGCCGGCGGATGTTCGCCAAAAAATTCTTTAAATACCTTATTAAACGACTGAAAATAGCGAGAGTCGGTCAAGATCACTTTTACATGCGCCACATGCTCAAGACCATAACCAGCCTCATCCATAATATCGATGCAGTTTTGAATCGCTAAACGCGACTGCTCAATTATCCCACCTTCAACAACTTCACCATCTTTCATTGGTGTCTGCCCCGAAACCATTAACCAACCACCTGCTTCTATCGCTCGAGCAAAAGGTAAATGCTGTCCACCGGTGCCTGTACCACCTTCAATACCAATACGTCTGATCATGTTATTCTCCAACTGATGTTAAAAATTTGCCCGAGTGTGCAGGCACAACTTGGTCATTAAGAAATGTTGCCTGCCCGTTGGTCCATACACGATGGACGCCTGAAGCCGGCAATTCAGAATTAATAAATGTGGCGTTATCGCAAATGGCATCGCTGTCAAAAAGAACCAGATCAGCAAACTTGCCTAAGCCAATTTCACCACGATCGGTTAAACCATAATTACTCGCGCTTAACCCTGTCATTTTATGGATCGCTGTCGCAAGTGAAAAAATACCGTCTTCGCGAGCGTATTTGCCTAACACACGAGGGAAAGATCCCCATAAACGTGGATGTGGGTGAGGGTCACAAGGGAGGCCATCTGAACCAATCATGGTTTTATCAAAAGCGAGTATCATTGCTACGTCTTTTTCGTTCAGACCATGGTACACAGCGCCCGCTGGTTGCAGCTTTTTAGCGGTATCAATTAATGATAACTGCCAAACATCAGCAATCTCTTGTAGTGAGCGCTCAGCCATTTCTGGATGCGGTTGTGACCACGTGATAAAAATTTCAAAATCACTAGTCACTTGTTTTAAATCTAATGTACTTGAACTAGCTGCATAAGGATAAGCATCACAACTACAACGAGAATGCGCTCCCTGAACTGAAAATCGTTCGATTAACTCAGGCGCGCGTCCCCAGTTATTTTTACCAGCGCACTTGAGGTGAGAAATGATCACCTTAATATCAAACAGCTTTTCCATCGCAAATGCTTCATCCATAGCGTCCAGCACTTCATCAAATTCGGTGCGCAAATGCGTTGTGTACAACGCATTATGTGCTTTTAGCACTGGCCCAAACGCTTGAACTTCATCAGTTGTGGCAAAATTCGCATTTTTATAGGCAAGCCCGGTACTTAGACCCAGTGCACCAGCATTTAATGCACTTTCAAGCTGCTGACACATTTGGGTAACTTCGCTTTCAGTCGCCGTACGCAATAAATCATCCATTACATTATTACGAAGTGTTGTGTGACCAACTAAAGCGGCTACATTGACATTCGAAGGAGCGCTTTGAATTGCTGTTATGTAATCAGCCATATTGGCAAATTTAAACTCACTGGCTGCGCCGAGTAGGTTCATCGGGTCAGGAGCGCATCCTTTAACTATTGCAGGGGCGGCACTGATCCCACAATTTCCTGTGATTACGGTAGTGACACCTTGACTAATTTTTGCAGCCATATTTGGATTGCGCAGTACTTCAAGGTCATCGTGCGTGTGAACATCAATAAACCCTGGAGCAAGGCATAGGCCTTTAGCATCAATAACTTCTTTTGCTAATAATGACGTTAATTCGCCAATGGCAACAATACGATCACCGTTTATAGCTACATCACAAGTAAGCGCTTCATTGCCAAGGCCATCAAATACTTTAGCGCCTTGAATTAATGTATCAACAGGTTGTGAGACAGTGTACTGCATAGTTAATCTCCTATCGGTGCGCGGTCCGGTCCTTGGCGATATTGATCAAGTTCATGCTTAATGCGGCGTAATTTTTCGCGAGATTTCTTTTGCGTCAAAATAGCGACTTCACTTGCTAACACATCAACTGCCGCTAACATTGCATATCGCGCGGTGCTTGGCGTAAAAATGTAATCAGATTCGTTAGTTTTGATTGGCAAATGAATCGTGGCTAAGTCTGCTAACTCACTTTGCGGGCAGATTGAGATAACCTTAGCGCCATACTCTTTTGCAATACGCGCAGTATCAATCAAGTCACGAGCACAACCAGTCAGAGATAGCATCACAACGACGTCGCTCACATCAACACTTGCCGCCGTCATACGCATCATCACAGGATCACTGTAGGCATTACTTAAAATATCTAATCGAAACAGTCGATTATGGCATTCCTGTGCAACGATGGAACTCCCCCCACCAACACCAAATATTAAGCTATGGCGGCTACTAGCAATATATTGGGCAGCTTGCTCAACATCGGCTTGCTTAATTAGCCCTGCGTTGATATCTAAAATATCGTGAATTGCTTTGTAAATAGCGGGGATATCTTCTCGCTGCGTAGCATTTTCATTTATAAAACGCTCGCCTACAGCTAAAGATTGCGCTAGTTGTAACTTCATATCACGTACATTGCTACAACCAAGTGCTTTTGCTAAGCGGGTAATTGAAGCATGGCTAACATTCGCTTTATCTGCTAAATCACTAATACTTGCGGAAGCTGCAAATTGCAGATCTGCCAAAATCAATTGAGCGACGGCTTGTTCTGATTGGCGCAAATGCCCTAAGCGCTCTTTTATTCTTGAAACTATATCCAATCGTCTATCTCCTAAAAATAAGTTTCGACCACATCAACTACGTTGTAGCTATCATCAATCACATTGATGTAGCGCCACTTATCAAATGTTAAGCACGGATGTGAAGTAGCAAACGCGACAATATCGCCAACTCGAAGTGTACAATCGAGTGGTACTTTCATCATTGCGTGCTGATCCATCATTTTCTCTATCTTCCAAGCGGGATCTGCTTTACTTAGGTGCCCGTTTTGATCGACCTGTAGTGAAGGAATTGGAAATCCCGCATCAAATGCAGCATCTCGCTTACCAAAACCAATAATCACGCGACCGGGTTCAGGTATTGATTGCACATACGCCCAAATTTCTAAGCATGAAGTAAGCTCAGTTTCTAAAGAGCATGCCAATTCATTTCGCGCTAAAATTTGCTGCTGTGCTTGTTCGTAAATGCCTTGATCATGAGTGACATAACAGCCAGGACGAAGCACAGCGACCATGTTTTGAGTCAGTTTTTCTGGATGAAATGCCTCACACACTAAGTCGTAGTAAGCTGACCCTCCCGCAGTAATCATCACTTGTTGTGTGTCAAATGCGTTATCAGCAATTAATTGCTTACACGTTGCGACTGCATATTCGAGGAACTGACTTACCGCTTCTGTTTGCGATAGCACTCCCTCATAAACTTCGATACCAGCCAATGCAAGTGATTGATAATTAGCTATTTCAGCAACCAATAATGCCAGTTCTTTACTATCAACAACGCCACAGCGCCCTCCCGGTACACCAAGCTCAATCAGCACATGAATCGTATGCTTAGTGTTAGCAAAGTACTCGCCGAGCATGCGTATATTATCTAGGTTATCAACCAAGCAATAAAAGGTTATGTTGTTAGCAACAAGTAACTCATCTAATTGCTGGCAATTAGCACGACCCACTAATTGATTTGCCATTAGCACTCGTTTTGCTCCACTCTTTACAGCGGCATGTGATTGGGCAACTGTTGCGACCGTTATTGCGTAAGCCCCTGCCGCTAGTTGCTTTTTAAAAATTGCAGGAGTCATCGTTGTTTTACCATGCGGTGCAAAAAGAACATGGCTTCTTTTTGTATACTCAGCCATCCACTGAATATTATTTATTAAGCGTGATTCATACAGGCATAAACAAGGCAAACTGACATCTTGCTTAGCGACATTCCAACCTGATGAACATAGCTTTTGGTAATTACCTAGTCCTTTATTAGCTCTATTTACTGTTTCTAGGTTTGCGACACTAAATTTTTTCATTTTAAAAGCCTGCTTACAAATCAACCAGTTAATGGCCGTAGTTTAAAAATCAAACAAAAAATATAACGCTTTTAATGTAATTGTTATTGCAATTTTGTTAAATCTAATGTTAATTAATAACACAGGCACAGTCAATACGTGTTACAAATTAACAGAAAATAATAATTACCCTAAAATAAACAGGATGAGGAACGTTAAAAATGAAATCTCAAACCCGTCGCCAAAATAAACTGAGTCGCAGTATCACGGCTAATGCCGTTGCTGCTGTTATTTGCGGTTATACCAGCTTTAATGCGATTGCAGCAGATCAAAACTCTTTAACAAATGAAGAAATCGAAACCATTGAAGTTCGTGGTATTGCAGCCAGTAATAAGCAAGATATAAATAACAAACGTTTTAGTACTGGTGTAATGGATTCAATCACCGCTGAAGACATTGGTAAATTACCCGATGTAACTATCGCAGATACTTTACAACGTATTCCAGGTATTCAAATTCGTCGCTCGGCGGGGGAAGGTTCAACAATCAATGTTCGCGGTATGCCGCAAGTGACAACGCTGTTAAACGGCGAACAGTTTTTAAGTGCGGGTTCAATTACCACTTTACAACCTGACTTCACAGACGTGCCCGCAGCGCTACTCTCAGGTATTGATGTACTTAAATCACCTCAAGCAGATACGCTAGCAGGCGGTATATCGGGCACTTTAGATCTAAAAACACGCCGACCATTCGATTTAGAGCAAGGGACTACTTTCTCATTCACAGGAGAAGCTACACGCGGAAGTTTATCAGAAGAAACAGATCCCAAATTGGTTGCTTTTGCAGGTTATAACAACGATGACTTTGGGATTATTTTTACTGCTGCTTACGATGAAGGTACGCTTGCGAACTACCGAAACGGTACAATTTTGACATCAAGCGAAATTCAAAATGAAACAACTCGCGACTTTAACGGTGATGGTGATTTAAATGATAGCTTCTATAGTCAGCGCTTTTATGGTGTGATGCACCGTGAAACTGAACGTGAACGTTTAGGTTTAAACACTACGGTTCAATATCAAATTTCAGACGCTGTGACGTTTACCGGTGATATTTTCTACACCAACATGGATGATGCAGACAGAAAACAAGGCATGATGATCGATAATGCTCGCGGCGATATTTGGGCATATTCAGATAGCTTCATTCCACGCTTAGACAATGATCAAGGTGGTCAAATTTATACTGTAAATGATGCTACTTTTTTGGCTCGCCGTGTAAGTGCTTACTCAGAGAGCTTAACGAATGATCGCGAATCAACTAATGTCAGCATGTTATTCGAATATCAAGGTGATGGCCCTCTTTCTGGTGAGTTTCGCTATATTCACGGCAGTGCTGAACGAGGTCACACAGAGAACGTTGCTCACGGTTATTTAACCTCTGGTGCACAACATGGTTTGCTTAGAAATGATGGCACAGGTGCAACACCAGTAAACCCTAACGGTGTGGGTCCTGATTCGGTTGCAGTTGATTTTTCTCGTGGCGGTGAGTACATCACGCTTGGATTTGAAGAAGGCTTCGGCAGCGACATCAATCAATATAACCTAGTATCTACATATTCAGAAAATAACTTTGAAGAAGAAGCAACACTCGATGTAGCGCGCATCGACGGTCGCTATGAATTTTCAACAGAGCACCTCACAAACGTTGATTTTGGTATTCGAGCATCAAAACGTGATGTTGAGCGAGAAACTTATATTCTAGTTGCCCCATTTACAACTGGCGACTTAAGCGCTGACGTTATGTGGAAAGACTCAGGTGCCTCATTAGGCGATACCAATGGTGATGGTGAAAATAGTGTAGCCGGTGGTGACTTAACTATTGGCAATACTAACTTCTTTAGTGATTTACCGGATGGTTGGGTACACCAAGTAAGTGACTTTGGCCCAGGAGGCTCTAATCAAGGCTTTTACTTGATTGATCCAAATGTAATGGATGACCCTATGGCTTTTCAAAATGCCATTTACCCTGGTAATAAACGTTTAGCGAATCCATCACGTACCTACCAAGTAAAAGAGCAAACACAATCAGCATACTTTAAGTTCAATTTTACGGGTGAACTTGGTGATATGAGCTACACCGCGAATCTTGGTGCACAATACATCAAAACTGAACTCGACATGTTACAAAACCAGCTAGGCTCAGCACGTCCGTGCTCACTATGTACTGCTAGCGAGAAAACAGGTGAAAAATGGTTAAATCGTGATTACTCAGATTTTTTACCATCAATGAACTTTAATTTAAATCTGACTGAAGATTTTATTTTACGTGCTGGTTACGGCAAAACAATGACAACGCTGGACATTGGTAAACTTGCTGGGGGTATAAGTGTGGGCCGTACTCGTGCTGGTGATGTTCTTGCCGCTGAACTTGGTGTGAGTCCTGATTTATTAGTTGCGGTTCAGGGTCGCCAAAATGGTAACCCTGACCTAGAGCCTTGGCGCGCTACAAACTATAACTTATCAGCTGAATGGTATTTTAATGAAAGTGGTTTATTAAGTCTCTCAGCATTCTTAATGGATATTGAGTCTTTTGTTGAAAATGGCACTGTGATGATGGGCTTACCTGATATTGATGGGGTGATTCGTCGTGAAGTACCTGTTACTACTGAAATTAATGGTGAAGGTGGTGAAATTAAAGGCTTCGAATTAACGTATCAACAAGCATTTGATTTCTTACCAGCACCATTTGATGGTTTAGGTACATCACTTAACTTTACTTACGCACCAAGTGATAGCGCTAACGTTGATGTATATGGCAAAAGCTTACCAATCCAAGACAACTCAGAAAAATCAGCAAATGCTGTTCTGTGGTACGAAAAAGGCCCATTACAACTTCGTTTAGCAGCAAACTATCGTAGTGATCGTTTAGATAGCTTAAGTTCAGCTATGGGTGAAGGTGTGATGCCATTTTGGACTAAAAGCACCTTGTACTACGATCTCTATGCTGGCTATGAGTTAGCTGAAGATACCAGTATTTATACATCTGTCAGTAATTTAACCGAAGAAAAAGAAGATATTTACGCACAGTGGTCAGATAATGTGATCACTCAAAATATCTTTGAGCGTCGTATTACACTAGGTATTCGCACACGCTTCTAAGGTTGATCTAATTTGGCTCACTTCTGCCCAAGTGATAAAAGGCCTACTTGGCCTTTTTAAACAACAACGCTCCGCGTGGTTTAGCCAAATACTAAAACCAGCATAGCCTCCCCTTGTAGCTATGCTGGTTTTCTCGTTGTTACTATCTGAATATGTTAATATTATAAGCCTTACCCAAACAGCCTAGGCTTTGTTATGACATCGCGTATTCTCAAATCGATTTTTTACTCATCTTTTCTATTAGGCTCTGCTGTATTTTTGCAAGCCTGCCAAGAACAACCTCAATCAGATCAAATCGCCGTCACTGGCGGGCTCATCCAAGGGCAAAAAGAAGGGCGTTTTATTGCCTATAAAGGCATTCCGTATGCTGCAGCTCCGGTTGGAGAGTTACGCTGGCGAGCACCGCAACCTGTTCCTAAGTGGCAAGATGTAAAAGTACTTAACGATTACGCGCCTGACTGTATGCAAAAGCCGTTTGCAGCCGACGCTGCACCGCTTACAACAACCCCTTCGGAAGATTGCCTTTATTTAAATGTGTTTAAACCCACTAAACACAACGATTCTCCTTATCCCGTTGTGGTATGGATACACGGGGGTGGCTTTGTAAATGGTGGCGCATCACCCGCTGTTTACTCGGGTGAAAGCTTTGCTAAACAAGGGGTTATTTTTGTTAGCTTTAATTATCGCTTAGGCCGATTTGGCTTTTTTGCGCACCCTGCCCTTAGTCGTTTTGAGAACGATGCACTGGGCAATTATGCTTTGATGGATCAAATTGCGGCCCTTGAATGGGTGAAACAAAATATCGCTCAATTTGGTGGTGATGCTGCAAAAGTGACACTCATGGGTGAGTCTGCAGGGGGCGCATCGGTACATGCGATGATGCAAACCCCTGCTGCTAATGGCTTATTCCAGCAAGCGATTATTATGTCAGCGGGCGGACGAGAGCTTTTTAAGCAGTTGCCTCTAACTAGTGATGATGACACCGTGTTAAGCGCCGAAAAAATTGGCGAAAACTTTGCCAAGCAACACACTATTTTAGGCAGTGATGAAAATGCCCTTGCTGCACTACGTGAGTTATCTGCCGAAGACGTGGTTGATAACCTAAATCTAAGCACATTAAACCGACAAAATGATGATGAGTCTACTTACGTTGGCGGGCCAATTATTGATGGCACTATCATCAATTCGGCGACAGAAGCACGCTTGAGAAAAGGCACATTTAGCCATGTTGCGACCATGGTTGGCACAACAGATATGGATTTAGGCTTTGCTAATTTTGCTTCTAAAGAGGCGCTATTCGCGAGTTTTGCTCCGCACAGTACACAAGCAAAAATGACTTACGATGCAAGCGGCGAAACGCCATTGCCTTTACTCAATTACCAAGTTGGTCAAGATGCGTTAATGCAAGAGCCTGCAAGGTTCGTTGCAAAACGTGTGACAGATATGGGTAACGATGCCTTTTTGTATCGTTTTGGTTATGTAGCGCAAACTTTAGATAAACCCGGTGCAGAGCACGCCAGCGAAATTCCGTACTTTTTTAATACTGTGGCTGCTAAATATGGACACGTTACCACTGAGCAAGATAAGCAAGCCGCTAAAATAATGCACCGTTATGTGACAAACTTTATTAAATTAGGCACACCAAATGGCCCAGGTTTGCCTACTTGGCAAGCATATAAAAATGATGAATCTTTTATACTGCAAATGAATAAATCAGGGACTGCAGAGTTTTTACCGGACCCCTTACAAGCGCGGTTAAACATCACAGCAACCAAAGCTGAAAAACAATAATTAAATAAGGCGCTTAATATAAGCGCCTTATTTTTATCCTTGCTGCTGAACATACTCAAGCGCTGTCATCTTGTGATACGTCACATTAGGATGAAATACGTGAGTAGGATCTGGGTCAACCACTTCAATTGGCGTGCCTTGACTGCGTGCAATATCAAGTGCCATTTGGGTAATATTGACGCTAAAAGAGGTGCCGATAAAGACGATTCTATCGGCATCAAGCATGCGCTGTTGCGCCTCAGAGATTCGATAAAGCTCAGTGTAGTATTCATCAAATAACAACACGTAAGGCTTAAACGATTCGTTAAGCTTGGGGCTTTCATTATCAATATTGAACACCTCAAGCAAGGAGTTGTGCAGGTTGTCTTCGTTAACATTATCCCACGGCGCGTTAAAAGCCATCACATCGTCACCTTGATGGTGAAACAGTGTCATTTGATCTAAGCGACCATGAATAGCAATAAAATCGGTGTTACCTGCTTTACCATCAAGGCCATCGATATTTTGCGTAATGAGATTTTTATTACTTAACCAATGATGCACTTCATTGGGACCGTGATGGCGATAGGTTGCAAAGCGATGATAATACCAAGCTAAAAATTCGCGGGGATTATTTTCGTACATAGCACGCGTTGCCATTTCCATCGGCGTATAATTTTTGCTGCCAATGGTCCAATAACCATCTTCGCCACGAAAGGTCGGTATACCGCTAGCGGCACTCACTCCCGCCCCTGTAATATAGAGTGTATTCATAGAGATAACTTTACCTTGTAACCAAGTGCACCGGCTGTCACTTGTTGATTATTATCCATACCACCAAGACGATACAAACTTCCTTGGTGCTCTAATAAACCTCGATGATCCATGCTCGCGGTATCAGCTTTTGGCATCACTTGCCACGTGTTTTTATCAACATCAAAGCGCCAAACATGATCACTCGCTGGCGCTGGTTTGCCATCGTATCCCATGCCATTGTAGTTATATGGGTTATCAGAGCCGCCCATCATATAAATGTCGCCATTAAAACTGGTTGCTGCCATACGGTAATGGGCAACACCTGTAGGGTGCGGTACCGTACGCCAATCTATCTTTAATGGGTTATTAGCATCAATTGTACCTTTTAAACACTGTGCAACCGCAGCGAAAGAACGACGTTTATCAGCATTCGCCTCTGTTTTAACGCCATCACACACCAATATAGTGTTTCCACTAATTGCCGCCGCTTGGCCAAACACCGGTTGACCTAAAAATGGCGAAGCCTGTTGCCAAGTATCTGTATGCGTATCATACACTTGTACAAGGTTAACATTACCATCGTTATGCCAACCACTGACTAAATAGATATAACGCTGCTGGTACGAAAGCGCCACACTGTCATCCACCGGCACTGGCATATTGGCAAGTTGCGTATATGAATTAGAAAGCACATCATAGCGATATACATCGGGTGTAGAGATTTCTTGATGATCGGCGCTAACGGTATATCCACCAAATACATAGGCATGCTGACCCACACCCACTGCGGTACTCGCCAAACGGCCACTAAGAGGCAATGTACTTGGCACGGCTTTGGCTGCTTGCCACGCGTTATCGCCCACCTTAAGGACCCACACTTTATTGTGAACATCGGTATGTGCTTTGCCTGAGCTCAAGCCCATAAAACTTAAAAAGTAGGCTTGTTCATCAATAACAACTTTGGCTACAGCGTTGTTCGCGACGGCTTCTGGTAAGGCAGGAATAGTTGCAAGTGCAATAGAAAATAGCAGGCTCATAAATTAAATAGGTAACTTAACACATCGCTTAAGAATACCATTTTATGAGCCTGAAGAAAGGCTCGCTATTAGTAAGCAATACTAATACGTTGATTTAAATGAGCCGCCGACTGTGCTTCATCAAGCATCGCTTTAGCATAATCAGTCACTGATATTTTGCTTTCGCCGTTTGCATCAGTAAAGAAGCTGTCGCCACCAACACGGTACGGGCCTTCTGACTCACCAGGGTAGATTACCGCTGCTGGTGATACAAAAGTCCAAGCTATATCTGCTCTTGATGCTCTAAATACATCAAGTGCCTCACCCTGAGCAATGGCTTCTGCTTTATATTCAGCAGGAAAGTCTGGGCTTGATACCAGTGTTACACCAGGTGCCACTTCTAAGCTACCTGCACCACCCACCCATAAAATGCGTGTGCCAGTACCTGCAAGCGTGTTTAATAATTGCTTTGCTGTGTTTGCAACAATTTCATGGTTCCCTAAAGCACGACCACCAATTGCCGCAATAACAACATCACTACCTTCAGCTGCAGTTGCGATATCGTCTTTTGTTAAATCAAATTCAGTCACAGTAACGTTATCTTGAGTTACTTTACTTACGTCTCTAACTAATGCATTTACTTGATGACCACGTGCGATTGCTTCTGAAGTAATGTGGCTGCCAATCCAACCTGTTGCGCCAATAACTGCTAATTTCATGAGGAATTCTCCGTTGTTTGTTTCAATGATTGCAGTTTACTTGTTCACTAATTACTGATAAACACACTATATAGATACACATTGTTTCACTTTAAGATACCAATGGATAAACTCAATTCAATTACTAGCTTTGTCGAAGTGGCCCGTACAGGCAGTTTTACTCAGGCTGCAGAGCATTTAGGTTTAAGCCGATTACAAGTTTCTAGGCATATTCAAGATATAGAAAAGTGGCTAAATTTAAGATTGTTTCATCGTACAACACGCAAAGTAAGTTTGACCCTTCAAGGCGAAGAAGCCCTTAGCTATTGCCAGCAAATATTAAATCAAGTGTCTGATTTACAAAGCCGAGCGCATAGTCATAACAACGAATTAGTGGGTACTATCCGTGTTGCCTCTCCGATTGGGCTTGGCCAACATAAACTGTTTGATGCCATTGAAGTGTTTACTAGGCGCCACCCACAGACGCGCTTTGAACTGTTACTTTCAGATAGTTTATCGCAGCTGGTTGATGACCGCGTTGATATCGCTTTGCGTTACATCCACCAGCCTGACGAAGGTCTTATTGCCCGTAAGCTAATGTATATCGCAACCGCAGTGTGTGCCTCTAGCGATTATTTAGCTGCAAACCCACCGATTTTTGAGCCGAGTGACTTAACCGCACACAATTGCCTTATTCATAACAAACACACTATTTGGCAATTTCAACACGACGACAACACACAAAAAGTGACCGTGAAGGGCAACATTGTTGCCAACGATATGGGCGTACTTCTAAAAGCTGCAAAACAAGGAATGGGCATTGCTCACCTACCTTGCGATCTCGCCAATGACTATTTGGCATCAGGTGAGCTTGTTAAAGTACTGCCAGAGCATACAACTATAGGCTCTCACTTATGGGCGGTGTATTTATCGCGTAACTTCCAACAAAATGTGGTGAGAGCGTTCATCGACTTTTTAGCAGAGCACTGGCAACACGATATCTTATAATCTAAATCTGCTGCAAATACGTATAGGCTATAAAAAGGAGCCGTAATGCAGCATTTAGATCATGAAGTATCACGTATCATAGAGATGGCGTGGGAAGACAGAACCCCGTTTGAAGCAATAAACCAACAGTTTGGTTTAAATGAAAAAAGCGTTATCGCGCTAATGCGTGAGCAATTAACACGTTCGAGCTTTAAACTTTGGCGAAAACGCGCAGCGGGTAGGCAAACCAAACACTTAAAACTACGTCATCCAGATATATCCCGTGGTTACTGTAAAACCCAATATAAACACAGATAAAGTTACTTTATCTTTTGTGAAAACTGCCCAACTGCATCCACCACTTTTTGAGCGCCATGTTGAATGTCGCTCATTACACTCCCCGATTCAGAGGCAAGATTAAAACCTAGCTCAGCTTTCGTTTTTCCTAATTCAATTACTTCAACCGTATGTTTAGTCAAAGACCTATTTTGTTTTACAACATCAACAATCTCGACTGTTGAATTAGAGGTTCTTAAAGCAAGTTGCCGCACTTCATCAGCCACCACTGCAAAACCCCGGCCTTGCTCACCAGCTCGGGCCGCTTCAATTGCTGCATTAAGCGCTAATAAGTTTGTTTGCTCCGCAATACTACTAATACTTTGTACTATGGCAGCAATTTGCTGTGATTGTTTATCGAGCTCAGCCATTTCAGCTGCAGCTTGCTCCATTTGCTTCGCCAAATCATCCATTACATGAACCATTTCATCTAAAACAGTGGCACCTTGCTTTGCTGCTTTATCAGTTTCGGTAGATGTGCCGTAAGCGATGTCAGCCGCTTGAGACACAGCCATTTCTAAATTCACTTGTTCGGTGATCACAGTGGCAAACTTAACGACTTTATAAAGCACATCTTGCTCGTTAAAAACCGGATTGTAAGTCGCCTCCAACCAAATGGGTTCACCAAACTTATTAACCCGCTTAAATCGTGACGAGATAAATTGGCCTTTTTGTAATTTCTGCCAAAACTCAGCATAGCCAGTTGAATTTGCTTCCTCAGGTTCACAAAACATGCGGTGATGTTTACCAATAATTTCCTCTTTTGCATAACCCACACCCGCTAGAAATTGATCATTCGCTTTTAAAACATGACCTTCTAAATCAAACTCAATAACCGCCATTGAGCGATTAATTGCTTTCACTAAGTCTTTATTTTCTCGTGATGTTTCAATTGTTCGGGTCAGCACACTGGCGTGAAGATCAAACTTTTCAAAGCCCTGCTGTTTATTTAAAGTTGGATGAAAAAATGCTCTTAACCACACATGCTGGTCCTGCGCATTTAAAAGTTGAACAGCACCGACCCAAGCTGATTTATCTAAAATAGCTCGTTTGAACTGAAGGGAATGCTTAGCTTGTTTAGCGGTACTAGGCACTAAATCAAGCAGAGGTTTTCCTATTAATTGGGCTTCTGTATAGCCGAGTTCTGCTAATACTTGCGTATTGGCAAACGTGATACAACCTTCCTTATCTAGCTCCAGCGTAAACATTCTATTATCTAATGTATCTTTCACTTGAGATACGCTAAACAATTCATCTTCTAACTGAGCTATCCTTTCTTTCAATGGTTGGGTAAAAAACATAAATCATCCCACCTTAAATACTAAAATCATCACAGAGTAGCTCGATAAGGACTACTAAATCTGTACCGTTCGATGATATTAGCGTAAAAAAGTTGGATAAATAGCCGCTTTCAAGACATTAGGAAGTTTCTTGAAGCAAAATAAGAAATGATTTAATCAAATAGCATTATAAAAGCCTAACTGAGTAAGCTTTTTGTCAGTGATTCAGTTGATTTGCAAATTGTCCAACTGCATCAACCACTTGCTGCGCACCGTGTTGTATGTCTTCCATCATCTTGCCAGACTCATTTGATAAAGACACACCTTGCTCGGCTTTCACCTTGCCTTGTTCAATAACCTTTACCGTATTTTGTGTAAGTGACTGATTGTTATTTACTACTTCAACAATTTCTTCGGTGGCTTTTGAGGTTCTTGACGCAAGCTGCCTGACTTCATCAGCCACCACCGCAAAGCCTCGGCCTTGCTCACCTGCACGAGCAGCCTCAATTGCTGCGTTTAGCGCCAGTAAGTTCGTTTGCTCCGCAATACTACTAATACTTTGCACAATGGCTGCAATTTGTTGTGACTGTTTATCGAGGGCTGAAATCTCTTGAGCTGCTTGCTCCATCTGCTGGGCTAATTCATTCATCACTGTCATGGTGTTTTGTAACACTTCAGCCCCTTGTTGAGCGAGTTTATCGGTCTCGGTTGATGTGCCATACGCAATTTCAGCCGCTTGTGAAATAGCATGCTCACGATTAACTTGCTCAGTGATCACAGTGGCAAACTTCATCACTTTGTAAAGCTCACCAAAATCATTTGAAATGGGGTTGTATGATGCTTCAAGCCACACTTCATTGCCATGACGGTCAACACGTTTAAAGCGATCAACAACAAACTCACCACGTCTTAAGCGCTGCCAAAACTTCTCATATTCCGCAGATTCAGCAAGTGCATGATCACAAAACATACTATGGTGCTTACCAACGATCTCATCTTTTTTATAACCCATGCTCTCTAAAAATGGTTCATTTGCGTTAATAACCTTGCCCTCAAGGTCAAACTCAATAACTGCCATCGAGCGATAGATGGCATTAATAGTATCGCGCTGTTCACGAGAAGTAGAAATAGCATCGGTAAGCACTGTGCCATAAATAGCAAAGTAATTAAGCTCACCTTGCTCTGTATGTACCGGGTGAGCAATTAATCGTAGCCACTCAAGCTTGCCGTCATAGCGAGTTATTTGTAAGTGCCCTACTCCATGCTGTTGATTTTCAATGGCGTTTTTTAGCTCTACAAACTGGTCAGTATTTCGAGATTGTTCAGTAATAATATCTTGGAAGGGCGAGTCAATTAGCTGATTGTGCGAGTAGCCTAATTCATCTAAAAAGTTCTGGTTAATATAGGCCATTGTGCCATCAGCACGCAGCCTAAGCACCAACATCTCTTCATCAATACCTGAAGTGAGATCTTTTAGCGGATAAAGCTCAGCTTTTAACGCATCAATTTCAGCCTGTAAGGATTTATTAAACCACATAAAACGCCCTGATTTTTTATTAACGTGTTGTTGTTCATAAAATTGTAGAACAATTATCGCAGGGCGCTACGTTAAGATAAGCAAAAAGAATTAAGAAAAGTGATTTAACTAAGAAGCTTGAGAGGTCAATTTAACGTATTTCTCTGCCAGCTCATCTAAAGATTCACGATGATTTGGATCTGGCTTAATGCAATCAATAGGACACACACTAACACATGTAGGGTTATCATAATGCCCAACACACTCAGTGCATTTATTTGGGTCTATTTGATATATCTTCGCGCCCATATAAATAGCTTCATTCGGGCACTCCGGATCACACATATCACAGTTAATACATTTGTTATTGATGAGTAATGCCATGACACACCTTTAAGCACGATGATGGAGTATTGCCTTTAAAAGCTAATCTAGATTTCAAAAAGCAGCGAAAATTGCAGCCGCGTAATATAGATTGCTGCGAATGAAGTTTCTTTGATCTAGATCAATTTTAAAAGTGTTTAAGATCCTCCAAGAGCGATATTGGGGAGATAATGCATCAAAGCGCTCAGGGTTTTCGTTGCAAGGTTGGTCATCGTAATCCGAATAATCAAAGGTGTCCTCCTGAATATCTTCGAGCAGAAAAACCATCATTTTATAAAACAACACTTTTACACCACGATAGTTCAGTTGCTTATTGGCATAAACATCTAGCTCGACAATTGACCAAAGCCCCTCAAAATCAGGATTTTCTTTGTTTAACATTAAATGATTAATTCTATGGTCGTTTTTGAGAATGATACTGCGGGTTGAGTCAACTAAAGTTAGAAGATCCTGCGTTGATATATATCTGAACATAGATATGCTCCTTTATTTTTATATGGGTTTTAAGCCGCTGTTACGGCTTTTAACTAAAAAGGAACGAGGAAGGGGAAATATTAAGAAAGCGAACCCGAAGGTTCGCTTGTTTAAGTTTTTAATTTGGCGTATTTAATTTAACTGGCCTTCTTCACACTCTTCCCACTCATTGAAAAGACTGTCTTCATCGGCTGTGCGCCATATTTCGTATACATAAGTAATTTCTGGGATTTCTCTGATATTGAAAGAGAAATGGAAGCCTTCAGACTTATCGTCATTACGAATACAAGGCACTGCAGGTACTACGGTTTGAAATGCTAAGCTTTCGCCTTGTTGAATAACTCGTCCTTCATATAGGTTTTCAAAACGAGGAGTAAGACTCGCAAGACCACCATTAATATGGCTCACCTTAACATTCTCAATCGTATAAGCACTATCCATAGCACTCAGCTCCCATTGCACATAGCCTTCTTCTAAAAATGGACGCGAGCTTGCACTAAAGCCATTTGCAAATGGTGGAATTGTTTCATATGGAAGTGGGTGCCATAAGCTTTCGCCATCTTCATTAATACTTCGTAAGCGAACACCTTTCGCTTCTGATAATGGATCAACTTTAACAACAAAATCATATTGTGGTGCATCGTCTATTAAATCAGTCGCTGAATAACGGAATGTATAAGTACCTGGTTTGGTAAACACTTGACCGCGTGTGGCAGGACAATCAGCTTCATCAGGATAACTTGTGAATTCACCACCTTCAGGCGTGCTAATTAACTCTTCATGGGTGAAGACTTCATCACCATCAGCATCAACCGTAACTGGGCGATGTAATAATGACATGCACGGTAAGATTTGATAGTAATCTTCACCTGGCTGCAATCTCCCCCAGCTACGTGCCCACACAACTGAACGAATTTCAGGCGCAGTATTGGTAAGTTTTGCAAGGCCATCATCTTCTGCATAAGTTTTTGCAAAAAGTCCGCGGTCATCTTCAACAATCAAGCGCGCAGTATATGAGCCTGGTACGTCAGTTACCACACGAGCACGACGATACTCTTGAGTTTCAGGTTCAATAACTGGCTCAATAACCGCGTTACTGCCATCTGGACGGTCAACAAGTTCCCAATGGAATGTCATTGGATCATCATTTGGGTCTTCACTTGATGCATCAAATACGAGTGCATCACCTACAATCACTGATTTAGATTGAGCATCTACACCACGTGTTGAAGGCTGCCCATTAACATTACCAATTTTAGCTTCCATTGTTGCATCGGTTGTTAGTTGATTAACACCATCAGATACGACCATTCGCACTTTATACATGCCTTCAACATCAAGCTCTTGAATCTTTTTGCCCATCGGCTTCCAAGAACCAATATCAACTAATTCAGCAGTACTTGTTTCTGGCTTTTCAATAAGTTCTGCACTGATTATTTGTAATGCTTCCCCTTCTGGATCATAGCCTGAAAAATTAAACTCAGCGCGCAAACCAACTTCTTGCTCACCAATGCTATAAGAAGGGAAATAGCCTGTTGCTAGTAACTCCCCGACGGGTGCTTTGTTTTCATTAGACTCAGGATCTTTCTCTACGGTTACAAGGACTTCACGCTCTTCACTTTTTCTTGCACCATCAAACACGAACAGTACCAATGAATACTCACCCGCAACTACCGGCGTAAAAGTAAGTGTATCTGTTGTTCTTCCTGCTAATTCTGGTAATGGAATAGCATCTGGTTCAACAGGACTGTAAGCCCATTTCCAACGGTATTGTAAAGACGCTCCTTCAGGGTCATTACTTTCTGATGCATCAAGCGTGACTGTTTGCCCAAGCTTAACCGTCACATCATCAGCAATCGCAACAGGTGGAGCATTACCTGATGAAACAGTTACGGTAACCGTTTTTGGTTCACTGGCAATATTTCCGTAATAAACAACCAACTCAAGTTTGTAATCTCCAGCTACATCAACAAATAGAGTAGCTAAACTAAGTGTTGCATTGCTTAAATAACCCGCACTCTCAGCCGGTTTTTCAACAATCTTCCATTGATAATCTAAACTGCCTGTCTCGCCTGTAGGAGGTAAACTGGCACTTGCATCTAGGCCTACACTCGTTGTACCCAAACTTACACTGTATACAGGCTCGGCAACTGCAGTGGGGTATGGTGTTGTTGCATTAAAAGTAATGCGTGTTGCTTCACTGTTATTCACACCGTCATTAACAATAAGACTAATGACATATTCACCAGGAAGATCAGCCATAAAATCGGTGCTAAGGTTATCATTGCTGGTTAAAGCCGCTTCACTTTGTTCTGGGCGGGAAATAAGTTGCCATTGATAACTGAGCTCTTTGTTATCTGCGCTACTACTTTGATCAGCACTTAGTTGAATTTGTACTGCACCATCTTTAAGTGAAAACGTTGTTTGTTCTGTACTGCTTGTGATGACAGCCGTCGGTTTTTGTTCAACAACAACAGGGGTGCTATCGTCGTTACCACCACCTCCACCACAAGCGGTTAGCGCTAAAGCTAGCCCTATAGCGGTGAATGTATGTAGCATCAATTTCATCGGGGTCTCCTTGCTGGTTTTTCTGGCAATTAAAATTGTAAAGTTAAGCTAAGCTTGGCTGTGCGCCCTGGGGCTGGCACAAGTCCTAAGCTCAATGCGTCTAAGTAGTAACGATCGGTAATATTATCGATAGTAAAATCAAGGGTCGCCGTATCGTTAAATTGGTATGAACTGTAGAAATCTAAAAGGTTATAGCTGTGCCATAGCACAGGCTCATTAAAACCTGTTGGTGCGTTGTATCGAGGAATTGAGTTTCTCTCGCCCATAAAGGTAGCGCGTAAACCAGTCTCGAATTTTTGATCAAAAAGACGTAACCCTAAATGCAAGCTGGCATGCCAGTTAGGCGGGATCATATTATTTATGTAGCTCTCAGGGATCCCCCAGTCATTACAGTAATAGCGTACATAGCTACCAACATTACACACTTCAATATGGGAATATTTAGTGCCACTTAATTCAACTAACCAAAAAGGTGTTGTGTAACTAAAGTTCAACTCAACACCATTAAGATCTAAACTGTCGATATTGCGCATGCGGAAAAAATCGAGCATACCGCCTTGTGATTGCTCCCATGCATTTGGTTGTGTTCGAGTCAAATAGTCATCTACATGATTCTCGAAATAGGCAAGCTTTATAGCCAGTTGCTCTGTGTTATTCGCTATTTTTTCGTTTAAATAATTAATACCCAATTCTTGGTTTTTGGCATGCTCAGGTTTCAGAGGGATATCAAGCACAGGGCTCACAGACCAGCCCGAAGTACTTTCAAACAAGCTTGGCATGCGTAAAGCTTCTGCGTGTCTAATGTATAATTGAAGACTGTCTAACGCTTGCCATGTTAAAGCAATAAGCGGCGCACTGCCTGAGTGACTATTCTGATAATTTACAGGGACACAGCCTCCTTGCCCATCAGGTGTGCATGCGGGATCATTGGGCTTAAGCTCTAAAGGATTATTATCTTTTGAAGAGAAATGACTAAAGCGTAATCCTGCTTCTAATTGCCACTGCTTTGTAATTTGCCAATCGACGGCGCTAAAAGCACTAAACTCTTTACGCCAACCGCTTCTTGAACCAGCATAAAAACCTTCTGTTTGGGGCGTGTCGGTATCCATATCTTCCCACTGCCCAGCAATGCCATAGCTCAATGCAAGTTCGCCATGATTGTAGAACATCATTTTATTACTAAATTCAGCACCCCAACGCTGATAGTCATCTTTTCGAGCTATGTTATCGGCAATATCCACCGAGCCGACATCTGGCGTATTTAAATCTGTAATCGCATCTGTGTGCCACAAATTAGCCGAAAAGTCGGCCCAATCATAAGTAAGCGGTTGCCATTTGTATTTTAATGTATAGGTATGGTTTGTTACTTCGCTGTCAAGCCATTGTCTTGCTTGACCAAAAGAGCGAATTTGCGAAGGCATCATTTCGCCATATTCGCTGTTATAAAGGATATAACTCATCTCTAAGCTATGATCTTTTGGCATCACCAAGTTCGTTTTAAGTAATACCGACTCACTATTGAAGTTTGTATTTGGTATACGCTCATTAGCACGAAATCTTGACGCACCTTCCACAGACACAGGAGTCTCGGTATACCAAGCCATTTTAACCGGCTCACCATAAATCAATTCGGGTTTAGGGCCATGGCTACCTGCATAATAATTGCCTTGTTCACGCTTAGCGTAAGCACCAACTAAGTCACCCCAACTAAAGCGTTTTGCAGCAGCGACACTCCCCGCGTAACTCGCAAACTCTAACAAACTAGGTCTGTCCATTCCTTCTTCGGGGGCAAAATGCTCAGGCATCAAGTACTGTTCAGTACAATATGTTGGAAAGCGACAGTCTGAGCGATAAGCATTACGAGGGAGATAATAGCCTGCATAGGTTCCAGGCTGAGGTGCGTTTGAGCTATTACCAATAGCACTCGCTCTTAAACGTACACCTGACAGTTCACCTTCTTTGACAATATCGTCAGCATTAAGAGTGCTTACACTCACTAATCCGCCCGTCGCACCGGTCCCTTGCGCGTCCATAACAGGGCCTTTACTAATCGTCATTGAGCCAATTAAATCGGGGTCAATATAACTGCGGCTAGAGACACCTGAATACCCTCGATAAACAGTTGTTTCTTGGCGACTTCCATCAATAATAACTGGCACACGGCCTTGACCTTGCATACCGCGGATATTGATGTCTAAACCACCTGAGTTGCGGTTCTCACTGACTAATACCCCAGGTGTACCTTGGAATATATCGCCAACACTGGTACCGCGAAATCGTTCAATATCTTGCTGAGTGATGACGTTTACCGATTTTGCCTCGGTATAGGTTTTATTTTTTAGTTTATTGTGTTGTCCCTGAACTTGAATAGTATCAAGAGTAATCACATCTGATTGTGGCTTTGCTTTAATGATCCAAGCATTTTGAGCAATCAAAAACGCTTCTAATGAGGTTGATTGTAAAAGTTTATTTAAAGCAGTTTCTGTGCTGTAGCGTCCTTTAAGCTCTAACGCGGAGATATTTTTTACGATTTGCTCATCAAAGCTCAGTGTGATCCCTGCTTGTCGTGAAAGCAGCGTTAATGAATCACCTAGATTACCTGCAGGTAAGTCAAATTGAACTAATGTGAAATTAGCTGAACTAGCTGATGATTGCGCCGCATAAATTGGGGTCACAGACAACAGGCTCGAAACAAATATGGCACAGCTAGAAAGCAATACACGAGACGGCATGTGAGTTTCCTTTTTTCGTTACATACCTATAAAGCCGAACGAAAAATGAAAAGCCGTAAAAATAAATGAGAATTATTTTACTTCGGTAAAATTTCTGCCCAGAAACGGGTCAGATAGTTAAGCTTTGCGCCCAATGACTGTGCGACAGTTGATAAAATTAAATCTGTATCTGAAAGCTGAAATACACCAGAAATTAGCGTTTCGTTTAAACTTGGATGGCAACGAATATGGCCGCTTCGATAACGAGCCAACTCGTGTAAAAAATCGGCAAGCGGCATGGCTCTAGCAGTGAGTAGATTTTGACGCCAGCTACTGTAATCAAAAACCCCATTATTTAAAGCAAATTGTTTATTGGAAAAGAGTTGATACGTCGAGCCTGCTTGTAGGGATAAACTGTTTTCACCTGCCTCTGCACTGTAATGCAGTAGGCCTTTGTTTACTTGTACAATCACATGACTTGCCTCATGACGAACAAATACTTCTGCGTTTTGAGTGGCAAATACGCCATGAGCTGTGTGTAGTTGAACAGGTGCATCAATAGCTGCGGTTTTTAAAAATAACTCGCCTTGCGTGAGCCTAATCGAATTACTCTTCTGTTCATCAATTTCTACCGTACTATGGCGGTTTAACCATAGTTGGCTACTTTTGAAAACGGTAAATTTTTCGCGACTATGTCTGGTTGATAAATCAGCACTAAAATAATGACGAGCGCCTTGCTGCTCAGCTAAAAAAGCCACACCTGCTACACTTAGTGTCGTACCAAGCGCGCCTTTGAGCAAACGTCTACGCTGTAGATTATCAATTTCATGGTCTGTTTTTTGTAATGTTTCTCGTGCATACCCGGCGGACTTTACAGCAACATCACTAAATGCTTTATCAAGGTGTAGTAACCGAGCACACGCCAGCTCATGTAATGGATCAGCACTGCGCCACTTTACAAAATGTCCCTGCTCAGCCTCACTGATGCTGCCAGATTCAATTTTAATTTGCCAACGAATTGCTTGTTGAACTATGTGTTCTGGAATATGAGCTTGATTGTGATTGAGTCTAAAATTCATCAGATTTAGCTGTCAAAATAAACAAGTTGGTAGCACTGTAGTGTTGCTTTTGCGATATACTTTTCGACTGAAGATAAGCTTACTTTTAGTTCGTTTGCGACATCTTTATAGCTCATGCCATCCAATCTAACCATTAGAAAAGCTTTTTTTTCTTTTGCTTTCAAACCCGTGAGTAACTTGTCAATTTGCTCAAGTAAGTTAAGCAACTCCAATTGTTCTTCAGGCGAAAAGTAGTCAGCCTCAGGCATTGATTCGAGCATGCTTTGATAATTACGTTCAAGCACTTGCCTGCGTAATTGATCTGTCATCAAGTTACCAGCAACTTTCGTAAGCCAGGCACGTGGGCTACGCATATCATCATAAAGCATTGGCTTATTTAACAATTTTATAAACGTATCTTGCGCCAGATCCTGGGCATTATCAGCATTACTCGTTCGCTTAGCAATCCAACGAACTAACCATTCGTGGTGTTCTTGATACATCGAGTTGAACCCAGTTCTGTTAGTGGTCTTGCTAGTCAAAATTTACAAAGTCCCGTTGCGTGGCAGGCGGACATTATAAACAATAATCATTCTCATTCAAGTGTATTTATTAGGTAAACCTTCTTAATTATTAATTAAAGTGAAATTCTTTTTAATTATCAGCCATTGCATGAGGAATACGATCTATTAAAGGTTTAAACAAATAACTCAGCATCGAACGCTCTCCATTTTTAACAAATGCTTGAACTGGCATCCCCGGCTGTAACACTAAATCTTTTAGCAACGCTTGTTCATTGACTCGAATAGTTACTTGATAATAAGGCTGCCCAGTTCGTTGGTCGTTGACAATATCTTGTGTCAGGCTATCTATATTGCCTTTAACTTTCGGTGTCGTACTGGTATTGAAAGCATTAAATAGTAGATCTACTTCTTGACCAAGTAAGATGCTATCAATTAGATGAACCGGTACTTTCGCATCCACAATAAGACTTTGGCCTTTAGGCATTATTTCCATTAATAATTGTGATTGGGATACTACATCACCAAACGCATTAAGGCCTACAACTTGACCAGCTGCTGGTGCGCGAACTTCACTATTATCCAGGCTAAATTGAGCCGTAATAATCTGCTGTTTGAAATGACTAATATTCGCTTGATTGGTAGCCATCTGTTGACTGAGGTCTTGCTTGTAAGCTTTTATTGTCTGTTGTAATTGAGTGTCTTGCTCTAATAACCTGGCCTGTTGTGCTTTTAGTTCTGCTTGTGAGTTTGCTGAATCAGCGCTGATCTCCGCAGCTTGTGCCTGTAATTGATAAAGTTTTTCTTGTGATTGATAGCCTTTATCTACTAAAGCTTGTGTGTCTCTAAGCCAATTTTTATATACAGCCAATTGCTGTTGCTGACTGGCAACCACATTTTGTAGGCCTAAAATTCTCGATTGCGTAGTGTGTTTGTTATTTTCTAACAGTAAGAGTTTTGCATCCTGCGTTGCTTTTCTTTGTACAAACAATTGCTGATGCAAGCGCATAGCCTCTTCGGCTTGTGGTAATGCTATTTCGGTTAACGCTGATGAATAGTGCAACTTCGGCGTTAGTGTAAACTCAGCATATAAACGTTCTTTTTCTGCCAGTGCCATATAATATTGAGTTGTTGCGGCCTCAAGCTGACTTTTAGCGACTCGGTTATCGAGGGTCACTAAAGGCTGATTTTTCTCAACCCATTGACCATTTTGCACTAACAACTGGGCAAGCACCCCACTTTGTGGAGCTTGTATTTGTTTTTTTCTCCCAGATACAATAACTTGACCTTCAATCACAGCACCTTTATCTAGTGGTGCAAAGGCTCCCCAAAGTAAAAAAACACCCAAACTTAGTGCAGTCATAATCCAGCCCCAAAGAATGTATTTACGACCTGCTATGCCGTGTTGAGCATTCATGCTATTGCCACTCCCTGT
The DNA here is from genome assembly GCF_023708065.1 of Pseudoalteromonas sp. NCCP-2140. Lineage (NCBI taxonomy): Bacteria > Pseudomonadati > Pseudomonadota > Gammaproteobacteria > Alteromonadales > Pseudoalteromonadaceae > Pseudoalteromonas > Pseudoalteromonas sp. NCCP-2140. The sequence goes on along the minus strand of NZ_BRCZ01000004.1, from coordinate 75,345 downwards.
TGACTTTGTTTGGCTCTTTGCATGGCGTTTAATACGTTTTCTTTAGCGCCAAATGCCTGAACATGGCCTTTGTTTAGTAACAAAATTTTATCGCTCATAGCTAAAATATTCGCTCTGTGAGTTATAAATATCACACTACTGCCAGCTTGCTTTAACGTTTTGATTGTTGCTGCTAACGCAGCCTCACCGCTATCATCTAAATTCGCATTTGCTTCATCTAAAATAACCACCTTAGGATCAGCATACACTGCTCTTGCAAGGCCTATGCGCTGTTTTTCGCCGCCCGATAAACCGGTTCCTGCTTCACCTAGTTGCGTTTCATAACCATTACTTAACTTGAGTATCATGTCATGGACCCCAGCCAACTTCGCGGCTTTAATCACCAAGTGATCATCCACCTCGCCAAATCGTGCAATATTTTGCGCGATACTGCCTGCAAAAAGGCTCACATTCTGTGGTAAATAACCAATAAAAGGGCCTAAGCTTTGTTTATTCCACTGAAATACATCTGCGCCATCTAAACGCACTTTACCTATACGCGGCTCCCAAATACCGCATAGCATTCTCGCAATTGATGATTTACCAGCACCTGAGGGGCCTATAATGGCCAAAATTTCTGCTGGTTCAAGCTCAAAACTAATATTTTTAAGAACAGGATGCTGAGCCATTGGTGGGATTAAAGTGGCGTTCTCAATGGTTAATTTACCGCTTGGTTTAGGTAAACAAAGCCCTTCCTTTACTGATGGATATTGACATAACAAGCCATTTAAACGTTGTTGTGATTGCTTAACTGATTGCCATTGTTTAAAAGCACCAACCAATTGCTCAACTGGCGAGAGCATACGTCCTGCCAAAATAGAGCCCGCAATCATCATTCCAGCTGTTATTTCTCCCGCAACAGCCAACCATGCGCCTGCACCTAGCATCATTGACTGTAATGCGAGTCGTAAAACTTTACTGGTTGCAGTAAGAACAGAACTTAAATTACTCGCTTCACTTTGATGGCAAATTCCAGCCCAGTGCTCTGACTGCCATCGTTCTTGTAAATTTTGCTGCATACCCATGGCTTGAGCAACTTCGGCATTATTAATGATATCGCTGGCGAGTCTGTTAGCATTTGTAGTTGCTTGTGAGGCTAAAACTAGAGACTGTTTAGCCCATAATTCATTTGCTAAAGCTAAAGCAAATAACACTAAACTACCAACCAATGCGAGCGTGCCCAATAAAGGGTGAAAAAAGAACAAAATTACTAAGAAAATAGGCGCCCAAGGCGCATCAAAAAAGGCAAACACGCTACTCCCTGTCATAAACTGACGAACTTGATTAAGATCGTTAATCAGTAGTCCTGAGTTAGCGTTACCAGTTTTAAGTTGATGTTGATATAACGCATTAAATACACGGTTGTGTAAAGTTTTATCAAATTGTTGACTAATGCTTATTAATACTCGGCTCCGGATCCACTCCAGCCCCCCCATTAATAAGAAAAATACCGCAACCATCGAAGAGATTAGCCATAAGGTGTCTAAATTTGCTGAGCTCAAAACGCGATCATAAACCTGCAACATGTAGATTGCAGGCAACAGCATTAATACATTAATGACAGCACTAAACCCTGCAACATGATAAAAACTGCGCATTTGCAGCTTTAAAGCATCTTTAAGTGGTTTACTAAGCGCTTGCGAAGCGTTCATTTAAACCTCGTTGTACGAACTGGTTTAAACAATGCTGCCGCAGTTAACAAAAACAGCCAACGCCAGTCTAAACTGCCGCCATTACCATAGCTAAGTGACTCACTGTCTTTTGCTTTGGCTTCTGCATCCACATACAAGGTTGCTAGGGCAGCAAAACGACTATTCACATCGCTATCCTTACAATTAACTGTCAATGTATAAACCCCTGTCTGTGGCGAAATAACCATACTGCCTTGCGGCTCTAGTGGCGAATCAGGTTGCCAGTCGCCAATCGCTGTTTCCCCCGTTGCTTTACAGTCTGTTGCATTAAAACTGGACCAAGTCACTTCGGCTTGCTCTCCTTGCTTTATAGTCCCTGGAGTTATGCTGATTGACACTGAGCCTGTCGGCTGTTGAGCACTTAAATCTACTTCAAATACAGTACCGAATTTATCATTGAGGTATTTATTACCAGAATTATCGGTATACCCTCGGCCACCATATAAGGTGGTGCCGTATAAGTTACCGTTTGCAGCTAACATGATACCGGTTGGCACTTTGCCGTCGGCATCAACATCTATCCCCGCTTTAAAAGAGTGTACATGTTCAAAACCACTTTCAACGACCACGCCATTTTCAACTTTAATATCTGCGAGGCGAATACGATAAATGGTGCCATTCCCGGTTACTTCCCCGAATTCCGAGGGGTAGGGGTTGCCTTGCTTTACGCTTATAACTTCATCTTTATGGACACCGCCCCCCATCGTTGTACCATAAAGGTAGCCATTGTCCGTAATCGCCATTGGTCCGCGGGGCTGGCTACCATCTAGGTCACTAAATGTATGCACTAACACAAAATCAGAGCCATCTTTTTTTACTCTAAATACAGAGCCAAAAGGGTTACTGCCATCATAATGAGGATATTCTGTATGGATGAGATTTTCTTTATCGGTCACAGAATATAAGGCATAGCTACCACCACAAATGCCATTATCAAATTTTGCCTCTTGCTGATTATGAACGATTATTCCTTTTGTTTTACAAGTACCTACCGACGTGGTGCCGTATAAATAACCTTGTTGGTCTTCAACCAAATAGGTGGCTATACGCGCAGCTTCACCTCTTGTCCACGGAACTTCTCCCTCGGCTAAGGTAAACTCGTGTATAATTTCAGGGCTTTGTACTGGGTCGTTACTTAAGTCCATTGCGTAGAGGGCGCCGACAATAAAATCATCATCAATCGAGAGTGTATCTAAAAATGGTGTGCCTCTGGGGTAGGCCAAATAGCCAAATAATGTATTACCACTCAATAACATACCTCCCGCACCAGTATAATAACCATGCGGGTTATTGTTAAAACGGTGCATTTCAATCAAGGTATTATCGGCGTCTAAGCGCATTAACCGCGAGTAAGATTCGCCGTCTGTGTCTATAAACAGTAGCCGCCCCTGCTGATCAAAAATGGGCTGAACGTTAGGTTGACTGCTAAGCTCTTCCTCATTGTTATCAAAAACAATATTTTTATTACTGCCATCTGAGTGGACATAAAAAATGTTACCATCTAAATCAATACTATAAAGCCTATCGAGCTGTGGATGCTCAGCAAAACCCACGTATGATTTAATATCTTTAGCCAATGAAAAATAATGACCTTGCACCGGCGCCAGCCCCCACATATTTGCTGCCCTAGTGTCGTTACCAAAAATATCTACATGTCCTGTGGATGATATTCCTAGCAGTTGGTCTCGCTCAGCATTATAGATAGGGGGTGCATAGGGTTTCCCTGCCGTAGGCCAACCTTCAGGGCCACTATAATGAAGTGAAGTCAGGTAATTTACACTAACATCGTCAACCGCCGTGTTAGCAAGGCAAGAAAGCGGCAAAGTGAATAAAAAAATGCAGAGTGTTTTCATAGCTAGCTCAATAAATTTTAAGTAGCACTGCAGCAAAGCTACAGTGCAGTTAGATTATGCAACGAGTTCGTATTCGACAAAGCTTGAAACACCAATAGTGTCAAGTGATGCAAAGCTAGCAGCACCAGTTTCGTTTAGGGTTAAGTCAATTCCATTGTCAGATAGTAAAGTAGTGAAGTAATCAAACTCCGCATCTTTTAAGCCATCTACAATGTTATGGGTGGTATTGTCACCAGTTGTACGGTCAATCACATTGCCGCTTGCATCAATACCGGCATTTAGGCCTATGGTATCTAGACCATCGAAACTAACTAACTCATCAGTGAAGCTGTATTCACCGTTAGCATCTTGAGTGATGCCGTAACCAAAGGAAATTGAGGCAATTTCACCGTAAATTGTATGAGATGGGCTAGAGAAGAAGGTGTAATCTAAGTAAGAACCATCAGCAGCCTGAATGATAAAGCCTAGGCTGCCATCACTTGAAGTGCCCTCTTGCACAAATTGCGTGCCAGAGAACGTACCAAAGCTCCCCCAAAAACCTAAATCTACAATAGGATCTGGATTTTCAGTACCAGCGAAACTACCAATGCTTTCATCGTAAGTTGTATCCGTAAAAAACTCACTTGCGTAGGTGAAAAAGTCATTTAAACTGCCGTAGCTATAATTTGCACCATATGAAACTTGTATAGACATAATATTTCCTTTTCTGTTTTTGTAATGACCTAGAGGTCTGAAATAGTCATATCAATTGCGCGCCAGATTGATATGACTGGGTTAATTAGCAAAACCGGTTGCTAATTTAGCTTTTAATTTTGTTACGAAAGCGTCTACCAACTAATAAGCCAAGAGCCAAGATTACACCGCCAAATGCCCCACCACTGCTGCTATTATCTTCTGGTTCTGGCTCTGGTTCTGGTTCTGGTTCTGGTGCAGGATTAACTAAAATATCCAAAGTTTGAACATAGTCAGTTTGGTCGTTATCTTGGCAAGTTAGAATGTATGATTTGTTGCCATCAGTGCTTGGCTCGATAGTTTCGGTACCACTGGTTTCTTTTGCACCTTCCCAGTCACCACTAGCCGTACATTGGCTTAAGTTAGATGTTTGCCAATTTAACTCTACGCTTTCTCCTAAGGTGATTTCGGTAACTGAAGAAGTAAAGTTCAGCTCTGGTTTTGGGTTTACAACCACATTAACTAACTGAACATGAGGTTTTTGGTCAGTGTCTTGGCAACTTAATAAATAAGATTGTTCACCTTCAGAGCTTGGCTCAATTGATTCAGTACCACTGGTTTCTTTTGCACCTTGCCAATCGCCACTTGCAGTACATTGGCTTAAGTTGGTTGACTGCCAGTTGACTTCAACACTCTCTCCTAAAGTTATTTCTGAAGTTTGAGTGGTAAACTCCATAGCGTGTTGTTTTACAGTGAATTGATATACGCTTCCCGTGTCGTTTACCGCGTCGCCATTGGTGGCACCGTAAATAATTTGTTCGCCATTCACTAGCGCACCAGCAGTTAAACCTACTGGTAGAGGTGAGGCTTGATCTGCAAAGTGGAGTACAAGCTGAAAATTGTCTTGCTCTTTATCAAGGTCGCGTGCGTCTGTACTTAGGTTAATACGAAATAGCACACCTGAATTATCGTCACTGCCTCCGGCGGTTGTTGTACCGTAAATATTTCCATCTGCTGCAACTACAAGTGGGCCCGCTGGCGTTTTACCATTTAGGTTTGTTTCTGCTTCATCTTGTTCTGAACCAAATGTATGTAACACGGTAAATGCGTCTAAATTGGTTTTGTGGGCACGCCATACTGTTTTAGCTGACGTTCCGTATAACCAATCACCGCTTTCTACTAACGAGTTGGTTGCTAAGGTATGGTCATCGATAAGACCATGTAGGTTATTAGAAAAGGTTTTTAAAATTTGTACTTCTGAGCCGCCATCCGTTTTAACATTGGTTAAATCTAGCTTAAACAGGGTGCCGCTTGGGAAGTCGCCATCTTCTAAGCCTTCGGTACTGCCTGCTCCATCAGACTTTGAAGATTTATGTGCAAGGCCATAAATAGCATTATCTTGTTCACTGTATATCAGTGAGGCAGGCGCTTCACCTTTAGTAAAAATATTGCCCTGTTTATATTCATCACGGCTAAAGTCAATCAGTACAGCGATTTCACCTTCACTATTAAGGCGCAGTAATGCACTATAATCACTACCTCGTTCATAAGCGGCAAAATAGATGTTGTCTTGTGCATCTATCGTCATCAAGCCTTGTACTCGGAAGTCTCCGCCATTAATACTAGAGAGATCCAAATGCGATAGTGCATCCTCTATTACTTCGCCTTCACTCCATTTGAATAATGTTCTGTTTGCGCCACCATAAACAACTCCCTGACTATCAACCACGGTATTCGTTACAAAGGCTAGCGTGTCGTTATTAACTTCGTTTATATATGTGGTGTAGTCGGTTAACTCGCCTTCGGTTAATTGGGGAGTGAAGCTATAAATACCCGACTGCGTTAGCGTGGCAAAGTCACTTCCACCACCAGAAAGAAAAGTACCTATTAATTTACCATTATGGGTATTTAATGTCGGTGGTTTTGCGGGCATCATGCCTTTATCGCCGCCCATCATAATGGTCGGCGGTGTACCAAATGCATGTAATTGTTGTAGGTTAATTTCAGCGGCACTTGCAAGATTTGCGCTAAACAATGCACTGGTAATAAGGGCTAGCTTAAAGGTATGTCGCATTTTTATTCCTTTATTATTTAAAATGTTGCGGTTAATTGAGCAGTGGCGGTGCGCCCAGGCGCAATCCAATATGAAGTACCATTTGCTTCGGCATAATTGAGATCGGTCAGGTTGTCGACCGACATACGTAATTTAAACTGTGATGTGAATTGATATTCCAACCAAAAGTCATAAACTTGCCAGTCAACAACGTCTTCATAAGCGCTGCCACCACGACCGTCGTTATCTTCGTAACGCATTCGAGCGCCTAACTTTAAAGTGTCTTCAAATAACTTTAAGCCTAGGGTCAATGCACCACTGTGTTTTGGTGGAGGGATATAGTTCAAGCTTCCCGATCCAGCTTGACCCATACTTGTTTCTGGATAACCTACTTGGCTTCCTAGAGGAAATGGATCATAGCCACCCTTGCCAAGGTCAACATTCATTTTGGTGTAATTAAGCTCAGCAAATAGCCTTTTTGATTCATAATCAGCTTGCAGTTCAAGGCCATCAAAACGGATCTCATCTTGTAAATTGACATAACTCAGCGTCATTCCATTGTCATCAATAGAAGTAGGTCTCATCACGCGACCTTGGACAATAAAGTTATCGATGGTATTTTCGAACCATGCTGTTTTAATGAATAAATCGTGGTCTTTGGCTATATCAAGCAACTCAAAATTAAGACCAATTTCATTATTCCAAGCTTCTTCAGCTTCAAGTCCAGGGTTTGGGTAAAAAGGGAAAGAGTTACCAACATGAGCACCAAATAATAAGGTCTCTGTGATTTCAGGCGGCCTGACTGCCTGAGCTGAACTTAAGTAGCCTTGTATTTTATCGTTAAAGCGATAGGCTAAACGCATATTTGGTGAAAGGTAATTTTCATGCCGGTCAACGTCAAAGTCGGTATAGATCAAAGTGCGACTAGGCGAAACTCCGGGAGGGTTAAGAATGTAACCAGAGTATATTTCTCCACCTCCTTGCAGTGAAAATTGCTCATAGCGCAAACCTGATTCAAAAGAGAAATGCTCGCCGTATTGCCATTCAGCTTGAATATAAGCACTGCCAAGAGAGCGATCACCTTCAGGGGTTGCACCTGTAAACCAAGATGGATCGCCAGTTCCTGGCGTTTGCTGTATTGCTTGAGGCTCTGTCCAATCTTTAAAATATTCGCCACCTAAAGTAAGTAATAACAATGACTCATGTTGTGTTAACCAATCATGCTTGAGGCTAAAAAAGGCAAGATTATCAACAACCATTCCTAGGGTGTTGGTTTCATATTGCAATTCAAACTCGCCGTAGGGATTGCTGCTTTCTCCCATTTCATAAACATGCTGACGCATTTGAGTGCGGTTGTAATAAACACTGGCATTAAGATTGAGGTAATTTGAGTTTGCAGCCCATGTGTAATCTAATTTAATCGTATCGTTATTGAGTGAACTGCTACTTTCGGGCTCTGCATCTACTGATGTCGCTGAGCCTTCTTCAAAGTTGCCATAAAAACCGACATAGCTAAGCTTTACTGACTGCTCTTTATTTATTGTGTAATCAGCTTTGAGCAATGACGACCAGTTATCTTGCTCGGTAAAGTTACTCATTGCACTAAAGTAACTACTAGAATCAGCATTACCGCCATGTTGGCCTGGCTTAAAACGGCCAACATTCTTATGCCCTACCGCAGCAACAAGCTCTAGGTCTTTTCCCACACGCACAGTAGACGCTAATAAGCCCTGCATATGATAGGCATTGTTGCCAGATGAAATGGCTAGCTTAGTACCATGATCTTTACCTGGAGCCGCCAAATCATCAAATTCAAGCGTTTTAAAATTTACAACACCAGCAATCGCGCCAGCACCACCACTTTCGCCTACTGGTCCCTTTGCAATTTCGACACTCGACAGTAATTGAGGATCTAAATAAACCATCCCATTGGCACCATGACCACTGCGTTTGAAGTTCTGCCTAGCTCCGTCGATCATCACATTAACTCGACCAAAGTCTTGTAAACCACGAACATTTACTGCAACCCCAGGCTCCTGCCGAGTTTGGGAAGTGGTAACACCTGAAACGTTATAGAAAATATCTGATGTATCACGTGGGGCAATGCGTTGGAGCTGAGCTTGATCAAGTTGAGTATTTGAAGAGGCTGATTGATAAATTTCTATACGCTTATTAGATGTAGCCTGAACCTCTAAGGTATCGAGTAAAATCTCACCATTTGATTGGGCTAAGAGTGCACGTATAACATAACTTCCATTAGCCGTTTTCTCGGCATACAAGCCAGTCCCCAAGAGAAGCTGTTGGAACCCTGTATCAAGTTCGAATTCACCTTTTAGACCAGTAGATTGCAAATCGCCAACTTGCTTAGGATCAAACTGCAGCAAGATGCCTGTTTGGAGGGCAAATGTATTAAGTGCCTCAGCCAAACTACCTTGCGGTATATCAAGTTGGTGGGCTTGATCCGCTAACACCTTTGCAGAAAATGTAAATTGCAGGCATAGCAAGACTGTAAAAATGAAACGCGATAAGCGGCCTTGTAACATAAATAGTTCTCATTATTTTTTAGAGCTATTAATAGGACGCAGCAAAATCAAAAAGCAGTAATAAAATTTATTAAATAATGAAATTAATTTTATAATTTATTTTATTTCAATGAGATATACTCAAAATAATTGGCGATAGAGGTATGGGTCACAGCGGGTTCTGACGCTATCATCTGTAGCGCCATAGCAATATTGTCTGTTGGGTAAACACCTGAAACTCGGATATGTTCAAGTGCGGATTGATTGTAAATAAAGACCCCTTGATAATGAGGCTCAAGCAAACTTAATAACCTAGCTAAACTCATATTATTAGCAACTAACCTATTATTTAACCACGCTAATTCTATATCAGGGTTAGCAGCTGTTGGCCCAATGAGGTGACTATTAGCCACTGACATTGCTTGACCTTCCTTACCTACGACACATTTTTTAACAGGTAAATAGCACAGTTCTACTTTTGATTCACTCACAACGACAAAGGTATCTTGTTCGTGGCGTTTAACAGAAAATTGTGTCCCTAAGGCTGTTGCCGTTGCTTTATCTGTTTCCACCACTAATGGCCAACTTGAATTAGTTTTTGCCACTAAATGTATTTCTCCCTGATTCAACTTAATCAATCGTTGCTTAGAACTAAACTCTATATCCACTTGGGTTTGCGCGTTGAGAGTCAGTATGGAGCCATCTTTAAGCTCAACAGTTTTTTGCTCTCCTTTTAGAGTGTAATAATCAGAACTAACTCCTGTTAGACCTACATGATTGGCCATGAATCCGAGCCCAATAAAAAGAGCCGATAAAACGACCGATTTAGCAAAATGATTAGACTTAGGCTTATCTTTATCTAGTACCCTATTGAGGATTTGCGAATCAAAATGGCTGTTATCAGTGCTGTCAAATTCGCACCACAGTGCTTGCAATTCTGAGTAAGCTTTTTGATTTTCAGGATCGGCTTTGAGCCACTGACTATGGGCTTGAATATCGGCATCGGTGAAGTTGTCAGAATTGAGTAAAACACACCAATTTGCGGCCTGTTCAAGCTTAGATTTGTAGTCTGGGTACTGTACGGACATTATGGCTTAATCGAGTAATTGGCTGTGGCAATGAAGCAATGTTTGGGCAATATATTTTTGCACCATACTCACCGATATATTCAGTTCCTGGGCAATTTCTTGATACTTCAAACCATCTAACCTTGCCATTAAGAATGCGCGCCTTGGTTTATCTGCTAACCCTTCAAGTAAGCGCGATAACGCCTCTAGTTTTTGGATCATTTCATGCACTTCTTCACACGAAGGGGCATATTCTTGTGAAGACTCTAACTGAGCTTCAAAGTAGGCTTGCTCAATGCGTTTACGTCTTGCTTTATCGATAATTAAACGATTTGCAATTGTAGCAAGGTAAGCACGAGGTTCTTTCACTTCAAATAAATCAATTGACGAAGTCAGAGCACGAATAAATGTGTCTTGTGAAAGGTCTTGTGCATCATGATGGCAATGAAGGTTAAGTTTCTTCTGTAAAAACCTTAATAGCCAAAATTGATTGTCGCGAACAAATAGATCCATACTGGTGTAATTAAGCACTGCGGTTCCCTACCAATAAATGCAAATGATAACAATTATCATTACCGTACCATTCTTATTTATTCAAGGCAAGTTTGTTGTTTAAAATATGATAATGACCACTTTTAGCTAGCCTCTTTTCAAAACCCTCCATTCAATCAGAGAATTACAACAAATCGCTTAAAGCAAATGCCCGCCGTAGACAAAAAAATTCAATTTTTATTACGGGAAAATGATTTTGGTGCGTCTTATCTAATATGACGTTTATTTTTTTCGCCATTTTTGTCAGTTGGCTGGAGTAGATTTAATGAAATTTGGAGTAGTGCTTTTTGTGGCTCTTTTTGGCTTTTTTTCCGGGCATAGTTATTCATCTGAGCAAGACCCTGCAAATGAAATAGTAAGCCAAGTAACTAAATTAGATAGCCCACAATTAGCCGACAGCGCAGCTTTTGTTAGCCATGATTTGTCGCCTTGGGGTATGTATTTAGCGGCCGATGTGATTGTTAAAACCGTTATGATTGGCCTACTACTAGCTTCTATTGTGTGTTGGGGTATTTTTATCGCGAAGCTTATTTATCTTAATAAAAGTAAACGTGAAGGCAGGGCTTTATTAGTCAAACTATTAAATAGTCATAACTTAAAAATGGCAGAACAAGGTTTAACTCAAGAGCCAAGTACAGCAAAACTATTAATTCAAGCTTGCCTACATGAGCTTATCTTAAGTAGTAAAAACGCAACGACAAGTGATGCATTAAAAGAGCGTGTTGCAGCTCGCTTAGATAGGGTAAAAGCCGAGCTATCTGCAGATATGAACAAAGGAACGGGGGTTTTAGCAACCATTGGTTCTGTTGCTCCATTTGTTGGTTTGTTTGGTACTGTTTGGGGGATTATGAATAGCTTTATAAGCATCGCCAAAACACAAACAACCAATCTTGCTGTTGTCGCGCCAGGCATAGCTGAAGCATTACTTGCAACGGCCCTAGGTTTAGTTGCAGCAATACCCGCAGTTGTGATGTACAACTATTTTTCACGCTCTATAACAGCCTATAAATCGCAATTATTAGACACAGTGACTGTCATAATGACAATCCTTAGCCGTGATTTATCAGCAAAAGATACTCAAGCAAAACCACTAGAGCAGTTAATTGACTATCAGCAAATCAAAGCTGCAGGGAAATAAAGCCGTGTCTTTTAACTTACAACAAGATGATGAAGAACTAGTTGAACAACATGACATTAATGTCACACCGTTTATTGATGTTATGTTGGTTTTACTGATAATTTTTATGGTTGCCGCACCATTAGCAACAGTTAGTGTGCCTGTTGAACTACCCAGTATTGATTCTGAAACGAAAGCCTCTGAACAAAAACCAACTTACCTTACATTACAAAAAGATTTGTCTTTGGTTATTGGTGAAAAGCAGTCTGTCGCGAAAACCGAACTAGTTGAAGCGTTATTGCAGCAAAAAATCACTCATGAGCAAGCAATTTTAATCCGCGCTGATCGCAGTGTAGATTACGGGGACTTTGTTGATTTGCTGAATATTCTTTCTAAAGCGGGCTATAAGAACATTGCATTAGTTGGGCTAGAAAAAACACAAGCGAGTCAGCAGTAATGAGCATGATAGCTGGTCAGCCAACGCTTAGAACAGGCTATCGTAAATTACAGTTACTCTGTGTTTCAACAGTATTAATTGTTCATCTGTTGGTTGCAGCTTACTTTATTATGAGCCCTGCAGTTGCTATAACACAAACGACACATGCCGCAATGCCTGATGCCGTCGTCATTAGTATGGTAGCCGCACCTAAAGTGCCAAAAAATGCGCTACCAGAGGGGCCTGAACAGCAGATGGCGAGTCAATCCTCTGCTGAGAGTAAGCCTAAACCCAAACCTAAAGAACAGCCTAAACTCGAGCAACCAGAGCTTATCGCTAAGCAGTCTGAGATTAAAATTACAAAGCCTAATGTAACTAAAAAAACCAAAGTAGCTAAAGTCGAAAAAGTGCAAGAAACAGCTGTTGATGACACTAAGCCTGTTAAAGAGAAAGTTGAACAGACAGAACAAAATTCTCAGAACGACAGAGAAGTTGCACAGACTACAGCACCAAAATCAATTGATGCAGCTCCAGCAGAACAACGTACAGGCCCAGTTAGTAATGCATTTAGCAAGCAACAAGCTGAGGCTAAGCAGCGCTGGCAAATGCAATTATCAGCTCACCTTGAAAGACGTAAACGCTATCCTCGAATGGCAAAACTGAAACGTCAGCAAGGCGTGCCTTGGGTAAAATTTACAATGGATCGAGAAGGCCAAGTAATTGCAGTTTCTTTATTTAGAGCAAGCGGTGTGTCATCCCTTGATAAAGAGGTACTAGCTCTGGTCAAACGCGCAGAACCATTACCCTTACCCCCAGACGAAATAACAGGTACTACATTAACGCTCACCTTACCTGTTGAATTTTTTATAAATTAAATATTAGAAACGCGGAGTTAATCATGTCTTCATTGGATATGGAAACAATTAAAGAAAGCACTTTAACAGCCCAGCTGAAAGCAGAAACAACTTCTATTCATGATGGTTTAGATAAAGCGATTATGACTAAAAGGCCTTTTTCAAGCATTGAACGCTATGCATTGTTTTTACAAATACAACTAGCATTTCATATTACGGTCGCCCCTTTATATCATGATAAAAGGTTTCAAGATTGCATTACAGGGCTTGCAGGTATGCAGCGCTTAGATGCTGTGTACGATGATTTATGCGATTTATCATTTAAGCAGCAGGCCGATGAAATTCTTAAGCAATACTCTGATAAGCGCACATTCACATTTGAACAAGGCTTAGCGTGGTTGTATGTAGTTGAAGGATCAAACCTTGGTGCAGAATATTTATTAAAAGCCGCCAAACGTATTGATTTATCGGAGACATTTGGAGCTAGGCATTTAGCACCTGCCGAACAAGGCCGCGGTACTGCATGGCAACAGTTTTCTAATTCAATCAATAAAATAGAGCTTGATGATTTACAAAGAAAAAATGCTCTTATTGCTGCTCAACAAGCATTTTCGTTTGTTCGTGAGCTAGTCGATAAAACATTTGCATAAGCCAAAAATAAAAATGAGCAGCAACAAAATAAAAAACGCACACGGAATGAATGAAGGTTCCAAAGTATTCAAGGCACTATTCTTTCTCACAGGTTTAATTTTTACAGGGCTTGGAATTATAGGTGCGATTCTACCCGTGATGCCTACTACTGTTTTTTTAATTGTTGCTGTTTATTGCTTTGGGCGCTCTTCATCGCGGTTCGAATCCTGGCTTTTAAATCATCGTCATTACGGACCAACATTAAGAAACTGGCAACAATATGGCGCGATTTCGCGTAAAGTTAAATGCATTGCCTGTGTGGGAATGGCAATAGGCTTCATATTATTTTATCTTGGTGCGTCACCATCATGGCCGCTTACAACAGCAGTCGCTTTGTTCATGCTATTGTCAGCTTGGTATGTCTTATCAAGGCCGGTTGCGAGCGAGCCTGAAAAACACTAAGCTAGCCACATAAAGTTATAACTAATTGAAACATTAAGAAAGCGAACCCAAGGGTTCGCCAGTTTTAACTTTTTTCGATGATTTCTAACCAGCTTTCTTCAGCGTAACTGAAGAAAGTTGTTGGTTTAGTTAAGAATATCGCTTCGAACTCCGCTGAAAATAAATGACAGAATTCTTTTATTTGCTCAATGTACAGCAGCAAAAAAGCATACATTTCTACACCATCTAAATAGCGCCCTGAAAAATCAGGATTATCATCAAAGAGCTGCTTTGAGATGCTTATACCCAATACACTGCCTACCCTATCTCTGTGCATATAAATGTAATGGCTAAAACTAAGTTCGATTGAGTCGCTTGTAGACGCTTCATCGACATCTGCTAATAGCAGAATCGTTGAATTGTCATCCCAAGGTGATTTACTCGCGCGTTGATACTCTCTGATAAATTGTGATTTTGATGTACTCATGAGTTTCCTAGTTAGTGTTTGACCTAACACTAACTAAGCTTGCGTGATGGTAACGAATGGTAAGTAACAGAGGTAAGTTTCATCTCTGTGTTACGCATTTATTATTCTGTGTTACGAACTAATAGCGCTGTGTTACGTAGTAATTTAAGTGAAAATCAAGGAGGGAAAGCGTGTGAAAAAATGCATAAAATTGATAAAAAAGTCGATTTAGTTAATACAATTTGCTTTTCCATCAAACTTAGTTAATACTTAGCTTTGTTGTTGATTTTTCAAAAATCACCAACACAAAAAAGAACACAGCAAAATTCAACTATTTGTTTTTCCTCATTAAATCCTGGCACCTAGTACTTATCACAGTTAATACATTTGTTATTGATGAGTAATGCCATGACACACCTTTAAGCACGATGATGGAGTATTGCCTTTAAAAGCTAATCTAGATTTCAAAAAGCGGTGAAAATTGCAGCCGCGTAATATAGATTGCTGCGAGTGAAGTTTCTTTGATCTAGATCAAGTTTAAAAGTAGTTAAGATCCTCCGAGGGCGGTATTACTGAATTACCGGAATCATTGAACATTTTCCAAACCAAGTTATTCAGAATGGTGTCTTATGTGAAGAGCAAGCCCTGATAAATCCTAGTATGGGATTTCAAGGCTTATTTAAGATGACCTAACTAAACTTTACTTTTTTAAAGGCAACATACGTTTTAAAGTGTCATCAGCCAAAATGTAATGATGGAATAATGCAGCAGCGGCGTGCAACCCTATTAAGTAATAACCTACTTCACCCACAGTCTCGTGTATTTCTTTGATAGTTTTAGCAAGATCTTTATTTTCACTTGCTAATGGAGGTAGCTCTAAGCCAAAAAATGGCACGGGTTTACCAGCCATACTCAATATCAGCCAACCTGCTATTGGCATTGCAATCATGAAGACATAGAGCGCTAGGTGCACAAGTTTGGCTAATGTATTTTGCCACTTTGCAGGCTCAGGTTTTATTGCAGGCGTTGAGCCTGCCAGCACACGCACCACTAACCTTACAACTACTAGAGCTAAAACAGATAAACCCAACATAAAATGCCACATTTTAAAAGCATCGCGTGTTTCCGTGCCTTTATCAAATAACTCTCGCAATTCAATACTGCCAAAAACAGTGACGATTAGAATAAACATAAGCCAGTGCAATAATATCGAGAACGAACTGTAATGAGTCGTTGTATTTTTAATCTTCATAGTGCCCCTTTCGTAAAACGCGTTGAGATAAGTGCTAAATTTATACGTAATATAGACTCACAATTACGCTATCCTTTGAGCGCTCTTGCTGTAATGATCTAAAACAAAAAATGAGCTATCTTAAATTATCTTTTTTACTTATTAGCGAAACTTTACTGTACTTGTTTAAGCTTAAAATAAACTTAAGTAATTTGATTAAATAAGCTTTCTACTCCTTAATTGCCCTAAAGCCTCGCCATGCATTATCGATGGCAATACGCAGTTTATTGCCCCAACTGAAATGCATATTTACGAAACTCTCACCATCTACTTCTATTTGAATTCATAGACTTTGAAATAAAACTTTCTGAACATTAATGTGAAAGATACAATCCAGTTTTTCGATTACAACAATCCTTTTATTCCATTTTAAAGATGAAAAAGAATGAGCAATACTAAACTCATCAAATTATGAGAGTTAGGGTATTCAAAATGATTAAGACAGTTACTTTTGCAATGATGCACTTCGCAATCGCTTTTACAGTGACTTACTTTTTAACAGGTAGTTTTTTAATTGGTGGCTTGGTCGCTATTGTTGAGCCAGCTGTGAACACTGTTGCGTTTTACTTCCACGAAAAAGTGTGGCGTAAAGTTGAGAGTCAGAATAACTTTAAACAAGATTCAGATGGGATAATGTTTGCATAAGAATTAACTAGATTGAATTGGCTCACAAACCAACGAATATCCCTACCTTACACCTCGGACTGTAAATTAAGCTTTGCCACTAGAGCCGGTGGCAGAGATTCAGAGCAAAAAAGCTAAAGCTGTTTTTTAATTATTAGCCGAAATTAACGAGCCCTTTTAATACTTCTTGTAAAAGAGCTCAAAACTCCCTTCCCTAGATGCATGGCAATTAAAACTAAACAAAATAAACATATAACCTTGAATTAAATAAAAAAGAAAATTAATCCATTCTTTTTTCATTAAATATAACCCCCTAATAGCAAGGTCAAGCCCTTTTAATTTAGAGCTAATACTCAAATTAGGCTTGCAATTATCAGCTTTCAGCTTACACTTGTGCGCCAAGTGAGCGTACACTTGTAAGCTAAAGGCGAAAAATGAGAGCGTTATTAAATTCATTATCAAAACATTTACTGCATCATCAATCATGGGCAGGATACTGGGAGCCGGTGGTTCAGTGCTTTAAACCAGGCTGGCGCGAAGGCTATTTTCGTGCACAAGTAAAATATGTACAGGTGTTTGCTGAACAAAGCGTTGAGTTGATTATTGAGCCAGAAAAAGCATGGCCAGTTCATCAAGCAGGCCAGCACATTGCGTTAACAATCCAAACGAATGGTCGAATGCTAACGCGTGTATTTACCATCGCAAGCGAACCACAATTGGCAAGGCAGCAGCGACAAATTCGTTTATTGATCCGCAGCCAAGGGAGCGGCGCATTTACGTCAAAGCTAATAAATTTGAGGCCAGGGCAATGGCTTAATATTTCTGAGCCTAAAGGCCAGTTTGTTATGCCAAATACCGCGCGCTCTTTAATCATGCTGGCCGGTGGCTCAGGCATTACGCCATTTATAGCCATGCTTAAATCAATACCTGCTGATAGCAAACAAACTATAACCCTGCTTTATTATGCAAAGCCGAACAGCCACTGGCTTAAAGATGAACTTGAGCAACTAAAGCAATCGCTGAGCAATTTTGATTATCACTTACTTGAGCGCAACAACGATGGCGATGCGACGACATGGCTGACAACAAATACGCATAAACACTGGTTAGTGTGCGGCCCAGTTGCTTTGTATAAGCAAGCAGCCGCTTTAGCTAAGCAATTAAATACGCCTATAGACAGTGAGCATTTCAGTGCAGTCCCTGCTGTTTTAGCAACCTCTGATAAGCACGAACTAACACTCACTCATCAGGGCAAAACATTCACTATTGATAACCAACAAACCTTACTGACCCACTTACAAGCGAATAAGCAACCTGTAACAGTTGGCTGTGGTATGGGAATTTGCCATCAATGCCAATGCGTTAAAAAGCAAGGCATCGTACGTGATATTCGCACCGGTGAGCTCTCTGATAGCTCAGAGCAGTTAATTCAACTTTGTATATCGCAACCTGTCAGTGACGTGGAGTTATCAGCATGAACACAACAAAAACAGTCAATTTTGAAAAATTAGCAGCTCAACTCGATAGCGTTAAAACAGATGTAAAATCAAAACTCGGTGAGCAAGATGCAAAATACATTCGCCGCGTTATTGTTTGCCAGCGAGTGTTTGAATGGAGTGGCCGAATTTTATTAATGTTAGGCTTTATTCAGCCTGTTTTATGGCTCGTGGGTGTGCTTAGTTTAGCCACAGCAAAAATTCTCGATAACATGGAAATTGGCCACAATGTGATGCATGGTCAATACGACTGGATGAATGATAAATATATAAATTCAAAGTCTTACGAGTGGGATATAGCGTGCGATGGAGCTAGCTGGAACCGTGTTCACAACTACGAGCACCACACCTATACCAATATTATTGGTAAAGATCGCGACTTCGGCTATGGATTACTGCGCTTATCGAATGACTTTCGTTGGCGAGTAAAAAACCTGTGGCAATTTGTCACTTACCTATTGCTCAGTGTGCTGTTCCAATGGGGTGTGTCGTACCACGAAATGGCAGCCGAGCGAGTATTTTTTGGCAAGAAAAAAGATGACCGCGATTACAAAGTACCGCACAGCGAACTGAAAAAGCGCTTTTTTAGTAAAGGTGCGCGCCAGCTAGTGAAAGACTACCTGTTCTTTCCGTTGCTTGCTGGGCCTTTATTTTTGTGGGTTTTGACGGGCAATCTTGCCGCTAATTTATTACGTAACCTGTGGACCTCAACTATTATCTTTTGCGGGCATTTTACCGGTGAAGTTGAAACATTTAACCAGCAAGACTGCGAAAATGAATCACAAGGCCAGTGGTATTACCGCCAAGCGTTGGGGTCATCAAATATCAAAGGGGGTAACCTGTTTCATGTAATGACTGGGCACTTGAGCTATCAAATAGAGCATCACTTATTCCCAGATTTACCCGCAAAACGTTACCGCGAAATTGCCCCTAAGGTGCAAGCTATCTTTAAAGAGCACGGTATTCACTACAATACCGGCGGCTTCTTTCGCCAGTACTTTTCTGTAGTAAAGCGAATTGTGCGCTACTCTTTTCCGTAATTGATAAACGCCAGTGCATAGCGCTGGCTTTTTTATAAATAATTTTATGGCAAGGAATTAGCTTCGAGAATCAGTTCGTTAATTTCTAACTGTAATTCATCATCTGCTGTTTGTTCCGCGAAAGTTAAAGCTGTATTGGCAAAGTTTAGCGCTTGGGCCTTATCAGCTTTCTCTAGGTAATTCTCTGCAATCGCAAAATTAATCGACGCCAAATAATCCTCTAGTTCGAGTAACATTGCTAACTCTAGCGCTTTGAAATAATAGCTAAGTGCAACCTCTGGCTTTTGATGGGTAAAGTCAGCAAGCGTTTCCCATTGAAACGGATGATCAAGCGGTGTGCCTGCAAACTTGTCGCATATTTCTTTTATTTTATTGTACGCCGCCCACTCTTGTTGTTTATTTGGAGCATTAACAATATCAAGCGCAAGTTGATGAATCGCCTCATAATGAGGTGGCTTTTTAATTGATTCAACCTCTCCAAATTGTGCCTTATGCATTCCCTGCTCTCTCTAAGCTAATTAAATCTCATTCGATTCAGACCAAACCCGTAATTCATCGAGTATATGCAGTGCTGAGCGGCCAAAATCAGTAAGTTCATAGGTCACTGCTATCGGGCGCGTGCTAATAACATGACGGGTGATCATCGCTCTACTTTCAAGCTCTTTTAGACGCTGGTCTATCATCTTTTTGCTTGCACCACCCAGCATGCGCGTTAAATCATTAAAACGCACAGGGCCATCTTTTAAATGATAGATAATAGAGCCCGTCCATTTACCGCCAATCAAACGCATGCCTTTTTCAATAGCACACGGTTCCATGCAAGCATTTAAAACTTTTTTTCTACCCTTACTATCTGTTTCTACTGAACTTTCCAAAACATCCTCACATTTTTCAGACTAGTTACAAAAAGGTGACTGGTTGATTAAATAATCTAGGTTACTATTATATACCACAGAATGTATTTTGAACACGATAAAGTAATTAGCAAACGGATACTCAACTATGAAAAACATATTAATTCTTAACGCACATCACTATTACCCTTTTTCTGAAGGTAAGTTAAATGCTGCTTTAATCGAAAAAGCCGACGCTTTTTTTCAAGCAAAAGGCTATCAAACTCGTGTGGTTAATACACAAGACGAATTTGATGTAGAAACTGAACTTGAGAACCATCAATGGGCAGATATCGTCTTTTTGCAATCACCAATTAACTGGATGGGCATGACTTGGTCATTCAAAAAATACATGGATGAAGTGTACACAGCAGGCATGGGTGGAGCGCTTTGCCATGGTGATGGTCGTCATCAAGACAATCCAAAAGCCAATTACGGTACAGGCGGCACCTTAAATAACACTCAATACATGATGTCGCTGACTTTAAATGCACCTGCAGAATCATTTGCAGATGCCACTGACTTTTTTGAAGGTAAAAGTGTTGATGACCTTGTTTTCCCAATGCATATGAACTTTAAGTTTTTCGGTATGCAAGGGTTACCTACTTTCGCCTGTTATGACGTGATGAAAAATGCAGACATCGACAGCGACTTTGCGCGCTTTGAAAAACACTTAAACGACAACTTTTAAGGAACACTTATGAGTAACGAATCTGTTTATAGCAATAAACTCCACCCGGGCAGTGCATTTCCTAGTATTAGTGCTGCACTTTTGAGTGGTGAAGAGGCTGTTCTTGGTCAACCTCAACACGGTGCAAGCTGGCAGCTTGTTGTTGTTTATCGTGGTAAGCATTGCCCTTTATGTACTCGCTATTTAAACAGCCTCGAGCAGTACAAAGCTGCGCTATTAGAAACGGGTGTTGATGTAATTGCTGTTTCAGGCGATAGCAAAGAGCAGTTAGAAGCACATTTAGAGCAGTTATCTGTGTCATTTCCACTTGCTTACGGTTTGACTACAGAGCAAATGCAAGCATTAGGTACTTACATATCTGATTCCCGTTCACCGCAAGAAACAGATCACCCTTTCGCAGAGCCTGCTCTGTTTGTGGTTAACGAGCAAGGTAATGTACATGTGGTTGATTATTCTAATAACCCATTTGTAAGACCTGATTTAGCAACCTTGGTAAGTGGGCTTAACTGGATACGCGACCCAAAAAATAACTACCCAATTCGCGGTATGCATAAGTAGAGAGTAGCCATGAGCAAATTTACAACTTTGCTGATTGGTTTGGTGAGTATAATGATGTGCTCACCACATGCCTTTTCAGCACAACTCCCCCATGCACATATTGCTTCACCTAATCACTATGAAGTATTGCTAGATAACAGTGAAGTACTTGTTTTGCGTATGACTTTAGCACCAGGTGAGCAAGATAATTGGCACACGCATAATGCTGAAACTGTCTACTTTGAGACGGGTGGTAAGGCAACTATCAGTACAAAAGAGTCACAAACAACACTTGAGATCCCCAATGGCTATGTGATGTGGCATGACACATGGACTCACCAAGTCAAAAATGAAGGTGAAACCACCATCACTGCAATTATTGTTGAGAGCAAATAGGTAGGATCAACTATGGCATTAGAAAACCACCCAATGTGGCGCTTACCTAAGCATCACCTAGATTTAAAAAGTTCACATGACCATGTTCATTGGGTTGAATTATTTTATGACCTTATCCATGTGGTAATCATTTTTTTGCTAGGTAATTTTTTAAGCGACCACTTACATTTAAGTGGTTTTCTTACTTTTGCAGGTTTGTTCATCACCGTATGGTTCGCGTGGGCTGACTCCAGCGTTTTTAACTCACTCTATGTCAGTACCGATGTAAAACATCGGCTGATCATGGCCTGCCAAATTGTCACCGCCATGGTTATGGCAGCCTCGACCCCTCATGTACTTGACAAAGGCTGGACATATTTTGCATTGGCCTATGCCGCAAACCGACTTATTACAGCGTATTTATTTCATCGCACCAATCAACTGGGGGTCGAATCAACTAAATTAGCACGCAGTGTGAGCCGTAACTACTTTGCTCTTGCCATTATCTTTGCTACCACAGCTTTTATGCCTGCACCCTATCGTTATTGGGTATTTGGCACTGCGATTGCCGCTATCCAAGTTTTGTATATGGCTCCAAAAATTGGTGTACTTGAAAATAAACGTTTTTTACCACGCCTTGGGCATATGTCTGAGCGCTTTGCCCTTTTACTGCTCATTGTCGTAGGCGAAGGTTTCTTTAAATTGGTGATTACTTTATCAGAAAAAGGAATTTATAAAGTCGACCCCTCTGTACTGGCTAACTTTATGTTTGGCGGTATTGCAGTATTTGTGCAATGCTGGATTTACTTTGACTTTGTTGGCAATGGTAAACCTAAGAATCAGCATAAATGGACACTCGCAAGTTGGTGGTTAGCACACCTGTTTTTAATGTTATGTGCCGTTATGGTTGGCGTTGCGCTCGCCGGCGAAGTGAAAGCTGGGTTTTGGCAACCTTACCCACTTAAATATGGTGTCATTGGCTGTGTAGGGTTAGCAGGCTACTTATTGAGTTTATTGTGGATCCAGTTAATGATCGAACACCGTGTAGCCCATCGTTTTGCAACAGCTAAAGTAAGAATGTTTGGCGTTATACTCGCTTTAGTTACCATTCCCATTTTACCCCATGTGCCTTCGCTCATTGGCAACTTACTTTGGGGCACAGCACTGATTTCACAAATTGCCTACCCAGTCACTCGCGCATACTTTACCCTTTCAAAAGAAGAAGCTAATTCATAACGATTAAATCACCTTTGCAAAAACGACAAAGGTGTTTTGTTATCCTTGCTGTTTTTCGCAAAAACTTTCCTCGCCATAATACCGTTATTCAATCGCCCCTCTTCAGGGGTTGAAACAAGCGTTAACGGACTCATCTCAGAACTAAAGGCAATGAGAAATGCCGGTGTGAATCACATTGGCCTGCACTTTAGACGTAACGAATTACCCATCGAATGGGCATTAAAGCACATCGGCGAACATGTTTTGCCCAAGTTCCATAATTAAGGAGTTATGATGTCACAATCAATTATGCCAAAACTGGGTTTTGGTACATTTAGATTACAAGACGAAGTTGCATATCAAAGTGTGCTAACAGCTATTGAAGAGGGCTTTAGACACATCGACACCGCGCAAATTTACGGTAACGAAGAAGCTGTTGGCCGAGCGATTAAAGACAGTGGTGTTGCACGTGGTGAGTTATTTATTACCACCAAAGTATGGAATGATAAGTTAAATAAAACGGACTTTATTAACAGCGTAAAAGAAAGCCTGACTAAGCTCCAACTAGATTACATCGACTTACTGCTTATTCACTGGCCAAGCCCAGCCAATGGCGAAAGCATGGATGAGTACTTAACCGAGTTACAATCAGCAAAAGAGCTTGGTTTGACTAAAGAAATTGGTGTTTCAAACTTTACCATTGCACAAATGGAAGAAGCCTTAAGTATTTTGCCAAAAGGCGCGTTATTTACCAATCAAGTAGAAGTACATCCCTACCTAACCAACCAAAAGGTACGTGATTTTTGTACGCAAAACGACATTCTCGTTACCGGCTATATGCCATTTGCGGTAGGTAAAGTACTTAAAGATCCAACCATTAAAGCGATTGCAAACAAACACCAAGTGAGCACTGCTGAAGTGGTCATTGCTTGGGAATTAGCGCATGACATGGTGACGATACCGTCATCGACCAAACGCGAAAATATGGCTACCAACTTAAAAGCCCTTTCGCTTAGCTTAAGCCAAGACGAGATTAATCAAATTGATGCCCTTAGCTGCAATGACAGGCAAGCAACCCCTGATTTTGCTCCTGACTGGGATCATGATGAAGTAAAAACAACTCATGCTTGGCAATTTCAAGGTGCTGA
Source organism: Pseudoalteromonas sp. NCCP-2140 (assembly GCF_023708065.1). Taxonomy (NCBI): domain Bacteria; kingdom Pseudomonadati; phylum Pseudomonadota; class Gammaproteobacteria; order Alteromonadales; family Pseudoalteromonadaceae; genus Pseudoalteromonas; species Pseudoalteromonas sp. NCCP-2140. Next base: position 51,642 of record NZ_BRCZ01000004.1, on the reverse strand, counting down.
TAAAGCGCTCACTTTGGGATTAAAAGCTGTACAAGCACTTAAAGCAGGGCAAATTTTAGTTCGTAACCATGCGATTGGTATCAATCCAGTTGATTGGAAGTTTATTCAAGCTGATCCTATTAATTGGCCAGATACACACACACCTGGCGTAGACGGTGCTGGGGTTGTTGAGCAGGTAGGCGATGGCGTCGATACCAAACTAATTGGTAAAACAGTCGCTTATCATCATAGCTTAAGTGAAAACGGCAGCTTTGCTAAGCACTCGGTTCTTTATGCTGAACGTGTTATGCAATTACCAAAAGAGTTAGCTGCTAATGTTGCTGCTGCATTGCCTTGCCCACTGCTTACTGCGTGGCAAGCCTTTAGCAAAATACCATTACGTAAAGGCGAAAAAGTATTAGTTACCGGCATGGGAGCTGTTAATAAACTGCTGACGCAAATGCTGAACCACAGTGGCTTTGAAGTTCATGCATTATCAAAAAGCTTAACGGCAGAGCAAGCAGAAAAGCTTGGCGTTAAGTTAGTATTACGCGACGCGCCTTCTGAGGGTGGCTACTTTGCACTCTTTGATGCTAACGGCCCTGAAGAAGCTAAAAAGTTAGTGCCACTCCTACAAGCAAATGGTCATGTGATCAGTATTTTAGGGCGTATTGAAACCCCAGTCGATGAGCCATTCACACGCACTATTTCTTATCATGAAATTGCCCTTGGTGCATTACACGATTATGGTGATACACAGCAATGGCAACGTCTTGTAACTGATGGCGAAAAGCTCCTTAATGACATTGCGTCGGGTACTTTAAATGTTGAAGAACCTACAGACTTTGAATTTAGCAATCTCAACGATGCGCTTGAGTTTTCTAAAGTTCAAAAGCAAAAAGCCGTTGTAGTTGTTTAGTGATCATTTAAAAGGCCTCTTCTGAGGCCTTTTTTATTTTATGCGACTGTTTCGTTGGCTGTATTATTAATTACAGCTAGGTGATAAATAATCACTAAGTTTGCAATAAACCACAGATCTTTAATCACAAATTGACCAAGTCCTGCTAAAACCGTCGAACTGCTAAGCGCATTCGGTGCGGTAATTAAAAATGTTTGCGTCATGATAAAAACAGCGCAACAGGCAAGCCCTGCCAATACTATTAACTTATTGTTTTTAATCAACAAGCCAACACAAAGCAACAGCACACTGACAATATCAAATACACCAATTACATTAGATGCACCCTGCACACTAAAAACCTGATATAACCACGACATAAACGGCGATGTTTCGACAAGTGTTACAATCCCCTTTGCTTCAAAAGCAAAAAACTTCATGGCGCCAATCCAAACCAGCACTAATGCCACCGATGCATAATTTAAAGCAATATGCGCTTTATCACTCAAAGCATCTTTGTAAAACACAAATAAAAACAGTGGAATAACAGCAAAATACTTAATGATCCCCTGCCCCGACCCAATTACAGGAAAGCCCCCTTCACTTGCAAGCCAACGATTAGCGCCAAACAGCGTAATCAAACAGAGCATTGATATAGCAATTGCAGTGATGGTCGGAAGCGCTCTATTAATAAACCCCAAATGTGAATGAAGGCTGGTAATGCCAATAAAGCAAAATGCAAAGCCTGCGATCATACTCATGATGTGAGCTGGCAACTGAGCGTCTAATTTATAAAATGAAAAGATACTGCCAATGGTATTGGGGTTTGCTCCCAAGATAAAAGACAAACCCAATAACGAAAAACTGATGGTGATAAGTGCAACCACTAAATTATTTGATGTACGTAAATTCATTTAACCCCCTCTCTACTGCTTGTTTAAAAGACCTCAGTTAGGGATAAAAACATTCACGCTGAATTAAAAAATAAGAAAAGTCTGAGTATTAGTTTATCTAGGTAACTGAAAAAAACTAAAAACATCGCAGCTATTTGCCGTTATTCGCTGTTAATTAGGCAAAAATAAATCTCTCCCATTCAATATCAGCAATTTTGTTCAAGTTTTTAGGTTGCCTGCTTCGCTATATTGGCGTAGGAATAATAACGAAGCGCACAACCTTCAGGAGCATCTGTGAGCAAAGACAATCACTTTAAGTACATCAACAACGAACAACATCAGAGCATCTCGATGTTGACTGCGACTATGAGTGATTTTACCTATGCAAAACATGCTCACGAAGAGTATTCAATTGGTATTACCCTACAGGGGCGGCAAGATTTCTTTTGTCGTAATGCGTTTTATAAAAGCGTACCTGGCAATGTCATTTTGTTTAATCCTGAAGATATTCACGATGGTCACTCTGGCACTGAGCAAAACCTAGAGTATCTAATGCTGTACATTCATCCCGATGAATTTCAGCCTTTGTTCAAAGCACTAGGGTATAAGCAAGACTGCACATTACGTATGGCAAACACCTTGTATGCTGATCCATTACTACGTAATCAAGTGATTAATTTATCAAGGCTATTACAAACCAATAGCACCAGCAAAATAGAGCGAGAAGCTGCAGTATTGCAAATGGCACAGTCTTTAGTCAGGCTCAACGGCAGCCTTGATTTGCCAACTTTAAGCACTCGTGTTGATAGCTTACTACTGCGCGCAAAAGACTATATTTTGGCAAATATCGACAATGACATTGCTATTGATGACATTGCCCATGCAGCCACTATGTCGAAGTTTCATTTTATCCGCCGCTTTCGCGAGCACTTCGGTATTACTCCACATCAATATGTTTTGAACTGTCGTATTAATTATGCCCGTAGAGCGTTACAAGTTGGCCGCGATGCCACCAGCGTAGCAGTTGAATCTGGCTTTGCAGATGCCAGTCACCTCAATCGTAACTTCAAACGAGTATTCGGTATGACACCAAAACAATTTCAACTGCAATGGGCTCGTAGATAGAGCTAAATTACTGATTTGGAGCTGTTATGGCAGATATTTTTGCATATGCTATTGGCATTATGTACACCCCTGGGCCAATCAATTTACTTGGTTTAAGCAGTGGCTTAAATAAACAAACACGTTCACACCTTGGGTTTTTTATTGGCGTGGGTAGCGCGATGTTTATCTTATTTGTGCTGCTTGGCTACCTTGGCTTACAAGTGATCAACCCGCAGTTTTTGCCTTATGTGAGCTTAATTGGTTGCGGCTATATTTTGTATATTGCTTGGAAGGTCGCAAAAGCAAAAGTACAGGTAAATGATGCATCAGCTGATGCATCATTAAGCTTTTTCGATGGCCTGTTTATGCAGCTATTAAATCCAAAAGCCTTGGTGGCCACTTTGCCAATTGCTACGATTCAATTCCCAAGTGCAGATATTACCGGCGCTGCAATCGTATTTTGGTCACTTATTTTAGCCATTCTTGCCTTTGGAGCTCCTACAAGTTACTCGTTAGCGGGCTTGGTGCTTGGCAAACAAGTATCACGGACGGGTGTTTTTAATGTGTTTAATAAATTGATGGCTGTTTTGTTGGTTTATGTCGCGCTAATGATTGCCTACGAGCATGTGCTAACCCCGTTAATGGCCTAAAATTGATCATCCCTCGCAAACAGGCATAATAGCCTTATTCAGCAAACGGTTATCACAAAATGATGCAAGGCAATCTATCTATCCGCTCATACAGTACTAAGCCTGTTAGTCATAGCCATGACTATCATCAACTAGTACTGCCCTTAAAAGGTGTGATTGCTATTAGTGTGGGTGATTTTCAAGGTAAAGTTGCCCCCGGTGAATGCGTGGTTGTCAAAGCCTCGCAATCACACCTGTTTACCGCAATGCCAGAAGCCCGATTTGTGGTGGCCGATATGCCAAAGCTACCAGATAACCTGGCCACTGCTGAGCGCTGCGTGTTTGCTATTAATCTATCACTTTGGGCATTTTTGCAGTTTGTGGCAAAGCAACTTGAGCAAGCGGTTAATCATGAATTAGAACTTGCTATGTTTAACACCTTCAATTTGCTGTTAGCTGAGCAAATTATGCAGCCTAAGGTCGACAGCCGTATTAGCGAGGCCCTGCTTTATATTGACAGTCACTTAGGTACTCCTCTTCAAATCAAACACCTTGCCAGCATTGCCTGTTTAAGCCCAACGCAATTTAAGCTGCTGTTTAAGCAACAAACAGGATTGACTGTCATGAACTATGTAACCAAACAGCGAATGGAAAAAGCCCAAGCCTTGCTAAGTCATACCGACTACCCGTTGCAGCGCATTAGTGAGTTAGTTGGTTACAATGAGCTTTCATCTTTTAGCCGCAGTTTTTCAAAGTACTTTGGCTTATCACCGAGTAAATTCAAAAAGTAACTTTAGTTTTTAACGCCAACAAAACCGTCCTTTTTGTCAAAAACTGCACATCAATTTTGATTATGCTTTTGATATCTTAAATTTAAAGCGAATCATCAATGAACCATACCATCGCGACCATTGCCGTTTTAGTTGCCAGTGTGTTTTGGGGCACAACAGGCACAGCCGCAAGCTTTGCACCAGACATTAGCCCTTTTGCAATAGGTGCGTTTGCGATGGGGTTTGGCGGGGTATTACTTTGCCTAACCTCACTAACTCAGCTAAAAAACAATGCAAGTACACTGCGTAAGCATTACCCTCTAACCCTTCTAGGCTCAGCCTGTGTGGCTATTTATCCGCTGGCATTTTATACCTCGATGAATAGCGCTGGTGTGGCAATAGGCACCGTTGTTTCGATTGCCAGCGCCCCTTTATTTACCGTCTTATTGGAATACTTAATTGAGAAAAAGCCCATTGCAACTCGCTGGCTAGTCAGCTTTTGCTTTGGTGCTATTGGCATTGGCTTAATTGCGTTAGGTAAAGAACATAATCTTGCTGCTAAGGGGTTGTTTAGCCAAAACATCGGCATTTTACTTGGCTTAATTGCAGGGCTTACCTATGCGGGCTATTCATGGGTTGCCAAACGTTTAATTAGCAACGGCGTTCATTCAAGAGCGACTATGGCAAGCCTATTTGGCGGCGCTGCATGTGTACTCTTGCCTTCGTTATTGTTCACTGGAGATGCGCTTTTTGCCACAGTTACCAATACCAGCGTGGCGCTTTACATGGCCATAGTGCCGATGTTTTTCGGTTATTGGCTATTTAGTATTGGCTTAAAAACCATAGCGGCTAGCCAAGCCGTGCTCATTACTTTACTTGAGCCTATTATCGCCACCGTACTGGCTATAGTGGTTTTAAATGAGCAATTTCAGCAAATTGGCTGGTTTGGCATTGGCTTAGTGAGCATTAGCTTGGTAATTCAAACGGTTAATATTAAGCAGTTCGTGATACACTGCAAAAAACGCATATTGACGATTTGAGATGAGAAAAGACAGCCGACTATCACGGGTTTTACATGTGCTGATCCATTTAAACAGTTACAGCCACCCTGTTACATCAGACACATTAGCAAACATGTTAATGACCAACCCTGTGGTCGTGCGCCGTACAATGGCGTTACTGCGCCAAGCAGGTTATGTATCGGCAATCAAAGGTCACAATGGCGGCTGGCTACTGGCCACTCCCTTAACTGACATCACCTTATTTGATATTCACCAAGCGCTTGGCGAAAAGAACCTGTTTGTCATTGGTCTAACCGATGAGCACAGCAACTGCCCTATCGAGCATGCAGTGAACAGCGCCCTGCAAAATGCGATGGATGATGCAGAAGCACTGTTATTAAAACGTTTTGCTGAAGTGTCGCTTGCAGAGCTTGCCAGTCAATTTAAAAAGTAGGCTTACCTTGAAAAACTTGGTGACTCCACAAACTCATACAACACTGTAATTGGCAGGGGCTTACTGAAGTAATAGCCTTGTACTTGAGAACACTCAAGCTCTTTAAGTATGTTCAGCTGCTGCTCGCTTTCAACGCCTTCAGCAATTGACTCCATATTTAACGCGCTGGCTAAATCAATCATAGCTTTAACAATTGCTTTGTCAGCATCGCTGGGGTTTTCTAAATCATCAATAAATGATTTGTCGATTTTGAGCTTATCGAGAGCAAAATCTTTTAAGTAATTCATTGATGAGTAGCCTGTGCCAAAGTCATCAATCGACATTTTAAACCCTGCTTCACGCAGTTTTGTAATCGTACTTAAAGCAAACTGAGGGTTACCAATGGCAATGGTTTCCGTTAATTCAAGTTCAATACATTCAGGCTCAATAGAATAAGTTTGCAACACCGAAATTAAATCACCAAGCAGCTGCTTTTTAACAAACTTCGTTGCCGATAGATTTATTGCAAAGGTCATTGCTGGCATGTTGTCATCTTGCCACTGGCGAATTGTTTTAACGGTATTTTCGAATACCCAGTCATCAATTTCGCTAATGCGGCCACTGCTTTCAGCAATGGGAATAAACTCAGCAGGTGATACATTGCCTAATGTTTCGCTGTGCCAACGTAATAATACTTCAACAGCCACCACAGCACCTGAGGCAATATCAATTTGTGGCTGAAAGACTAAATAAAGCTCATTATTTTCAAGGGCATAATTAAGGGCATTGATGATTTGTAATTGCCTAAGCCCAGATTTATTCATTTCTTCGGCGTAGAATAACGCATTGTTTCTACCCTGCCTTTTAACCTCAAACATCGCTGACTCGGCCATCTGCAATAGCGGCTCAAACTCTTTACCATCAATTGGAAACAGGGAAACCCCGACCGATGCTGTAACAACAATGAGTTCATCATTAATCGTCAGCGGCTCACTGAGCACTTTTAATAAATCGTGAGTACTTTTATTTATAGCGCCAGTGGAAGTATAAGGCGTGATAAATGCAAAGCGGTCGCCTTGTAGTCGTGCAACCATAATCTGCTCACCCATAAAGTTACAAATTCGCGCACTCAAGCTTTGTAATACAAGGTTGCAACTTGCCATACCCAATGCTTTATTGAGAATTTTAAAGTTATCTAAACCAATTAAAATAAAGGCTGCCTTAGCATCAACTTGAAGCTTAATGGTTTGCTCAAACTCCATCTGCAACTTGTCCTGGTTTGCAAGCCCCGTTAGCTGATCAAAATAAGAAAGTTGATGTATAAGGGTTTCACTTTCGACTTCTTTGGTCACATCATGCTGAAACGAAATGTAGTTACTCACCTTCCCTTGCTGATCCTTCAATGGGTAAATGGTAGTCTGCTCAACAATCACTTTACCGTGCTTGGTCATGTTAACCAAAGCACCCACCCAGGCTTTTCGGTTTTTTAAGTGCTCCCACATTGTTTGATAAACAGCTGGTTCAGTTTGACCGGCACTGATTTTATGCGGGCTCTGACCTATTAGTTCATCATACTCGTACTGACACATATCAAGGTAAGCACGATTCATATACTCAATTTTTGCATCTGTATTGGTAAACATAATGGGGTGTGGATTTTGCTCAACCGCTTGAGACAATATGTGCATGCGTTTGTTAAGAGTAATTTTATGAAACCATTGCCACACTGACTCGGCCCAAACCGTTAGCATGTTTTTATCTTGCACACTAAACACTTTAGTTTGATGCTGTAAAATAATGGCCATATGGCACTGACTATGGCGTATCACGGGCACCACTAACAATGAGTTAGAGTCGCCAGGTAACCCGTATTCTTTTGCATGTTTTCGGTTAACAATGACAGCTTGCCCAGCCGCAATTTTGCCTTGTAACTTTTCAGTGCACACATCAAAAACATTACCTTTCTCGGCTCGATAATCATGTTGCTTTTGTTCGTTACAAATAAACAAAGCTGCGCCATCGCAATTGGTAATTTCGAGGGCTTGATTAACTGCATAATTCAACAACACATCTTGATCGTCTTGAAACGAAATTTCGGTTAGCTGTAATAAACCCCGATTAAATTTACTTTGCTGAGCAAGTGCCGCCATACGCCCAACTTTATCTGACACGTCGCGGGCGTTCACTAAATACGTTGGTCCATCATTATCGTGCTCGAACAAGGTAATCGAAAATTCAAAATGAATAACCCAGCCATTTACGCTAATGGGTAAGGTATTGACCAAACAGACAGCTGATTTTTTTGCCTCCATAAGTGTGCGCATAAAATCTTGCGCATCTGATTTTTCAAACATGCTACTAATATTTTGCCCAACCATCGCTTTAGTAAAGACATGGCTATCGGAGTTATCACTGAAGACTTCGCGAAAAGTACCGTCTTTTTCTAGCTCAAAAACCGAGTCTGGCAGTGCGGTAAGTGTTGCTTTTAACTGATTAGAGGAGTTATCTAGTGCTGCATACGGTTTAGTGACGGTTTCAACAAAAAGGATTTTATACAGTAAAAAGTAGGTGAGCCCTTTATACACATGCCCAAAAAAATTAAGGGTGTTGGTGGTGTGCGACGCATCATTAAACACCACAAAACAGGCCTCACTTAAAATAGCTAACAGGCAAACTAATGTTTTTCCTGCAATGTTTAAATTTGTTCTGGGCTTACGAAGTTGTGTCGCAAACATCAAAACAGCAGCACCGTAAAGCGCTAAAACGAGTAACTCAATTAAAAACTTAATATGGCTGCCACCGACTCCTTCTATGTAGATTTCTGGCAGTGAACCTGGAAAATAAAAAAGAGAGCTTGCAATAAACAAACTAAAAAGCAGTAAAGAGGTAAGTAAGGCGCGCGCATTAAACGGTTTATATTTAACCCAAATCCCCGCTGCAATAATTAAAAAGGCAACCCCATTAAACAGCCGAGCAATGAGCCAAAAACTTAATACGAGATTCATATCAGCTTCGCCTTCATGCATGCTGTCATAAGCTAAAAAGTGCAATGAATCAAAAATGGCAACGCACAACATGGCACAAGAGAGCAGTAACAGTTTGTAGTTATTGGTGAAATGCCACGTGTTCCAACCAATTGCAAAAATTAAAAACGAGATCACAACTGAGAACAATTCGACGCTCGTATGCATTGCTACATAAAAAGGAATAGCAGCAATAAGACCTAATCGTTCAAGTAGCAAAACAAAAGCCAGCAGCAATACCCCTACCGCAATATAAGGTACAGTGTGTAAAAGCTCTTTTTGATGTGATGGATGAACAACGTATTTCACTATAGTTTTTGACTATGTTTAATTAATACCCTTAGAAAAAAGGATAGTAAAAATAACTAGTAACGACAGTGAAATACCAAAAAAAGATGAGATCAATGCGCTAAGTATGACTTAGCGCCCCTTTTATTAAGCTTTTTTGAATGGATTACGGGTATCTTGGTCGGCATCTAGATTACGCATCAAAATTGCGTGATCTAAATCGATATCTTCTGGCAGAGGAATTTTAACAATATGACCTGAGCCTTTCGCATCGCTAATGGCTTCGCCTTTTTTGTTTTCCATAAAATCCAACTTAAAATTGATATTGCCTTTTGGTGTCATTAATTCTAGTGAATGACCAGTACAGAACTTATTTTTCACATCAATTTCAACTAAGCCATTATCGTTGCGACCTAATACTTCACCCACAAACTGCTGTTTATCTGACACCGAATGACCATACTCATAGTTTTGATAGTCTTGATGTGCGTGGCGTTTTAAAAACCCTTCTGTATAACCACGATGCGCTAAGTTTTCGAGAGTTTTAAATAAGTTTGCGTCAAATGGACGACCAGCAACGGCATCATCAATGGCTTTACGGTACACTTGTGCAGTACGAGCAACATAGTAGAAAGACTTGGTACGGCCTTCAATTTTTAAACTATGCACGCCCATTTTCGTTAGTTGATCAACATATTGAACTGCACGTAAATCTTTTGAGTTCATTATGTAAGTGCCATGCTCGTCTTCAAAAGCAGGCATGTACTCACCTGGGCGCCCTTGCTCTTCAAGCATGAATACTTCGTTACTTGGTGCACCATCACCTAGGGTTGGGATCACCGCTTTAGGGTCGATTTTATGCACCATTTCGCCGGTTTCATTTTCCGTGCCTGGTTTCACATCGTAGTTCCAGCGACATGCATTAGTGCACGTTCCTTGATTTGGATCGCGTTTATTAATGTAACCCGATAGCAAACAACGGCCAGAATACGCCATGCAAAGTGCACCGTGAACAAACACTTCTAGTTCTGTATTTGGGCATAGCTCACGAATTTCAGCGATTTCTTCAAGCGATAATTCGCGCGATAAAATGACTCGTTCAATACCCTGCTGAGCCCAAAAGTTCACTGTGGCATAGTTCACCGCATTGGCCTGCACAGATAAGTGAATTGGCATATCTGGCCATTTTTCACGCACTAACATAATAAGCCCAGGATCTGACATGATCAGCGCATCTGGCTGCATCTCAATGACAGGCTCAATATCGCGTAAGTACGATTTAACCTTGGCATTATGAGGAGCAATGTTCGACACCACATACAACTTTTTATTTTGCGCATGCGCTTCGTTGATACCAACTTGCAGATTATCTAGGTCAAACTCATTGTTACGAACACGAAGGCTATAACGAGGTTGGCCAGCGTATACGGCATCTGCACCATAGGCAAAGGCATAACGCATATTCTTTAAACTACCCGCAGGTGATAACAACTCAGGCGTAAAAGGACGAGGGGTCAAAATAGGTGACGACATGAAAGCTCCACACATCGAACCGAGTACAAGTCGGTTGCATGAATTAATACGATAATGAAGCGCGGGAGTATAATAACCTGCCCAGTAATTTTATTGATCTAGATCATGATTGATTCATAGAGCTTATTGTTGAGTAGGTGACAAACGAAAAAAGCGCCATAAGCGCTTTGGTCATAACAACAATATAGGGGAGTAGTTAATGGGCTGAGCCATCTCCGCCACGTAATACGTTATTAGATGCTTTACATCCATTTTCAGCGATATAATCAACAGCCGCTTTGGCTTGCACTATGCCCCAGCCGTAAGCATGATCATAACCCATATCCCCCTGATCATCGGCAGATGCCCTCAGTGCTAAACGAATACCATTTGCAGAACACTCAGGATAATTACTCCATACCAATGCAGCTACGCCGGAAACATGGGGAGTTGCCATCGAAGTACCTGATTTAAAGTCATGATCTGAAAACTCAGCGACTGTTATTGTGGTTTTCTTACCGAGGTTGTCCATTAAATTAAGACCCTCATTTCTTGTCACAGAGCCAGCAATCATAGAAGTAGGGTTAATAGTGCCGATTAGCTGGCTTTGGTTATTATTACGAATAATAACTCCCACACCGCCATCCGCTTCACACTGCTCTACTTTTTTATAAAACGGAATTTCCCCTCGTTCGATTAGACAGATTTTTCCTGTTACATCTCCACAGCTCTGAGTACCTAAACCACAATCAACGAGCTCCCCTGTCACAGTACCAAAACGCGAGCCATCCATACCATAATATTGGAAATTAACAGTATCTTGCGTGACATTAAATTTTGAAAAGCGCGCGCGGTCAACAGGCACAGTTGAGAAAATATTAACGCCTGGCGCTGCTAGTTCAATTTGACTGCTTCGCTGAGAAAAGCTTGCATGATTTTTAGTGCTATCAACCGCTGCGACTGAAATCACACTGTCATAAGAGGCAGGGTAGCTATGTGAAGCTTCACCAGCATTTCCTGCTGCCGCAACCATTAATATATTTGCACGAGCAACTTTATCTAACGCTTTTTCTTCAATCGGGCTTGAGTATTTTCCACCAAGGCTCATTGAAATAACCGTTGAACCGGCTTGCTGGCACTCATCAATAGCACCGGCTAAATCCGAAGCGTAAGCCCAGCTACCATTACCTGCAAAAACACGCACAATGTGCATATCAAGGGAATGATCATCGACAATCCCTGTCGTACCAAATTCATTGTCGATTGCGGCAATCGTGCCAGCAACGTGAGTGCCATGACCAAATGGATCTTGATACCACACACCAGCACCACCATCGTCTGAGCCTGTAACACCAGCACTCGGCAAATCTGGGTGCTCTAAGGCATAACCGCTATCAATTACACACACTTTTTGTCCGCCTTGATATTGAACTTGATCAGCTTGAACCATCGATAAACCATACGGAATATATTGCGAAGCGCCTTCAGACATTAACTTTCTTGGTACGTCAGGGTAAAAAGTCTTTACGTTTGTAAGCCCTGTAACATTGGCTAACTGAGTTTTATTAATCGAAATTGCAAAACTTTCTAGTGAACTAAGCTCTTTTTCTATTTTAATATTATTTGATAACAACTCCGATTTAAGCGCTGAGGCTTTATTACTATTTGCTTCTAGAACAATTCGCATTGATTGATCAGCTAAAGAAGGAAAACTATAAGCAAGAGCAATGCTTGCCGCTAAAACTGTTTTTTTATTTATCATCATTAAACTCCTTCTCTACTCTGCGTTGTCGTCATTTTTGCTACTTGGGCAATCTTTCACTTGTACATTGCCACTTATTGTTCCGGCATTGTTATAGCCTTGGTATGGACCTGACTCGAGTAACATCACATTCAATAACCCATTTGCACCAAATCCAGATTTAATACCTTCAGAAATATCCATCATGCATGCAAAGCCAACCCCCTCTCCAGGCAGGCTAGGATTGGTTGAATTATAATTAAACTCAACTTGATACATCCCCTCAGTGCAAATATCTTGTTTGCAAAATAATCGCTCATCACCAGACTCAGCCCCATCAGGTGATACAGGATCTTCACTACATAAGCCTGCACCATAAACCTGTGCGTTAAATGATACTCCTCCAGATTGTTGCCAATCTAATGCAGTTACATCTTTGTAATTTACTTTTCCGCTTACTTCTCCATCACATCGAGCTGCATGTGCTGTAAACACAGCTTTTCCAGCCCCACCCTTTGAATTAAGAGTGCCGCCAGCGTTAACTTGAGCGTCTAACTTTGCACATCCACCCATAATAGCGAATGATGTGATTAACAAACCTAACTGCGCTTTTTTCATATTAATTCCTTGTTGTTTGTTTTTATTAAAAACAGCTAAAACCACTCAATAATAAAATATATTTAATTTATACAATTAGTTATGAGTGACAAAACAAGTAATAGAGGAAGTAAAATGAGAATTCAACACACTAAAAAGGGTAAAAACCATGGCAAGAAAAACGATTAAATTTACTGTAAAAAAACACCTTAATTAACAACATATTAAAATAATATTTACACAATATAAAAGTGTATCAATCTGTACCAAAATGTAATCAAGCACTTAAATATTATAAGCAAAGACAAAAACTAACACTTTAGCACTACAGAAATTAAACTAAGTAAGGACTTATACAGAAAAGAAAAAAGGTGACCAATCCTATGGCCACCTTTTTAGATCAAACTCAATTAACTATCCAGGGTAATTGGTTTTGATTTGCTAATGTTAACAGCAAAGCCCTTAACATTGATATTTTTATACGCCAGTTAAGCGTTCTCGGCGTTTTTTCCACAATAAGAACTGATAACCAAGTAGGCCATCGGCCTGAATATTGATCCGCCCACCTGCGGCTTTTATCACTTGCAATTGCTTTGGCTTATCGTCGAATTCAAATTTGAATTTATATGACGTCAGTGTTTGCTTAATCAAACTAATGGCAAGCTCGTGCTCTTTTGCAGCCTGAATGGTGACCATTTCATCCTGATTAAAGCGGTACTTAATTTGTTTATTTGTTGCGATTAGTTTCGGCATCAAATTAGCGATATGTTCATTCCAGTGCGCAGACTTTTTTGCGTATTCCATTGAAGCCGCTTCATCTAGCTCCCATGTGGTCAATAGCTCTTCAGGAACATTAAACCCTTTATTGCTTGAGCTTGCAGCTTGATGGGTTTGCGCACTAGCTTGATCAGGAATAAAGCTTAGAATACATAACCATATTATTGTTATTAATGAACTTTTATACATTAGCAGGCCTTTGTTACAAAGATATTGAAATAAAGGCCCAGCCACCTAGCCGGACCTTTAAGCGCTTAACACAAAATGGTATTAGTCATTAATATGTGCGCAGCGGCCAAATTCAGCACCTGCCGACACCGCATCAACCACTTGCTTAGGGAAGCTAAGTTCACGGTCGCGGCCGTTGTCACATACAAATGCCTTATTCGCATCGATTTCAATTGATAACACTGCGCCAGCAATGCCTGCCATGATCTCAGAACCATCAGCACTTAGGCCAAACATGTTATCAGTAAGCAAGCCTTTTGCTTCAGTAACACCTTGCTTAGCAAAGAACTCTGCTGATGACATCCAGCCAATACCTTTTAAATAAATAGCGCCAACAAAACCGCCAGATAGAGGGCTACCAGCACGTCCGGTGATCATCGATAAGTCCTCATTTGCATCAAGAACCATCACTGAAGGTAAGCCAAATCCTAGTTCAACTAATTCTTCATGGCTGTAGCCTAGGTCGCAATAGTTGGTCCAGAAACTTATCGCAGGAATGTTGTCACACCAACGTAAGCTACCAATTTTTTGAGTTGTATTGGTTACTGTATCCCATACTTTTACGCCAGCAGGGCGACGGTTTTCGATGGCGCCAAAGGCGACATAACGACCATTTTCAGAAATAACTGAATTGTCGATTGCACCAAACTCCGTGTAGGTATCAACAAGCTCGCCATTCACCCAAGCAATTTGCGTAAAGCCATTCGTTGAACCTGTAATGGTTTCGCCATTACCAGAGATACGATCTGCTCGCGCCCATGCCGTACGACGAATTTGCTCATCGCCATTCATAATAGCGATTTCTTTACCGCTACCATAAGTACGGTCAACCATTTGGGTGCCAGGTAAAACGCTTGCTTTACCCGTGTTTGCATCCCAAACAGTAGGCATACCAACTGAACGCGCAGCTTCGCCTTCAGCACAGCGATTTGAACCATCGTATGGGAAGCGTGTTGTACCAACAATCAACTTACCATCATCATCCATATCCCAGATGCTATGTGAGCTTTGCCCCTGCTGACTTGAAAGCGAGCAACTATTCCCCGTTAAATCTTCAAGCATTGATACTTTTCCAGAGTTTATATCCCAGACGCCGCCTTGCATCACGCCATTATCGTTAAAGTGTGCGGTAATGGCAGCTTTAGTTGCTGTTTTGTTCATTGCTGTGCTTGTAGAGCTTAATAAAGCGTAGCCATCAGGGCTTACTAAAGTATCAAACGAATTAGTCGCACTGTCGTATAAGAAAGGAATACCCGAAGAGGTTGTTCCAAGTGCTTTTTTACCGTTTTTAGCGTGATCCATTACAAACGCTGAAATCAGTGGCGTATATTGAATACCATCTTGATAACCGTTGAAGAACATCTCAACTTGTTTAGTTTCACCCGCTGAAACAACTATCTCTGTCATCGCACAGGCATTATCTATTCCCGGGTTTGCACTTTCGTTGTCATTCCAATATTCAGCTTCAGAAAGAATATTCGTTTGCTGAGTTGGATAACCACCGGCATTGATCTCTTGAGTATAAAGAGCATAACGAGCACCTGGCGTTAAGCCATTAATGGTAAATGAGCCATCTGGGCCGATACGGCCTTGTGTCATGTTACCTGACTGTTGGCTGATCACATCTTCGTAAGGGTTATCAAGGTTACGCGCTATTAAATTCACCCCTGAGTACTCTACTCCCTCTTTTGTTAAGAGCTTACCTTGAATAGAGCCAAACTGTGATTTGTACTCACTGGTAGGATAGAGATCTGAAATATTAACGATGTCATCTTTCACATTAATGGTGTGTTGATTTGCACCAGCACTGCCGCGCACATTAATAAACGGGAACATCGTCTCAATGGCAGAATAATCTAACATACTAGAGCTGGTAAATTTAGTGACACCTTCACAACCTGGTACACCGTCGTATTGCGGACTATAGCTTGCCGACATATACACTAAATGGCCATTTGCTTGCGAGTGAGACATATTGATCGCATGGCCAAACTCATGGGTGAATACTCCACCAACTTGCGTGCCATCGGTATCACTGATATCAACAAACCAGCCATTCATTAAAGCTGTCGCTTCGATAATTTCGCCAGTTTCTTCGTCGGCCCATTCAGGGAATGCAATACCTAAAACAGCGCTTCTTGGCACACCAAAATAGTTTTCTAAAATGCCACCATCAGTGTCGTAATTGACCCAAAAGCCATAACCATTCTCAACACCATAAATTTGATCAACATTTTCTGCAGTCACATCCGCAATGCCTGTTTTCTCAAAAATCGTGCCCTGTACTGACATCTCGAAAGTCGACGTTTCTACATCAGACCACTCTTTCACAGCATTCGCCGTTACTTTGTTGGCTTGCTCAATCGTTAAAAATGTATAATCTCGGTCAAGTTCAGTGTATGCAGGGATCACTGTGCCATCAGGTAAGGTAACATCAACGTTAAAAACAGTGCCTTTTTCAAGTACAGTGAAGGTTTCGACATCGTTACCGTCTTTATCTTTGATAAGTTGGCCGCCATCTGTCCACACTGGAATACTGCCTTTTGAGGTGTCCCATTTATATGGCTGCATTGTCGGTTCATGAATATAGAGTGGGCCACCGGCTAACGCACCTGTCGAAATAGTTGCAAGGGTTAATGCTGCTGCGATTTTAGAAAATTTCATTATTGTTGTACTCCAGACAGTTTACCTACTAAATCCATAAAAACTCCCACATCGACTGCACCTGGTGTGGTTAAAAGATTTTGTTGCTCTGCTGATAAGCTGCTGGTATCTAACCCTTCAAAAACACCTTTGTTAGCAAAAATGTTTTCTACTTTGCCATTGCGCACTACAAATTTACCTTGAGCAAGGCCTACGGTCGTTTGAAACCCTGTGATTGATGCTGGCTTATACATAAAGGCAATCACTTGTTCGCCTTCTTGCCATTTAGAAAAGCCCTCTGGTGTTGCACCTAAATACACTTTGCCATTGCCCATAGAGCGGGGCTTGATCAAGCCAAACTGACGAAAAGTGTAATTTGAATCCTCTTTTAATTTGCCTTTAGCATCTGACGAAACCTGAATAGTCACTTCGGTATAGGGACGATTGTTATCAAAACCATCTGTTACGCTTACCACCTGACCGGCAATAATGCTCTGTGACTCAACGGCCATCTCTCGTAAGTTTTGTTGCTTTAGTTTCATTGCATTGGCTGCGGGGCTCAAAGTCAGCATGGTGCCAAGTGCAAAAGCTGACGCGCATGACAACTTAGAAAGTGCACTGCGTAGTTTCATTGTTCTCTCCTTTGATTATTCAAATTAAAATGAAAGTAAGATTTTTTGTTTAGAAAAAATCAATTCACTAATATTTTATGATTGAATAAGTTCAGGAATTCACGAAAAACCATGTAGCGTTTTGTACACTTAAATTTAACATTTCGATTACAATTTTGTTGTTGCTATTTTTCTCTGAAAAGATAGATTAAATTCACACAAAAAAGCAAAAATAAATCATTTTCAACAATTTAAAATAGCATCACTTTATCATGGGTAATTAGCTTACCCATGATAAAGTGAGCAGAAAGTTAACGATAAAGTGGTATTTTTACATTTTTTAAATGTGTTATGGAGAAGGTAAATTTATACCAATTAGCTTAGTTGGGTGAGCAAATTGTAAGCGAGTAGAGATTAGGTATGTCAGCAGAGAAGCCCGCTGAAAATAGCTGATTAATAGCAATTTAAAACAGCTGAACTTCTTCAGTTTCAAGCGCAAAGGTTTTGCCGTTTGCAAAACTAATATCGATATAAAAAATATGGCTACTTTCAACTTCAGGAGCTTGGTTAGGCTTTAGTTCAATAAATATGGGTGCAATAGTGGGGAATACGTTTGTGAAGTTTTCAACACTGGCATAGTTGCCATCACTGTAATAATCAAAATCACTATTATACATTTCTTTGATATCAAACAGGCTATTTAAACTCGTACCCGCAGTGAGTTCATTGTTGTAATCAGCGCTTGAGTAAATATTAATCGCTGTAATGGTGTTCGCGCTCCCTAGTACCACAGCTGGGATAGCACACTCTGCATACTCTTTATCAGGATCGGGCTCATTTCCTTCACTATAAACGCCTTCGCCCATACCACCTAGTTTAATGGTATAGGCATCATAGGCGAGTGCTGTATTAGCTTCGCTTTGCTCTGAGGTGACAACATAATTATTAATATCGATTGCAATGGGGTAAGTAGAGCACTCAAGCTCATCGTTTGAGTCTGAATTACAGCCAACTAAACAGCTTGCAAGTAAACTAGCCAGTAAAAGATTTTTCATTATTGTCCTTATTAGTTTTATCATTTCCTGAGTTAATAATTGCCTATAAAACAGCCCACAACAAGTACTTAACTGCTAAAATTCGCTCACACTTTATACCCGTGTTGCTATACATGGTTAGGGTTCATGAAAATGCCATCAAATGACTATTTAATTAAATTAGGAATTTTCACGTAAAGCGCGTATAATTCGCGCCCGTTAATATTTAACCTTTTAAATTTAAAATTATTGGAGCATAAAGATGGCTTTAGAGCGTACTTTTTCAATCGTAAAACCTGATGCAGTTGCTAAAAACCACATCGGTGCTATCTACAACCGTTTCGAAACTGCTGGTCTTAAAATCGTTGCAGCTAAAATGGTTCACCTTTCAAAAGAAAAAGCTGAAGGTTTCTACGCTGAGCACAGCGAGCGTCCTTTCTTCGGTGCTTTAGTTGAGTTCATGACATCTGGTCCAGTAATGGTTACTGTTCTTGAAGGTGAGAACGCAGTACTTAAAAACCGTGAAATCATGGGTGCTACTAACCCTGCTGAAGCACTAGCTGGTACTTTACGTGCTGACTACGCAGACAGCATCGACGAAAATGCTGTTCACGGTTCTGACGCTGTTGAATCAGCTGCACGTGAAATCGCATACTTCTTCGCTGACGAAGAAATCTGCCCACGTACTCGTTAATTTCGAGTTCACAGCTAAGTCTGTGATGCAGAAGAAAAAGGGCTTTCGGGCCCTTTTTTTAGTCATTAGCTAAGCCTATTGTAAATCTGTTTAGCTAATGACTAAGTCGATTAAATAATGTACAATCGCGCACCCAAACTACTTACCACCGTCACTGATTGAGGTTGTTTCATGACCACTGAAAAAAAGATTAATTTATTAGATTTAAACCGAGATGCAATGCGTGAGCTTTTTGTATCATTCGGTGAAAAGCCATTCCGTGGCGATCAGGTGATGAAATGGATTTATCATTTTGGTGTAGACAATTTTGACGACATGACAAACGTCAACAAAAAGCTAAAAGAGAAACTAAAAGCTGAATGTGAAATTGTTGCTCCTGAAATCTCAGTTAGACAACAGGCAAGTGATGGCACCATCAAATACGCCCTAATGCTACAAGGTGGCCAAGAAGTAGAAGCTGTTTGGATCCCAGAAAAAGACCGTGCAACTTTATGTGTTTCATCACAAGTAGGTTGTGCCCTTGAATGTACTTTCTGCTCAACAGCACAACAAGGCTTTAACCGTAACTTATCAGTATCTGAGATCATCGGTCAGGTATGGCGTGTTGCAAAAGACATTGGTTTAGATGGCGATAGCACAAAGCGACCAGTTACTAACGTGGTAATGATGGGTATGGGTGAGCCATTACTAAACCTTAAAAATGTAGTACCAGCAATGGAACTTATGATGGACGACTGGGGTTTTGGTTTATCAAAGCGTCGCGTTACTTTAAGTACCTCTGGTGTGGTACCTGCTCTTGATTTATTAAAAGAGAAAATTGACGTAGCGCTGGCTATTTCACTTCACGCACCAAACAATGAGCTGCGTGATGTACTGGTACCAATTAATAAAAAGTACCCTATCGAAGAGTTTTTAGCGGCGTGTCGTCGTTATATTGATGGCTCTAAAGCAAACAAAGATGTGACTATCGAATACGTTATGCTACAAGGTGTAAACGACAGCACAGATCAAGCACACGAATTGGTTAAAACATTAAAAGGAACACCTTCAAAAGTGAACCTAATTCCGTTTAACCCATTCCCAGGTAATGAATATGGCCGTTCGAGCAACAGCCGCATCGACCGCTTCTCTAAAGTATTACAAGCAGCGGGAATTACCTGTATTGTTCGCCGTACCCGTGGTGATGATATTGACGCAGCTTGTGGTCAATTAGTAGGTGATGTCGTTGACCGTACTAAACGTTTAGCGAAAAAGAAAATGCGCGAAGATAACGCAATTGCGGTAAATGTTCACCAAGCATAAGCGTAATTTCTAAAGATAAGCCTTTGTGACAAACTCGTTATTTTTAAAATAATAGATGCAACACAAAGGCTTTTCGGTAAGATAGGCATACGGAATCAAAGAAGAGATTAGGTAATGCGTTCTATACTTGCCATTACTGTTGGTGCATTCGCATTAACAGGGTGTGTTACAGAAAACAGCTACGAAGGTAGCGACAGACCCGTTGTTGAAAAACAGGTTAACAATACCGGTGCTGCCCGTACTCGTATCGCCCTTGCTTTACAGTACTTAAAAACAGGCAACAACTCGCAAGCAAAATATAACCTAGAACGCGCAGCTGATTTTGCTCCTGATCTCCCAGAAGTACACTATTCTTTAGCTTATTACTATCAACAAGTTGATGAACCAGAGCTAGCCGATAAAGCCTATCAACGCGCTTTAAGAATCGCCCCTAATGATCCGAACACCTTAAATAACTATGGTGTCTTTTTGTGTGGCATTGGCGAATATGACCGCGCTGCCGAAGAGCTTCTTAAAGCGATTGCAGTTCCTAGCTATATCCGTGTAGCTGAAAGTTACGAAAACTTAGCCTTATGTGCAATTGAATTTGATGACTTTGAAAACGCAGAAAAATACCTAAAATCAGCGCTAAATCACAGCTCGCAGCGCCCTTCTTCAATGATTAGCCTTGCCGGTTTGTATTATGCTAAAAGCGATCTTCATAAAGCGGAAGATATTATTGAAAAATACGAATCAACCGGTCGTGTGACTCCTCGCGCACTCATGCTCAGCTACCTAATTCAGCAACGGATGGGCCACATTGAAAAAGCCGAAACAACGGCGGGTATCATTTTACAAACCTACCCGGGTTCGAGCGAAGCAAAAGCAATTACAGCAGGGCAAACTAAACGCTCAGAATTTGAAGTTCTGCGTGAAAAATACCGTCAAGCCCAGCTTGAAGAACTGAAAATCTCAAGCGATAACAGCGCAGTTAGCAAAGATCAGCCAAAAATTCGCATCGTGAAAAGAAAAGCGCCAGCTAAACAACCTGTTGTTGCGCAGGCGTCAGTGGCTACTACCGGGCAAAGCCTTGTAAAGACCACAAATTTTCCAACAACTAATGAACAAGCTTATTCAGTTGAGCAGCCAACTGTAAACAAAACTCAACCCGAGCCACAAACTGTTGCGCAAAGTAATAAGCAGGTGCCTACTGAGGTAAACTCAGACAGCGAGGAAAAGCCCGTAACAGAGACACTCGCCTCTTCGCAGACGAGCGATAAAACGCAAGATACGCTCACAAAGAAAACTGACGAAGGTTTCCAAACAGTTTCCTCTCGTAAAGTTGAACAAACTCCAGTTATTGCAAAGCAGCAAACAGACGCGCAAAAACCAGCGCAAAGTAATGATGAAGTGACCATAGTGTCATTTGGTGCACCGCAAACGCCAAGCGTTCAACAACAAACGCCAGCAAACTCGCAAAATACTAAAAATGATGCCAGCACTGTGGTGTTTTACGAAGCAGAAAAAGACGAAAATGTATTTAGTGGCAGTCAAACAACGACATCATCTGCAAATAGCACTGACTTTAGCGTGACAAACGAGCCACTCAATTTACCTATGCTGAACGCAAATGTACCGGCGCTGAATATCCCTTATCATATTGTTGAAAATGGTGAAAACCTCTTTAGCATTTCGGTGCGATACAATGTTAAACTACAAAAGATTTTGCTGTGGAATGGCCTAAAAGAATCGGATCGTGTACAAAACGGTACTCGCATTTATTTGAACGATCCGCACATTTACCACAACATCAGCGATGGCGACACGCTTTATAGCATAGCCACACAGCATAGCGTATTAATCGATCAGTTAATGCGCTGGAACAAATTGAGCCCAGATGTCGCCCTAGAACCTGGGCATAGACTCTTATTGGTAGATCCAGACTCATACGCATTATGAATGAAGAAAACAATTTAGAACAACCGCAAGAAACGCTCGGCCAAGCGCTAAAAAAGCGCCGCGAAGACGCAGGAATGAGCCTTGAGCAACTTGCTGGTGCATTAAAGTTATCAGTTTTACAGTTACAACGACTAGAAAACGACGAGCACGAACTACTAGGCCCTGCGACCTTCGTAAAAGGTTATATCAGAAGCTATTGCCGTGAGCTTAAAATCGATAGCCAAGCCATGCTTGAATTACTGCCTGAGCACGTTGAGCCTGAGAAAAAGTCAAAAATGCAGAGCTTTTCTCGCCGCACAGAAAAAGAAGCACATGACAGCCGTTTAATGCTGTTTAGCTACTTTATCTTAGCGGTGATCATTGGCTCGTCTGTGTTTTGGTGGTGGCAAAATAGCAACCAGAATATCGAAGAGCCGGTCACGACTGCGATGCCAAATCAACTTGAAAGCAGTGATATTTCACCTGACTTAGCTGTAGAAGCACCAGCTGAAGAAACCATTCAACCACTCGCTGAAGGCGAGCAAGAAATCGCTCAGCCTGAAGCTGATGCGCCAACGACCAGCAACGAAACACAAAATCAAACTGCATCACAAAACCAACCTACTGCTCAGCCACAAACTGAAAAGGCAGATCCTGAGCACAGCGAAGTGGTGATGCATTTCAATGAAGATAGCTGGGTAGAAATTCACGATGGCAACGGCGATCGTATTGCTTTTGGTGTTAAAAAAGCAGGTTACGTTATGACAGTAACCGGCCCACAGCCATTTAGTGTGGTACTCGGCAAACACCAAGTAGTCGATATTACTTTTCAAGGTCAAGCCGTCGATACCTCACATTTTGCCAAAAATCGCTTAGCTAAATTTACTTTACCGTTATCAGAGTAACCGCAATGTTTTCAGAATCTCCTATTAAACGCAGAAAATCGACCCGTATTAACGTAGGTAACGTGCCAATTGGTGATGGTGCGCCAATTGCCGTTCAGTCGATGACTAACACCAACACCCTAGATATCGATGCAACGGTTGCACAAATTCAAGCTATTCAAGATGCCGGCGCCGATATTGTGCGTGTGTCTGTACCAACCATGGAAGCAGCTGAAGCATTTAAAAGCATTAAAGAACAAGTCACTATCCCGCTGGTAACGGATATTCACTTTGATTACCGTATTGCATTAAAAGTGGCTCAGTATGGTGCGGATTGTTTACGTATTAACCCCGGTAACATTGGTAGCGAAGAGCGTATTCGTGCCGTTGTAGACTCTGCACGTGAGCATAACATCCCTATTCGTATTGGTGTTAATGGCGGTTCATTAGAGCGCGATTTACAAGAAAAATACGGCGAACCAACACCAGAAGCTTTACTTGAATCAGCTATGCGCCATGTTGAGATCTTACAACGTTTAGACTTTGATCAATTTAAAGTATCTGTTAAAGCGTCAGATGTATTTTTAGCGGTCGGTGCATATCGTTTACTTGCCAAAGAAATCGACCAGCCACTGCATTTAGGTATTACCGAAGCAGGCGGTATGCGCTCAGGTTCTGTTAAATCGGCTGTTGGTTTAGGTATGCTACTTGCCGAAGGCATTGGTGACACATTACGCGTATCACTTGCTGCCGATCCGGTACAAGAGATCAAAGTGGGGTTTGATATTTTAAAATCATTACGCATTCGCTCACGCGGCATTAACTTTATTGCCTGCCCGAGCTGCTCACGCCAAGAGTTTGATGTGGTAAGCACCATGAACCAGCTTGAAGAGCGCCTTGAAGATGTGGTTGAGCCTATGTCAGTGTCGGTGATTGGTTGTGTAGTTAATGGTCCTGGCGAAGCGCTGGTTAGTGATATCGGCCTTGCTGGTGCGAACCGTCGCTCTGGCTTATACATCAATGGTGAGCGCCAAAAAGCACGTATCGATAACGATAACATTGTCGACCAACTTGAAGGCTATGTGCGCGACTTTATCGCTAAAAAAGAGAAAGAAACGCCAATCGACATCAAAATCGTTGAATAATTCGCATATACTCGGCAAACCCTTGGGTTTGCCGTTTACCTTTAGAGCCCAAACGGTATAATAGCGGGTCAATTTTTTAGTTTTTCTTGAGGCGCGATTTTTTCAGCGCAAGTACAGTATTTAGGATTTATCAGTGGCAAAACAAATTCAGGCAGTTCGTGGTATGAACGATTGTCTGCCAGGCGATACGCAAATTTGGCAGAAAGTAGAAGACATTTTACGTGAAACAGTTTCATCGTTTGGTTATCAAGAAATTCGTTTTCCAATTGTTGAATCAACCGACCTATTCAAGCGCTCTATCGGTGAAGTAACCGATATCGTAGAAAAAGAAATGTACACCTTTGCTGACCGTAATGGCGATAACTTAACTCTTCGCCCTGAAGGTACCGCAGTGTGTGTGCGTGCAGGTAATCAAAACGGTTTACTGTATAACCAAGAACAACGTTTATGGTACATGGGCCCTATGTTCCGTCACGAGCGTCCACAAAAAGGCCGTTACCGTCAATTCCACCAATTTGGTTTAGAAACATTCGGCATTGCCACTGCTGATATTGATGCAGAAGTTATTTTGCTGACAGCCCAATTATGGAAAGAGTTTGGTATCAGTGAGCACGTTCGTCTTGAGCTTAATTCATTGGGTTCAAATGAAGCGCGTGCAGACTATCGAGATGCACTTGTTGCTTACTTAGAGCAACACGTCGATGTACTTGATGAAGACTCTAAGCGTCGTATGCACACTAATCCTTTACGTGTGTTAGATAGCAAAAACCCTGATGTACAAGCTATTTTAACTGATGCGCCTAAACTATCTGAGCACTTAGACGCTGAATCAAAAGAACATTTTGAAAATTTATGTGAACGTTTAGACGCTGCAGGCGTCGAATACACGGTAAATGAAAAGCTTGTACGTGGACTTGACTATTATAACCGCACTGTTTTTGAGTGGGTAACCGATAGCCTAGGCGCACAAGGAACCGTTTGTGCCGGTGGTCGTTACGATGGTCTAGTTGAACAACTAGGCGGTAAAGCAACACCAGCGGTAGGTTTTGCAATGGGTCTTGAGCGTTTAGTGTTATTACTTCAAGCGCTAGAAAGTGTAGGTGACATCCGCCGTAGTGCTGATGTATATTTGGCAGCCATGGGCGATAAAGCCAGCATTCAAGCGCCTATCATTGCCGCTCAATTACGTAAAGATGTTGCTGGTCTACGTGTTATGGTGCACGCAGGCGGTGGCAACTTTAAAAAGCAATTAAAACGCGCAGATAAAAGCGATGCGCTAGTCGCAGTTATTATCGGCGAAGATGAATTAGAACAAGGCGTTGTGACTATTAAGTACTTACGTGAGCGTAAAGAACAAGTCACCTTAAAACTAGAAGAAGCGAAAACGCTACTAGCTGAACTTATTTAAGCCCAGCTAGCAACAGAGGTAAGCATGGAAATTTATTCAACAGAAGAACAACAAGAAGAAGCGATCAAACGCTTTTTCCGTGAAAATGGTTTAGCACTTGCAATTGGTATTGTTGCAGGTTTAGGTGGTTTATATGGTTGGAAAGCTTATAACCAAAACCAAATCACCACAGCTGAGAAAGCATCTGACTCTTTCACACAACTTGTTGAAAGCGGTGCCGTGCTAGAAAAAGCGGATACGTTTATCAAAGACAATGGCGAGTCAAGCTACAGCACGCTAACAGCATTTGTAGCGGCGAAAGAAGCCGTTGACAAGAATGACCTTGATGCAGCAAGCGAAAAGCTTAACTGGATCATCACCAACGAGCAAAACCCTGAGCTTAAAGCAACGGCAACAACGCGCCTTGCTCGTGTTCACCTTGCACAAAAGCAATATGAGCAAGCGCTAACAACGCTAAACGCCCAGCTTCCAGCATCATTTGCTGCTGCAGTCGCTGAATTAAAAGGCGATGTTTATGCTGCACAAGGCGACAAAGACCAAGCTCGCAGCCAATACCAAGCTGCTGCTGATAATGGCGGCCTTGAAAACAATCCGTTATTACAAATTAAACTTGATGACTTAGCACAAACTAGCCCAGCGGCGTAAGGGGTTAAGATGAAGAAGTTAACAGCGGCAACACTTGCTCTGTGTATCGCAACCCTGACTGGGTGTTCGTCCAGTGATGACGAAGAAGAACTGGTACTGCCTGAAATTGTTAATCAATTTGAGACAGAAGTAGTTTGGCAAGAATCAATCGGTGATGGTGTTCAGCACTATTTCTCGCGCTTAACACCGGCTATTCATAACGATGTTGTGTATGTAGCAAACCGCGAAGGTGAAGTTGAAGCCCTATCGCTTGAAAATGGCGATACGCTATGGCAAACCGATGTGCGTGAAAACCCAGCCTTCTGGCCTTGGGAAACCACAGAAAGTGCCAAGCTATCGGGCGGTATTTTACAAGCTTACGGCAAAATTTTCGTTGGTTCTGAGCATGGTTACTTAACTGCTCTTGACCGTGAAACAGGTGAAATCGTTTGGCGCAAAACTATGCCAGGCGAAGTACTTGCTAAACCAGCTGCAGGCGACGGCCTAATTTTTGTAAACCTAGGCTCAGGTAAATTATTAGCTGTACACCCAGATACAGGCGAAGAGCGTTGGAGCTTTGAACAAGAAGTGCCACCACTTACATTACGAGGTCAAAGTTCACCAACTGTAGCCAACGGTGGTGTATTACTAGGTCTTGAAACAGGTAAATTAAGCGTATTAATTTCTGAAAATGGTTACTCTGCGTGGAGTGCTGAAATTGCTTCTCCAAAAGGGGCGTCTGAGTTTGAACGTTTGGTTGATGTAGATACACAAGCATTAATTAGCGGTCCATATGCTTATGCAATCGCCTATAATGGTAACTTAGCAGCCGTTGATATTCGTTCTGGTAATGTTGTTTGGAAACGTGAGTACAGCAGCTACCGTGATTTATCAATGGATAGCCAGTCTATCTATGTTGTTGATAGCGAAGGTGTTGTTTACGGTCTAGATAAAACATCAGGTATTGAGCGTTGGAGCCAACCGGCACTGCGCGGCTGGTACTTAACAGGCCCTACCGTGGCTGGTAAATATTTAGCACTAGGTGACCAAGAAGGTAACCTACACTGGTTAGACAAAGAAACGGGTGAGCTTGTATCGCGCGAAGACTTTGACAGCTCAGGTTTCTTTATTGAGCCAGTTGTTGCCGGTGACAAGTTAATTTTATACACCCGAGATGGTGAAGTTAGCGCGGTTAAAATTCCAAACTAACTTACTAATAGTAAACGTTATTTTTCTAAGGCTTCGCTTGGCGAAGCCTTTTGTTGTTTTTTTAAGAGGTAGTTTATGCTTCCCGTGATCGCTCTTGTTGGGCGACCCAATGTGGGCAAATCCACATTATTTAACCGTTTAACACGTACTCGTGACGCCCTCGTAGCCGACTTTCCAGGCTTAACACGAGATAGAAAATATGGCCAAGCTGATTACGATGGCTATGAATTTATCGTGGTAGACACGGGTGGTATTGACGGTTCTGAGCAAGGTATCGAAACCGAAATGGCTGAGCAATCGCTACTAGCGATTGAAGAAGCCGATATCGTATTATTTTTAGTTGATGCCCGCGCAGGTATGACCGCCGCAGACCAAGCGATTGCTAACCACCTTCGTAAACAACAAAAGAAATGTTTTGTTGTGGCAAACAAAGTGGATGGTATTGATGCAGACTCATACTGTGCTGAGTTCTATCAGTTAAGCTTAGGCGACGTACATCACATTGCAGCGGCTCACGGCCGTGGTATCACGCAATTACTTGAAACAACTCTACAGCCTGTTATTGCAGAACTTGCAGGCGAAGCTGAAGAGCTTGAAGAAAGTGATGACGAATTGGTTGATCTTTACAGCGAAGATGAAGAAGGCGAAGACAACCAGCAAGCCTTTGCTGACAAGCCAGTAAAGCTTGCTATTATCGGTCGCCCTAACGTTGGTAAGTCAACACTTACAAACCGTATCTTAGGTGAAGAACGTGTAATCGTTTACGATATGCCGGGTACAACCCGTGACTCTATCTATATTCCGATGACACGTAACGACAAAGAGTACATTCTTATTGATACTGCGGGTGTTCGTAAGCGTAAGAAAGTAAGCGATGTTGTAGAAAAATTCTCTGTGATCAAAACCCTTAAAGCGATTGAAGACGCTAACGTGGTATTGCTTGTGGTTGATGCTCGCGAAGGTATTTCTGATCAAGACTTAAGCTTACTTGGTTTTGCCTTAAACGCAGGTCGTTCATTGGTTGTTGCTGTTAACAAATGGGACGGCCTTGACGATTACGTTAAAGAACGTATTAAGTCAGAGCTTGACCGTCGTTTAGGTTTCATCGATTTCGCACGTTTGCACTTTATCTCTGCTTTACACGGCACAGGTGTGGGTCACCTATTTGAGTCAGTAGACGAAGCGTACGAATCAGCAACTAAGCGTATTAGCACAGCGATGCTGCGTCGTATCATGGATATGGCACAAGCTGATCACCAACCGCCACTTGTTCGTGGTCGTCGTGTGAAACTTAAATATGCTCACGCAGGTGGCTATAACCCACCACGTATCGTGATCCACGGTAACCAAGTTCATGATTTACCTGATAGCTACAAACGCTACCTAATGAACTACTACCGTAAAGCATTAGGTATTATGGGTACGCCAATCAAAATTGAATTTAGAGAAGGCGATAATCCATACGCGGGTCGCACTAATAAAGTGACTTTATCGCAAAAACGTAAAATTCGTGCATTTGCAAAAGAAAACCGCAACAAGTCGTAATTTCTACGTAAGTATTAAGTATTAAAAAAACCTTGTAAGTATGACTTACAAGGTTTTTTTATTGCTAAAACTATGCTTTATTTAATAAACGAACAATAAATAGAGCAGCATAAATGGTCTTTTTAAGTCAGGTTATTTACGTCGATAGCGTAGAAGAGGTACTCGACTTTTACTATCAAGCATTTGGTTTAAATACCAACCATATCAGTGACGATGCCGAGTACGGTGAACTTGTTACAGGATCAATTAAACTTGCTTTTGCAACCCACCCGCATGCGCAATCATACTTCAAGCAAGGGTATATTCGCGCCCATCCTAAGCAACCAGCTCTTGGTTTTGAGCTAAGATTCAGCTGCCATAATTTAGTCGAAAGTTACGATAAAGCTGTGCTTGCTGGTGCTGAGCCATTGTGCCCGCCAACTAAAAAAGACGCCCAGCATTATGCGTATGTTCGCGCTATTGAAGGCACTTTAGTGTGTTTAGTAGAAGATTAGCTTTTTGTAAGGTCCGTTTTTGTTAGGTCAGTATGCAGCTCAAGGGTTAACTCGCGTAATAACTCGATTCGCTCCAAACTCATATTTGAGCGTGCCATTAACTTAGCCGTTAATTCTTCAGCATCAACTTTAAGTTGCATGCCCTGCTCTGTTAACGAAATTACTTTTTTACGCTCATCTTCATTTGATACCTGACGAGTCAATAAACCTTTGCTTTCTAGGCGCTTAACTATTGGTGTTAAGGTGCCAGAGTCGAGGTGCGTGTCATGAGAAAGCGCTTTTAAGCTCACTTGGTTATTATACCAAAGAGAATGCATCACAATATATTGCGGATAGGTTAAGTCATAAGCTTCAAGGATTGGTCGAAACGCTCTGATCAACGCATTGGTTGCACTGTATAAAGTGAAACATACATTGTCTGATAACTTGTTGCTCATGCTGCTACCCTAAACTGAAATACAGCCATATTATTGCCTTAATTTAGTTTGCGCGCAAATTATTTTCCGACGATCTATTGCCTTTTATACTAAAGATCATTAAATTGATCGCAAATAGTTTGCGCGCAAATGTTTTGTGCAACTCATTAATTGATTCTAATCTAGCAGATTCGAGGTTTATATGGCGACAAGTCAACAAATTCATTTAGTTTCACGCCCAACGGGTGTACCAACACAGGCTAATTTTGCGCAGGTAGACGTAACACTTCCTGATTTGAACGACGGCGAAGTGTTAATTAAAAATACCTGGATGTCAGTTGACCCTTATATGCGCCCGCGCATGATTGATCGTAAATCATATATCGCGCCATTTAACTTAAACGAAGTGATGGAAGCCGGTGCTATCGGCGAAGTAATTGAATCACGCAATGATGACTTTCCTGTTGGGAGCAAAGTAAGTCATATTAGCGGCTGGCGTACCATGCACATTAGCGATGGCAGCGACTTAACGTTACTGCCAAACGTACCTTTACCAGACCAACTGTTTTTAAGTACTATGGGCATGACTGGGTTAACTGCATGGGCAGGTTTGACAAAGGTAATTAGCCTAAAAGAAACCGATACCGTGTTTGTTTCAGCTGCATCAGGCGCTGTAGGTAGCGTTGTTTGCCAAATTGCTAAGCTAAAAGGCTGTAAAGTGATTGCTTCGGTTGGCTCTGACGAAAAAGCACAAATGGTTAAAGCGTTGGGTGTTGATGCAGTAATTAATTACAAAACGGTAGCAAACCTAACAGAAGCCCTTGAACAAGCGGCACCACAAGGCATTGATGTGTACTTTGAAAACGTAGGTGGCGATCACCTTGAAGCCGCACTCAATGTAATGAATGATTACGGCCGTATTCCTGTATGTGGCATGATCTCAGGTTACAATAACGACACTGCACAGCCTGGGCCAAGCAACCTGTTTTATATCAACTCGAAAAAGCTCACCATGCAAGGCTTTATCGTGATTGATTATTTTGATCAGTTCCCTGAGTTTATTGAACAAATGGGCGCGTGGATCAGCGAAGGTAAAATTAAATCTGAAGAAACGGTATACCATGGCATCGAAAATGCCATTGATGCATTTCTTGGCCTGTTCGAAGGTAAAAATAAAGGAAAAATGCTAGTTAAGCTTTAACGCTTAGCATGCAAATAAAGCCTGTATCTTAGTTGGTACAGGCTTCTTATTTTCAGTCATTCAAAATCGATAAATACGCAAGTTCTGCTAGTTTCTCTAATGATGACGTTGCATTAGACTCAGGCTTTTCAGCATGAACTGAGTAGCGCCTTTTTGGGATCTTAACTTGAATAAAACCATGATTATTGGCCATATCAATACGCAGCATTTCACGTTCTTTTGGCGTTAAATGATTTTCATGGATCTTTTCAAGCTCACCATGATCAAGCCAAATAGCAGCACAATTTGGACATTCGTCTATTTCAACCACTTTTAGTGGGGTGAAAAAGCGTCGCATCATCACTACATCAGGGCAATTCGGACAATTAATTCGCTTTGCTAAATCAACACATTCTGTTGGCAGGGTTTGTAAATGAGCCACCAGCACTTGCGCGGGCTTTAAATTCGGATCGCTAAAGTGAAATATTTGTCGGTTATCAAAAAATACGCCACCGCTTTTTGATAAATACACGTTAACGTCGCCAATGCTCACTGCTTCAAGGGCTGTTTTAGTACGCGGGCAAAACATAGACCATCCTTGTTTTATAATTAATTTAGCGCTTTTGTAATTAACGGTTTAAGCGGCTCAGGTAAGCTGATGTTACCAGCTAATACAAAGTCATGTGCTTCATTTGACATTTTTTGCCATGTTTTACGAATAATACCCAGCCATTTTTGTTCATCGTAATCAGGCTTACTACTTGCAAAATCAAGCATGTAATGCTCAATAAAAACAAGGCTTGCAATGTCTTCAATCAATTGGCTATCGGGGTTTCGTTTTATGTTCTTTTTAGCAACGGCTGCGTATACGCGCTCACATTCTTGAGGTACATAACCCGCCGTTTTCATAAGGGCTGTTACACGCTGGGAATGAAAGTCATATAAAGCAGTACGCCATTGATAATAACCTTGTTTACCCATAGGAAAATCACTGCGAGGAGAGCGCCAACGCTCAATATGTTGGCCTCGCGCAGCAATATGCATCAACTCATCGGCTTGTGGGTTGAAACGGTTTAGCATGTCGGTCATACGCATTGCATATAAAGACTCTTTTGCTAGCTCTTGATCATCTTGTTTTACACGATTTGGATCGACAGCATTCGCTGCATCTATCGCTTTTATAACAGCTTGGTACATAGTGTTTAATCTTACTTGTGCTTGCAATTCATTGTATTTAGGTACAATTATTTTTTTAACTTGCTAAAAATTCAACTAAAACTCTAGCTCTTCGCTAGACAATCAGTTAACCCTAAACTAGTATTTTTAAAAACGAGCTTAGTACTTAAATACCCACTCAATTCAGGGACGCCATTGCGTAATATTACATATTTTTCGTTGTTATTTACTTCTTTTTTTCTCAGTTTCTGCTTGTTTTCGGCGATCGCACTAAAAGTGTTTTACGATAGACAAGAAATGCATGAGATTGAGCTAAGTGCAGCACTTAACAGTTACAGCAATAAACTTGAAAAAGCCCTCGATAACGCACTCCTTGGTCCTTACCTTGTTCGCGCCGCGATGCGTGACTTTACATACACACAAACTGAATTCGAAACCCTTGCCACTGAGATATTAACTCATAGTGATGGTAGCCAAACTATTCAACTCGCACCAAAAGGGGTAATTCAATACAGCTACCCGCTAACCAGTCACGAGAGTGTGATTGGTGTCGATTTATTTAAGATGCAAAGCATTCAAGAGTCTTTACAAACAGCCATTGATACGCAAAAAATGCGAATCGATGGACCTAAAGAGTTGGCTCAAGGTGGTCAAGGCTTAGTCGCTCGATTACCAATTTTTGATCAAAATGAGTTTTGGGGGTTTGCAATCGCGGTGCTGCGCTTTCCAGAATTTATTGCAAATTTGAGCCCTGAGAGCACCTCCCCCTCTCACCTCTATGAGGTTTGGCAAAAAACAGCGAATAACTACGTGCCGCTTTTAAATAACCACAGTTTTGAGCAAAGCCACTGGTCAACTTACAACCTCGATGTTGAAAATCAACATTGGGTTGTGGGTATTAAAGACGAGTTTGCTTATCGAGCGCATGTTGAATTTTTAGTATTACTACTCATAGCTCTGTTACTTTCATCAGTTAGCTGCTATTTGATTACGATTACTTGTCGGTTACGTGAGCATGAGCAAAACCTCGAAAAACTTGTGCAAAAGCAAACCTTAGAGCTGTCTGAACAGGCACTTGAATTAAAACAAGCTCAGTCACTCAGTGGCGTAGGCAGTTGGCATCTGTCGCCTGATAAAAGCATTAGGCAATTATCATCACAAGCTAAATCGCTATTCAAAGAACAAAGCAAAGCGCAATCAATTACTGATGTCTGTAAAAAAATCGATAGCTTTTATAAAAATTCGTTTTTAAATTTTATTCATACTAAGCCTAGTAGCCCAACTGAAATTGAGTACACGATTAAACTCAATGGAGAAAAACGCTGGTTTCATGAACACGCTGAATGGAACCCTAAAACCAACACCTTGGTTGGTACGATTAAAGACATAAGTACTGAAAAACAACGCCAACATGAGCTTTACCAGCAAGCACATTTTGACTCGATCACCGGCCTTGCCAATCGCCATTACAGCGAAAAATATATCGCTAGCTTATGCCCTGAAGACCAGTACAGTAGCGGCCTTACTTTATTGTGTGCCGAGATCAAAGGCTATCGTCAATTAGAAGATATTTACGGTCAAGATTACTTAAATGAACTACAGACAACGATAGCTAACCGGCTAATTGAATTTTCTGACTTACATCAAGCTTTTTGCGCTCATATAAAACCTGGCTGTTTTTTAATATTACTTAAAGAAGCCATTTTTGATGAAAAACTCGCCGCCCTATTAGATAAATTACAGCATCAGGTCGGCGGTATTATTGAAACCGCTGGTAGCGCTCATTTTTACCACTTATACATTGGCGTGGGTTATCCACACTTACAAAACATCGATGCGGCTGAGCAAATCAATACAGCTCTTATTGCGATGAATGAATGCCCCCGTACACAAAAACCATTTACTGTTTATAGCCAATCTCTGAAAGATAAGCTTATTGCACAAAGTAACCTCGAAAGTGATCTACGTCATGCGCTTGCGGCCAACGAACAGCTAAGTATGGTGTATCAGCCAATTGTAAACACTATAGATGGCACACTGATTGGCTGTGAAGCGCTTGTACGTTGGCAGCACCCTGTTCGAGGGTTTGTGTCACCAGTGGAGTTTATTACCATCGCTGAGCAATCAGAGCTCATTAATTTATTATCTCGTTGGATTGTTGCTAAGGTTGCTGAAGATTGCCACCGCATGGTTGAAAATAACATTCGTATTAAAGTGTCGATCAATCTCTCACGTAAACAGTTCTCTGATGTGCATTTAGTTAAACGACTGAGTAAAGAAAAAGCTAAGCTTTTTCCGGCTAATCAAAAAATTAATCTTGAGATCACCGAATCCGCCCTATTTCAAAATACCCAATACGCCATAAACCTAATGCATGAACTTAAATTAGCAGGTTTTAATTTATCACTTGATGACTTTGGAACGGGTTATTCATCACTGTCGTCGATTCAGCAGTTTCCGTTAGATAACGTTAAGATTGACCGTGCCTTTATTTGTAACTGCGTTGATAACCCACGAGATGGTTTATTTTTACAAACGATGAGTGATTTAGCCCATCAACTAGACTTAACGATTACCGCAGAAGGGGTCGAAAGCTCAGAGCAATGGCAGTTGGTGAGTGATAAAGGCATTGATTATATTCAAGGTTACTTAATATCAATGCCCTTATCTATTGATGATTTTATAGCGTTTGACCCGGTTGCGTAAGGTCCACTGCCAAGCTTTGTTTTGGCTTTTCGATCATACGGGAAAGCTCTTTTTCACCATCGCTGACAATAATGGTTGGTGTATACATTAAGTCGTGCTCTTTTGCTAACCCTGCAGGGTCTAGCTTGTCGTAGCCAACGGCCACTAATTTAAGTGAGCCTAACTGCACCTTCGCAGTATCGAGAAGCTTCAAAAATCGAGGCACTTCACGTTTTGAGTCATGACACCAAGTGCCCAAGAACACCAAAATCTGCTTACCTTGCAGTGCTTTTATCGTGGTTAACTCTTCTTTGCTCGGTGAGTATTCATCGTATTCTTCACTGAACGCAGAGTAGTCTTTAAGTAAGTCATCACGACTTATCTCTCCACTGTATGGAGCGGTACCTGCAAATGTCAGGGCAGAGAATAACAAAGCGGCGATATAAATTAGTTTTTTCATTTTTTTTGTTCTCAAGATATTTTCTTCACCTTAACCAATTTAGCAACAACACTCCAGCAGGCTTTGTGCAAAGAATCGTTATTTTTTGCAGGTTAAATTGGCATGTATAGTAAAAACAAACTACTATATTAGATATATCTAATATAAGGTTTTACTATGTTTTCCTTCAGAACAATTGTGATTTTTACTGCGTTACTTTCACCTAGTATTTATGCTGAAACAAAATCAGCGACTCTAGAAACTCAAGCAGCGGAGCGAGCAACTGAATTTGCCACTACGCTTAAATCAGCATTGGCAGCTGCAATCAAACAAGGTGGTTTAGTTGAAGGAATCAACGTGTGTAAAATGCAAGCTCCGGCCATTGCCGAGAGCTTATCAACTGATGGCTGGACGGTAGCACGTAAAAGCACTAAAAACCGTAATCCAAATAATAAACCCGATGAATGGGAAGCTGAAAAAATCGCTAAGCTACTCGATATGATCAGAAATACAGAAAGCATCGACAATGTGGCTTTTTCAACCAATAAAGATGGTCAATTTCGCTTTGCTAAAGCGATAAAAGTCGCGCCAGTTTGCCTCAATTGTCATGGCCAATCGATTGCGCCAGAAGTAAAGCAAGCACTTAGCGAACATTACCCAAATGATTTAGCTACAGGCTATCGGCTTGGTGATCTAAGAGGAATATTCTCTATTACCAAAACGCTCGAAACCACTGAAAAATAAAATAGTACTTCAAAACAATAAAAGACTAACAAAGCAGTAAGCCAATGAAGTTAACCTTTAAAAGCAAAGTATTTTTAGCATTAAGTGTTGCGATTTTAATCATCGACATTTGCTACATTTTGCTTAATTACACACTAGAAAAAGAAACACTCAACAAAAACCTAATAAACCAAGGCGAAAACCTCGAATCAAGTTATCAATTACTAATGTCGCAAGAGCAGGAAACCATGCTTGCCATTGCGACCTTTGTAGCAAACGATCCTGAAGTTGCAGAACTCTTTTATCAAGGTAAGCAAGCTATTGAACAGGAGGGTGGAGGCAAAGGAAAAGAACGCGCCGCCGCAATTCGCAAACAGCTATTCAATAAAGTCGCACCTGCTTGGCAAGAAGTACAAAATAGCTTTTCAGCCCGCCAGCTGCATTTTCATCTAGGGCCTGGCTCTACCAGCTTTTTACGAGTGCACAATGATAAAAAATATGGCGACACCATGCATGATATTCGACATATTATTGTTGATGCTAACCGCGATAAACACGCTCTTTCAGGGTTAGAAACGGGTCGAATTTACTCCGGTATCCGCGGTGTAGTGCCCGTCTACTTCACCGATAAAATTAATCAACAGCGTATTCATGTAGGCTCATTAGAAGTCGGCACCTCATTTGATTCACTGCTCGATACGCTCGACAATGAGTTTGATTTAGGTATTGCGGTATTATTTACAGCTGAACATATCGATAACTTACTTTGGGAAGATGCCAAAGCAAAACGTTTTGGCAGCAAACTGAATCAATGCAACTGCTATTTAGAAGCTATTTCCAGAGATAATGCAACCGACTTTATTACCTCAATAACCAGCGAAACTGTATATAACCAAACAACTGTAAAGCAAAGTGAAATAGCCGGTAAGCATTATGCGATTACCTATATTCCTGTACGCGATTATCTCGGGCACAAAGATCCAAGTCAGCCTGATATTGGTAACATCGTACTTTGGCGCAATATTGATGAGCAAATAAATGCCTTCAACGAATCCATGACTTACAACATTGCTTACGGAATTATTGGTTTTCTCTTGCTAGAAATACTTATTTATTTTGCTGTAAAACTCGCCGTGCGCTCACTAGAAAATGAAGTAAAGCATCAAGCAAACAAACTTTTAAAAAACAGCTGGGAGTTAAACCTTGCTGACAAGATAATCGAAAACCTGCGCGAAGGTATTATTATTACTGATGAAGATGCTGCCATCGTTCGAATAAACCAAGCCGTTGCTGATATCACAGGCTATAAAAAAGATGAGTTACTAGGTCAAAACCCAAATATATTAAGTTCTAACACCCAGCCGAATGAGTTTTATGAGTCTATGTGGCAACAACTAGATGATAAAGGCTATTGGCAAGGAGAAATTTGGAACCGCAGAAAAGACGGTGAGTTCTTCGCTGAGT
Source organism: Pseudoalteromonas sp. NCCP-2140 (assembly GCF_023708065.1). Lineage (NCBI taxonomy): Bacteria > Pseudomonadati > Pseudomonadota > Gammaproteobacteria > Alteromonadales > Pseudoalteromonadaceae > Pseudoalteromonas > Pseudoalteromonas sp. NCCP-2140. The sequence goes on along the minus strand of NZ_BRCZ01000004.1, from coordinate 14,176 downwards.
CACTCACAATCACAGCCGTAAAAGACGAAAGTGCACAAGTTCGCAACTATGTTTCGGTATTTTCTGATGTAACACAGCAAGCCAAACAGCGCCAACATTTAGAAAAAGCAGCATTTTTCGATACCTTGACTGGGTTACCCAATCGTATGTTACTTGCCGATAGATTAGCCCAGGCAATTGAATTGGCAAAACGCAACAACAACTTAGTTGCTTGCGTATTTATAGACCTAGATAAATTTAAACCGGTTAATGACAGTTATGGTCATCAAGCTGGCGATCACCTTTTAGTGACCTTAGCCGCTCGTATGAGCACAATACTTCGTAAACAAGACACCCTAGCACGAATTGGCGGTGATGAGTTTGTTGCTGTGATTGGCAATCTCACAGAGCAAGAAGCTTGTTTAACCTTAATTGAACGATTAAACGCTGAAATTTTGAATCCGGTAAAATACCAAGACGACATGCTATGCGTATCAGCGAGCATTGGTATTTCATTTTATGACCCGATGCATGACATATCAGCTGAAACTTTGCAAAAACAAGCCGACAAAGCGATGTATAAAGCAAAAGAGCTGGGTCGTAATGGCTATCAAATTTTTACTGATAGCATGATGGATAACTAAATAAACGATGCGATCTCTTGTTCAACTTGGGGCTCGCATAGTTTACTCTTAGCCATTAAAATACCCTTTTAAAATCAACCATGGTGCCATTTATGTCTTTTCCTCCTTGCCCACAATGTAACTCTGAATACGTGTATGAAGATCAACACAATTTAGTATGCCCAGAATGCGCTCATGAGTGGGATCCTAATGCGGTTGATACCGATGATGTGATCAATGTGAAAGATGCTAACGGCACTTTATTAGCTGATGGCGACAAAGTGACTGTTGCGAAAGATTTAAAAATTAAAGGCAGCTCACAAGTGATTAAAATAGGCACCAAAGCTGTGGTCCGCCGCGTGTTAGATAAGAAAGACCACGAATTAGACTGTAAAGTTGATGGCGTTGGTGAAATGATGGTAACCGCTAAATTTGTTAAAAAAGCCTGATAGCATTATCAAAATTGTTATATATTGCTGTGAATAATTACACAGCAATTTCAATAAGCTAACTTTTTTAATAGCCAAACTTTTCAACAACAATCCCTGTTACTTCACAATGTTCGCAGCTCAACTGCCAGCCAGCAGCCCATGTGGTTGCGCTAATATCTCCTTTGCAAAGCGGGCAAACTTCGCCAGCAAAGGTACTGGGAGTAATATCTTTAGCTTGCTTAGAAAACGGTCTTAGAAACCATAGAATATTATCGTCGATACTGATGGTTAGATCGTGGCGTAACGTCTCGCAATAAGCATCAAACACTGCTTGTTTGTACTGTTTTTCGTGCTCAGCAGATTGACTGGCATAAACACTCAACGCATTTTCGATTTTTTTATACCAATTCGCTTAATTAAGTGGTCTATTTTGAGGCAATAAAACCTCGTTGATAGCAAGGCAAAAATTTCGTTATTTAGTTGTTCTAAATCAGAAATTTTTAACGCAGATAGCGACAGGTTTAATCCCTCAAAATGATTAAGTATTATTGCGGATTGGTATTATACGCTCGGGCCATGCTTGTGCGTCTATATTCGCTTTGCAATCTAGCAGCTCATCAAGAGTGTAACCTGCATAGTTTGGTTCAATCATAATTGCCATCCTTGCTTTGGGTTATTAATTCTTTGGGTATTCAGTTTTTTGAATACAATGTTCCATTTTGCTTTATTTGCAACAGCCATTGCTCAAATAAATTGTTCGCGATACTCAGCTCTTCATCTGTAAGTGTCGGGTATTGTCTTTGCTCAAACCACGCATAACGATTATACATATCGTTATTTTGCGTGATTTCCATAATGAGTCGATTTATAGCGTAGGCTTTTGCTGCACTATGCTCACCAACTTGTTCGCTGTAATACATGCTCGCTAAACTCATCAGCGCTTGTTCACTACCCTGCTTCGCTGCTTGCTCTAAAAATACGGTTTTACGCTCTTTAAAACTATCACGCTTTTTGATGAACTCTGCACGTGACAACTTCTCAGGAAATTGCGACTTCATGTAAAATTCGGGCGTTAGCCCAGCAAACGTTTGCTGCGCATAAGCGGAGCCATTTTCTGCAGCCTCTGCCAAATAACTGTAAAAAGAACGCCGCGTTGCTAAATCTAATCCTTGGCAATACTCATATTTATCTAAAACACGGCTTTGTATCTCGCCAGCATCACTAAACTCATAGATTTCAGCCAACTTTACTTCCAGGACCTGTTCATCTAAAGGCGCATTAAAACAATACTTAAGGTTTTGCGCGATGAGGTAGTTAGCCTCCACATCACCTTGCTGAGCACGTTGCTTTAGCTCTGTAAAATGGTCTAGAAACACGCCATCAAAACGCCAATTTGGCGTGTTTTTGATAATAAGTTCACGGCTGTCATTAACTTCACTCCCTTGCTCAGCTGATTCATCAGCTAACAAACTCGTTTCAAGCTTGGTAGCGGGCATGCTCACTTGTGCGTCAACTTGCTGCGTAGCTATTTTATTATTCGATAGTTCTGAACTGGTAGCTAATGAAGCAGTTTTTTGAGAGTCGTAACTGTTAATAAATATTACGCATACTAATGCCATAGCCACAGTTAAAAGTGGCTTTTTCCGTTGTCTAATAAAAGCATACCCAGACATAACAACCTACTTATCACTCTTGTTGCTAAGTAAGTTACAAGAAAACAATAATAAAAGCGAAGCTAAACTTCTAAATATGGCAGCCTAAAATCATGATGGCGATCAAACAAACTAACAACTTTGTACCCAAACATTGAGTTAAAGTTATTAACTTGCTAGATTATTTTTTGTTCGAAAAATAATCCCTTTACTTAAGTTTATGCAAAATATGGAGATCATCGAATGCGCCTCATACTCAATACATCGATGTTTATAATTGCCGGTCTTACCCTTGCTGGCTGTGGCGATAATAAAACAGAAACAACAAATTCTGAAGATATAAAAACTGCAAGTTCTACTATTAAAAGCACGCAAAAATTAGTCACTCCAGAAAACTACATAAGAGCTGAAGATGACTTTTCATTTTTCGACTTTCAACTAAGAGCAGGCGGTAAAATCAATGAGTTCTTTTACATCACTGAACCAACGCCACTGGATCAGCAAAGTGTAGTGAGAATGAATAAAGATACTCTGTATGCAGGCGCTGTAGTAGATACTGAAGGAGGTGCTACTGTAACAATTCCTGAGTTTCCTGATGATCGATATTTCTCGGTCTATGTTGTTGATAATGATCACTACGCAACAGCGGTATTTTATGAATCAGGAACCCATGCTTTACCTAACACAACAAAGTATCAGGCAGTTATTCAAAGGATCCAGCTTCTTGCTCCAAATGACCCTGCTGATGTTGCTCTTGTAAATGAATTACAAAAGAAAATTATCATTTCTACAAATAGTAATGACACTTTTCCAAAGCCTGACTGGGATAAGCCATCAATGCTTAAACTTCGCGCCGATTATGAAAAAGAGTTTCAAAAATTCGCACAATACGAAGCTGATTGGATGGGCAAAAAAGGAGAAGTTAACGAACAAAGCCGCCACTTAGCAGTGGCAGGTGCTTGGGGCCTATTTCCTGAAAAAGACGCTGTTTATATAAACTATACAGGCCCTGCCGATCCAAGTAAGTGCTATTCTGCAACATACGAAGTACCTGATAATGATGCGTTTTGGTCTATTACTGTTTATGGTGATGATGGCTTCATGAAATCAACGAACAACATAATTAATGATCGTAATGTTACCCTAAACGAAAATGGAACATTCACCGCATTTTTCGGCTCAGAACAAGCTTGTGGCGATCAAGCTAATAGAGCTGATATTACTCAAGGCTGGAACTTTCTCATGCGAGTTTACAGGCCTGGCGAAAGTATTTTAGACAGAACATATAAGCTACCTGAAGTCACAGAAATTTAAATTACTATCTTGAGCCTGAATAATGAACTTTAGGCTCATTACAGCCATTTTCACTGCTTAACTGCGGTTTCGCTTCGTTTGCTTTAAACAGGTGAAAACTTAAAGTTAGAAAGTTACCAGAGCCTATTAAGGGGTCTAGTTCGTCTTTATTAGGAATATTGTGTATGGACGCATTACCGTATCTACAAAAGGTGACACTTAAACGAGATCACGTTTTCTCTTTTGATACATATCCATTCTCTATTCCTGCGGTTAATCAGCTCTTTGAAATAGACTTTTCGAAACATGTAACAATATTTGTAGGTGAAAATGGTTCTGGGAAATCGACTCTTTTAGAAGCAATTGCTATCGGGTTGGGTTTTAACGCCGAAGGTGGCTCTAAAAACTTTAACTTTCAAACTCAGCAATCGCATTCAGAGCTTCATAAGTACTTGCTACTCTCAAAATCGTTTAAGAGATACAAAGATGGTTTTTTCTTGCGAGCAGAAAGCTTCTATAACGTTGCATCAAACATTGATGACTTAGATATGGGATTTTCTGGGGAGCCTAAACTGATAGATGCCTATGGTGGTACATCCCTTCATCACCAATCACATGGCGAATCTTTTTTAGCGCTAATGGTAAACCGTTTTTCCGGTAATGGGCTTTACATTTTAGATGAGCCTGAGGCCGCACTTTCTCCTTCTAGGCAGTTGGCAGTTTTAAGTCGCATGTTTCAACTAATTGAACAAAACTCTCAGTTCATTATTGCCACACACTCACCAATTTTAATGGCGTACCCAGGCGCAAGGATCTACCAAGTGGGAGCACAAGGTATTGAACAGATAAATTATGAGGATACTGAACATTACCAAATTACAAAGGCATTTTTAAACAACCCACAGCCAATGCTCGAAGAGCTTTTCAAGCCTGAAGGTGACTGATTTTATTATTTCTGATGCTATGCATGAACAAAGGTAAGCAAGAAGGCTTACTTTTGTAGGGCGTGTTTAGATTTAACTAAATTTGTTTTGGTAATTTAGTCGAAATAAGAGCGGTAATAACAATAAATAACAGTGATATAGCCAAACAGGCTGCTAAGCCATACACCTGAAACACTAAGCCCGACAACACAGTACCAATTAAGCGTCCCATGGCATTGGCCATATAATAAAACCCGACATCGAGTGATACGCCATCGGCATCAGCCATGCTAACAATTAAGTAGCTGTGCAAAGATGAGTTAATCGCGAATAGCACACCAAATAACATCAGTCCGCCTATCAGCATTGGTTTTACTGCCCAGTCAAAACCAATAGCCAAGGCAATGGCTAAGGTGACTACAGCAAGCAAGGATGCCCACTTAACTGTTTCTGCGCTTGGTGATGTTTGCTTATTAAGCTTAATGATTTTAGGTGCAAAAGATTGCACAATCCCATAACCAATGATCCACGCAGCTATAAAAGCCCCCACTGTCCAATGATCCCAGCCAAAGGCTTGCGATAAAAACACCGGTAGTGCAACTACAAACCAAACATCACGCGCACCAAACAAAAACAACCTTGCTGCCGACAAGATATTGATTGAACTGCTTTTTGAAAATATCTCGTTAAACTTAGGTTTGTTTTTGGCTTTGCCTAAATCATTTTTAAGTGCATAAAGACTAAAACACCACACCACCAGCAAAGTAGCAGCCATGGTTAGCATGGCACCTTTAAACGATATTAATGTGAGAAGTAAGCCACCTAAAAAGAAGCCCACACCTTTTAATGCGTTTTTAGAGCCCGTAAGTATCGCCACCCATTTAAACAAGGTGCCTTCTTGGCCACTGGCAACCAGCATTTTAATTGAGCTTTTAGCGCTCATTTTATTGAGATCTTTTGCAATGCCCGACAGCGCCTGCGCTAACATCACATAGGCAACACTCAGCCATTCAGGAGGGACTGCCAGCATGAACAAGGCTACAACCTGTATGGCAAGGCCAATGTTCATGGTCTTGTTTAAACCAAGCCTTGCGCCTAAATAGCCGCCCACTAAGTTAGTGACAACACCAAAAATCTCATAAAACAAAAACAGCATGGCAATACTCAAAGGCGAGTAGCCAAGCGCATGAAAATGCAGTACCACCAGCATTCTCAATGCGCCATCTGTTAGCGTAAATGCCCAGTAATTCCCAGTGACAATTAAGTACTGCTTTATATCAGCGGGAAGATTAGCCAAACGCGTCATTGCTTTTAACCTTGTAGTGATCGCGCAACTTTACGGGCAAGTTCAGCGGTGCGGTTTGCATAACCCCATTCGTTATCGTACCAAACATACAGCTTAACTTGAGTCTCGTTCACAACCATGGTTGATAGCGCATCAACAATGCTTGAGCGTGGATCAGTTTTGTAATCGATAGAAACAAGTGGCTTTTCTTCATAGCCCAAAATGCCTTTTAGCTCACCTGCTGCGGCTTCTTGCATCCATTGGTTAATTTGCTCAGCGGTGGTTGGCTTTTCAACTTCAAACACACAGTCAGTGATTGATGCATTTGCTAAAGGCACACGAACTGCGTGGCCATTTAATTTGCCTTTAAGTTCAGGGAAAATATGTGTGATCGCCGTTGCAGAGCCGGTTGTAGTTGGAATTAAGCTCATGCCACATGCGCGAGCACGGCGTAAATCTTTATGCGGCGCATCTAAGATCGTTTGCGTATTCGTGATATCGTGAATAGTGGTCATTGAACCATGTTTGATACCAATTTTTTCTTGCAGAACTTTAACCACAGGCGCTAAACAGTTGGTAGTGCATGATGCTGCTGTAACAATATCGTGCTGATCTACGTCGTATAAATCATCGTTTACACCCATCACTATATTAAGCACACCGTCTTCTTTTACGGGGGCAGTAACAACGACTTTCTTCACACCTTGGTCAAGATAAGCCTGAAGTAGTGACTTTTCTTTCATCACGCCAGAGGCTTCAATAACAATATCGCAACCAGACCAATCAGTGTCTGCAATCGCTTTATTTTGTGTGACGTTAATCACCTGACCATCGATGATCACCGCGTTGTCGTTACTTTCAACCTCATGAGGCCAAATACCGTGTACCGAATCATACTTTAGTAAGTGAGCCAATGTAGCTGCATCACCCGCTGGGTCATTAATTTGCACAAACTCAACGTCGTCCCATGCAAACGCTGCTCTTAGCGATAAACGACCCATACGGCCAAAACCATTAATGCCTACTTTAATTGCCATTGTTAAGCTCCTACTTTTTGAAAGTTGTCGAAATATGAACGTTGTACTGGGTTATGCAACGATTTAGGGCGAATAGCCTGCACTTGATTAACTATGTCGTTTTTAGCATAGCCAAGCTCATGCATTAATAAACCAATAACTAAGCCTGTACGGCCTGAGCCGCCTTTACAGTGCACAGCCACACTACCACCGCTTTTTATGATGGCAAGAATCTCGTTAAGGTGTTTGTTGAAAGCTAAACTAAACGCTTCGCTTGGCGCGTCATCATCAACAATAGGTAATTGAAACCAGCTAAGACCGGCTTGCTCACATTCGATTGCAAGCTGCTGCGCCCCATTTTTAACAAGCTCTTCATCGTACATTAGAGTAATAATGGCTTTTGCACCTGCCGCTTTTAGATCAGCAACAGACTGTGATAAGCCAACGCCTTTTGTGCCAGGGCAAGGAGTAAAAATAAATGCCCCAGTTTCTAGCTGTAAAATATCAAATGGATGTGATTGCATTATGATTCCCCAATTACTCTTTAAACCAATGTGTTGTTTTATTAACGATTGCAACCAACGACAGCATTACAGGTACTTCGACCAACACCCCAACAACGGTTGCTAATGCTGCGCCCGAGTGCAAACCAAATAATGAAATAGCCACTGCGACCGCTAACTCAAAGAAGTTAGAAGTACCAATTAAACATGCTGGCCCGCAATGTTGTGCTTAAGCCTAAGCTTTAACGCAATGAAATAAGTGATTGCAAAAATACCGTAGGTTTGCAAAACAAGCGGGATGGCAATCAGTACAATGTTAAGCGGTTGGGCTAAAATCGTGTTCGCCTGAAACCCAAACAGCAAGACTACTGTGGCCAGTAAACCAATAACTGAGTAAGGTTTAATTTTCTCTAAAAATGACTGCACAGCAGCCTCATTTTGTGCTGAATTATTAAGAGCTTTTCGTGTTAAGACCCCGGCAACGAGTGGCAGCAATACATACAGCACAACCGAAATCATCAGTGTAAGCCAAGGCACATGAATATCAGATACACCCAGCAGTAAACCCGCAATTGGTGCAAAAGCAAAAATCATAATGATGTCGTTCACAGACACTTGCACTAAGGTATAATTTGCATCGCCTTTAGTCAGTTGTGACCACACAAACACCATTGCAGTACAAGGTGCAACACCAAGCAAAATCATCCCAGCAATATATTCTTGCGCCGTTTCAGGGCTAACGAGATCAGCAAATAACCCTTCAAAAAATAGCCAACCTAATGCGGCCATTGAAAACGGTTTGATAAGCCAGTTAATGATTAAAGTGAGCATCAGCCCTTTAGGATTCTTACCGACTTCTTTAATCGTTGAAAAATCAACTTGCACCATCATCGGGTATATCATTACCCAAATAAACAGTGCAACAACAATGTTTACATGGGCCACTTCGGCTTTTGCTATTAGCTCAAATAAAGGCGGAAACATCACCCCAAGCGCCACACCGATGGCGATAGCAGCAGCAACCCATACAGATAAATATCGTTCAAAAACACCCATTTTCAGTCCTTAATTGCAGCAACGAGCAACACGGGTTGGGCGATCATCCCCCATCGCATTTAGCCTTGCTAACTCGTTTTCTATGAAATTCGGTTCGTTTACCACGGTCGAGGTAATTGTTTGCTTCATCCACATAGGTAGAGTCGGGTTTAAAGAGTAAAACACCCACTGCTGGTGTTTTCTATCCGACAAAATGCCTTGTTTTTTAAGTTGCGCTAAATGCCTTGAAACCTTTGGCTGGCTCTGCTCATTAAGTGCCGTCATTAGTTCGCATACGCAAACCTCTTGCTCAACGGCGATAAGCAATAAGCTTTTTAAACGAATACCATCGGCAAGCGCTTTATAAAATGTGGTTGGCGAAATCGATGCTGGTTTTTCTTTGTTTTGGGATTGCACAAACTGTTTAATTCGCTCATTGAGCTCTTGCAAGGTTTTTTCAAAAGCGTGAGGTTCTGGGCGAGTTTTAGGATCGATAAAATCCCATGCAAGGCAATGTGTACCATCAACGCGGTTTGCACATTCTTTTGCTGCTTTGTCGCACAATGTAATTACATAATCAAAATGCAGGTTAGTTACATCATTTAAGTGCTTTGAGTGTAAGTCATCGGTTTTTAAGCCAAAATGCTCAATCGCCGCAAGCGTACGAGGGTCTACCGCATAAGGTTCAGTACCCGCACTAAACACCTCAAACTCACCTTTACCGTGATGTTTAAGCAACGCCTCAGCCATAATTGAACGGGCTGAATTTTCTGTACATAAAAAGAGAACTTTCACGACTCACTCCATAACAATTTAGTTATATAATATTTTTGTTATATGAAGTACGCAAGTCATTTATCTTCTATAATGACATGACTTAGCTAAAGTTGAACTAAGAAAGGATCTGGCGCATCTGTGCGCCAGCTTAGATTTTGGCGTGTTTAGAGTGCTGATTTTGCTTGTAAAATTAAATAGCCACTCATTACTTTTTCAAGCTGGGCGTAGTCTTTTTGCTGAGTAACAGCCTCTGCGACCACCACCTGCGTTGTTGGCTCATACATCACCAAAGTGCCCCAAAAGCCACCATGTTGATAAACCAAGGTGCCGTTATATTCTTTTGCAAATACACCTAAACGGTAAGGGCTATCTGCTGGTAAGCCTTTATCCGAGAGCATGAGTTTGAGCGTTTCTGGATGTTTGAAGACCTTACCTGAAAATAAAGCCTGATAAAATTTAGCCATACCGATTGGGCTGGCAACAAGCCCACCACCACCATATAAATCGACAGTTGGGCTCCAATTAAAAGTATCGGTGCCATGCAAGTATTGATGTACGCGTCGAGATTCATCCACGGCAAACGAATCACCACGTTCCCAGACCACATTTTCGATATGATTTTTATCGAAACTTAAGTATTGGCGAACCGCTTCAGGTAGCGGTAAATCTGTCACTCTTTCAATAATATGGCCGAGTAACACATAACCGGTATCTGAATATGAAAAACGTTCACCAGGTTTACCAACTGGGTCGCCCCACTCTACACACCCTTTAATTTGCTCGCGCATCGTAATATCTTGCTGCGGATTCGCCATTATGCCAGCTAAATACTGATCGCTTTGGCCGTGATCGTATAACCCTGCCGTGTGACTCAGCACTTGCTTAAGCGTCATTTTATCAAGGGCATAACCATCGCTTTCAAGAAGCGCATAAAAGTCATCAGAAATTAACTTATCGAGCGTTGTATCAAGGCTTAGTTTTCCTTCCTCGTGCAAACGTAGCACCGTTGCCGCAGTAAAGGTTTTGGTCACACTGGCAATTCTAAATAAACTATTTGGGTTAATAACTTGCGGCGCATTTTCTTTACTTTGCTTTACGGTTGAAAAAGCATGTCCATCATCAACAATCACATGAAGTGCAAAACCTGTAAGGGGAGCTTGTTGGTTTGCATTGAGAACTTGGCTCATTAAAGCATGGTGAGTTTCGAGTGGCTTTGTAGGCTCAGCAGTCACTGGCAAAGCCATTAGCGATAGAGCAACAAATAAAGAGCTTAGTGTTTTTTTACTCGCTTGAAAGCACCTGCGTTCCATAACATTTTCCTTAAAAAATAGTCCTTAATTAGCGCCTACAGCTTTCGAAAAAAGGCAGTTAAGCAGCCTAAAAACTGCTTAACTGACATTAACAAACGACTTTCGTGTTGTCGAATTAATACGTTAACACTATTTAGCTAGCATATTTACAGCCATAATAACCAACAGCCCCGCAAAGATCTTTTTGATGGTGGAGACAGGTAAATGATGCGTTGCTTTTGCACCTAATGGCGCGGTAAACCACGAAGTACACACAATGCCAAACAAGGCTGGCAAATAAACAAAACCAGCAAAGCCTTCTTTTAATGTAAAATACTGACTGCCAGAACTGATGTAACCCACTGAGCCAAATAGCGCAATGACAATACCGCACACCGAAGCACAGCCAATAGCTTTTTTCATATCGACCGAGAAAAACGTCAGTAACGGCACAAGTACTGCACCACCGCCAATGCCTATCATGGCAGAAAGACCCCCTGTGATGCTTGTATAAAATGTTAAAAGGCCTTTATTAGGTAGCGAGCATGTTGATTGGCTGTCGTTTTTACTGCTGAAAATCATTTTTAATGCAATAAGCACCACACTCACAGCGAATACAATTCGCACCACATTTGCGGGTAATAGCGAAGCCAAAAAGCCACTGATAAGTGCACCTAGTGCAACCCCAGTCATAACCCACGGAGCCAATTGCCAAGGCACATTACCATTTTTGTGGTGAGCGATAGCTGATGACGTTGAAGTAAAAAGAATTGAGGCAAGCGATGTAGCAATCGCCACCAGCACCACTTGCTCTTCGGGTAACACCTGAAAATGCAGCAAGATCATGCTTAAAATAGGCACAATTACTAGGCCTCCACCAATTCCTAATAGCCCAGCTAAAAAGCCCACTCCGCTACCAAGTATGGCGCAAGCAATAATAAGCAAGATTAATTCATTCATTATATTTGTCTGTGTTGTTGATTTAGGAAGACGAGTATAACAACAATAAAGTACGGGGTTGCTCTCAAAAGTCCTGTTAAGTATTGAATATTACTCACGTTTTATATGAAATTACTGCAACTCCAACAAATGAATTTAGAAATCCAGACGTCTAAAATAGCTTTAAAGTATTTTTTCACTATCCCTTCTTAAATGTTTTACTAAAACAGCAAATATTTATGAATCTGCCTCATGTTTTACCTGAAATAAAAACGTTTTTCTTCATGATCGTAAGAACGTATAAATTTATTACCGCTGCAGAGCAACCTAAGGTTAATGACCTAGCGATTTAAGGAAGGTGAGCAGCAATCATTTATTTCAGGACTTTTGGATACATTGCCATGAACAACGATTTCAGATTTACAATTAAAAGCATTTGCTTCGACGAAAATTATCATCCGTCAAATAGCACACGACTTACCACAAACTTTGCGAACCTAGCTCGTGGTGAAAGTCGCCAGCAGAATTTACGTAACGCATTAAAAATGATTGATAGTCGCTTTAATGCGCTAGCAAACTGGGATAACCCGCAAGGCAACCGCTACTCAGTAGAGCTTGAGATCATTTCTGTTGATTTAGAAATTGCACAAAGCGCAGAGGCATTCCCGTCAATTGAAGTACTAAAAACGAATATCATTGATCACCAAACTAATGAACGTATCGAAGGTATTGTTGGTAATAACTTTTCATCTTACGTGCGCGATTATGATTTTAGTGTACTGCTGCTTGATCATAACAAAGCGAAAAACGAATTTAGCATTCCCGAAAACTTTGGTGACTTACACGGTAAACTCTTTAAATACTTTATTGACTCAGAGACTTACAAACAGCACTTTAAAAAACCACCGGTTATTTGTTTAAGCGTGTCTGATAACAAAACGTACCATCGCACAGAAAACCAACACCCAATTTTAGGTGCTGAGTACCAACCAAATGAGTCGTCATTAACCGAGCAATACTTTAAAAAAATGGGCTTGCAGGTACGCTATTTTATGCCACCAAACACAGTTGCTCCGCTGGCGTTTTATTTCTTTGGTGACTTGCTGAACGATTACACCAACTTAGAGTTGATCAGCACGATTAGCACCATGGAAACATTCCAGAAAATCTATCGTCCAGAAATTTATAATGCCAATGCCGTGGCGGGTAGTTGCTATCAACCAAATTTAAGAAACGCCGATCACTCGATCACGCAAATTGTTTACGACCGTGAAGAGCGCAGCCAACTTGCGATTGCACAAGGTAAATTTACTGAGCAGCACTTTATTAAGCCTTATCAATCAGTGCTTGAGAAATGGTCTGCTAACTACGCGATTTAAAGAGAGTAAAAATGAGAAAGTTATTACCCACATCGACAGCTGGCAGCTTACCAAAACCTGCTTGGCTTGCTGAGCCTGAAACCTTATGGTCGCCTTGGAAATTGCAAGGCGCAGGGCTTATCGACGGCAAACAAGACGCGCTGCGTGTTGCCTTACAAGAGCAACAACAAGCTGGCGTTGATATCGTGAGCGACGGCGAGCAAACCCGCCAGCACTTTGTAACGACCTTTATCGAACACTTAAATGGCGTTGATTTTGAGAACCGTAAAACAGTGACCATTCGTAATCGCTACGAAGCCAGTGTACCAAGTGTGATTGGCCCGGTGTCACGCAGCAAACCCGTGTTTGTTGAAGACGCCAAGTTTTTACGTTCGCAAACCAAGCAACCTATAAAATGGGCGTTGCCAGGGCCTATGACCATGATCGACACCTTGTATGACGCCCACTATCAAAGCCGTGAACAACTGGCGTGGGAATTTGCCAAAATCCTCAATCAAGAAGCGAAAGAGCTCGAAGCTGCAGGTGTTGATATTATTCAATTTGATGAGCCTGCGTTTAATGTGTTCTTCGATGATGTAAATGACTGGGGCATTAAGTGCCTAGAAAGAGCAATCGAAGGCTTAAAGTGCGAAACTGCTGTGCACATTTGCTACGGCTATGGCATCAAAGCTAACACTGATTGGAAACAAACACTGGGCAATGAATGGCGTCAATATGAAGAAGTATTCCCAAAACTTCAAAAGTCGAATATCGATATTATTTCACTGGAGTGTCACAACTCTCGCGTGCCCATTGAGCTATTAGCACTCATACGCGGCAAAAAAGTGATGGTTGGTGCCATTGATGTAGCAAGCAATGAAATTGAAACCCCTGATGAGGTAGCACAGACATTACGCGAAGCCCTGAAATATGTTGATGCCGACAAGCTCTACCCATGCACAAATTGCGGTATGGCGCCCCTCCCTCGCCACATAGCAAGCGCCAAGCTCAATGCGCTAAGTAAAGGCTCAGAGATTGTGAGGGGAGAGGTTTTAGGGGCTAGGGGCTAGGGG